>NZ_JBNKYW010000040.1:0-93326 GCF_050301095.1 Roseibium sp.
GGCGCGGGCGGTACGCCCGATCCGGTGAACGTAGTTCTCGGGCACTTCCGGCAGGTCGAAGTTATACACATGGCTGACGCCCGGAATGTCGATCCCGCGGGCGGCGACATCCGTCGCCACCAGGACATTGATCCGGCCTTCCTTCAGGTCGCGAATGGCGCGCTCGCGCTGCCCCTGGCTCTTGTTGCCGTGAATGGACCCGGCCGCCAGTCCGCTTTGTGACAGCTTGCGCATCAGCCTTTCCGCACCATGTTTGGTGCGGCAGAAGACAAGCGACATGCCGTCCGGCTTTTCCTGAAGCTGCTCGACAAGGAAGTCGCTCTTGGCTTTCTGGTCCATGAAATGAACCGACTGGGTAATCTTGTCCGCAGTCTTGCCGGCCGGCGCAACTTCGACACGTTCCGGATTGGTTAGATAGGACTGTGCCAGTTCGTTGATCTGTTTCGGCATCGTCGCGGAAAAGAGCAGCGTCTGCCGCTCCTTGGCCACCAGTCCGGAAATGCGGCGCAGGGCATGGATGAAACCGAGATCCAGCATCTGGTCGGCCTCGTCGAGAACCAGGTAGGAAGCGGTTTTCAGATCCACGGCGTTCCTGTCGACAAGATCCAGCAGCCGACCCGGCGTGGCGACCAGAATATCGGTCCCCCTGGAAAGGCGCTTGATCTGGCCGTTGATCGACACGCCGCCGACGACGGAGGTGACCCGAAGCGGCGTCTTCCTCAGGAAGGAGACCAGGCTCTTGGCGATCTGATTCACCAGTTCGCGGGTGGGCGCCAGGATGAGCGCCCGCGTTCCCTTCGGCAGCGGCTTCCCGTTTTCGGCCAGAAGGCGTTCGATCAGAGGCAGGCCGAAGGCTGCCGTCTTGCCGGTTCCCGTCTGCGCCAGTCCCATGAGATCCCGGCCTTCCAGGATGAGCGGAATGGCCATTTTCTGGATCGGGGTGGGAACGTCATAGCCGTTTTCGGCCACGGCAGTCAGCAGACCGTCGGAGAGACCCAGGCTTTGAAAGTCAGTCAAATTAAATTCCTTGGTTCAAGCGTCACAAAACACGCCTGTATGACCGCAAGCATTCATACTTGCGGCTCTATGTTGGATTGCGGCAGCCGGCCCGTTTCTGGAAGCCGTTCTCAATGCCGCCAGACCCTCGCGTGAAATGGGAACTGGTTGGACCCGTCATTAGGCCCTTTTCTCTGCAACCGCTAAGCGTCCGCCCAAAATCTTGTCTGGTGTCATAACCGGACCGGGCGCGCTGTCTGCTCACGCGGCAGAGATTGCAGTGCGCTATATCGGCGGAGTGGCCTGAAAAGTCAAGCGCCGTGACCGCATGGCAGCTCCGCCCGGTGCGTTTGCCGGGCGTTATGGCAACAGCCGGAGCAGTCTGCCCTCGTCACTGTCGGTCAGTAGATAGACATAACCGTCGCCCCCTTGGCGGACATCCCGGATCCGTTCTCCCAGGTCCTGTAGCAGCTTCTCCTCCGAAACGACCCTGTCTCCCTCAAGGTCCAGCTTAGCCAGGTGCCGTCCGGCAAGCGCGCCGACAAGAAGGTCGCCCTGCCAGTCCGGATATTTCGGGCTGGTTACAAAGGCCATTCCGGAAGGGGCGATCGACGGATCCCAGTAGTGAACAGGCTGTTCCATGCCGGGCTTTGAAGTCCCCTCCCCGATCTTGCCTCCGGAGTAATGACGCCCATAGGAGATGACCGGCCAGCCGTAATTCTTTCCGGCTTCAGGAATATTGATCTCGTCCCCGCCCCGGGCCCCGTGTTCGACGGTCCAGAGTTTGCCGGTCGCCGGACTGATGGCGGCCGCTTGCGGATTGCGGTGGCCGATGGACCAGATTTCGGGCCTGAAACCTTCCCGCCCGAGAAAGGGATTGCCGGGCGCGGGTTTGCCGTCCACGGTCAGGCGCAAAACCGATCCGTTGTGGCGCGACGGATCCTGCGCGCGGTCCCGGTCACCCCGCTCGCCCACCGTCATGAACAGTGTTCCGTCCGGTGCAAAGGCCAGACGCGACCCGAAATGCCGGCCGCCGTAATCCCGGTTGTTGCCTGAAAAAACTGTCTCACCGTTGTCGAGCCGGTAGCCGGCCCCGTCCGGAACGAGTTTTGCCCTGAACAGCGACGTGCCCGCCCCTTCCGGGCCACCTTCGGAAAAGGTCAGATAAACCGTTTTGTCGATATCGAAGCCGGGACTGAGCGCGATGTCGAGCAAACCACCCTGTCCTTGTGCGAAGACTTCCGGCGTGCCCGGCACAACGACCTGGCTGCCGTCTTCGGAAACGAATTTCAGCAGGCCGTCCCGCTCGGTGACCAGATAACCGCCCTCGGGGAGAAAAGCGACGCTCCACGGATGGGTGAGATTTTCCGCGACTGTTTCCAGCCGAGAGGACGATTGTGCCTCTGCGGGCAGGAAAAACACCACTGGAACGGCAGTCAGAAAGGACGCGGCAATGGCGGCAAAGGTGGCTTTTTTCCGGAAATGCATCAACGGTTCCCTCACGCGATTGGACCAAATCCAACTATAAAGTAGGAGCGTTGACAGCATAGAAAAGCTGCTTGTTGTCCAGACCTCAGTCCTGGACTTCGAGTCGAGCCGCGATGGTCCGTTTTTCAAAAGCGACATTCCAGTCGATCAGGGTGCGCCAGACCTGTTCGGCCTGGTCACCCTCCAGCCCCAGTTCTTCCGCCCGGAGCCTGATGGCGGAAACCATGGTTTCGATCCGTTCGTGGTCGAACGCCTCATCCGGATGCTGCTTGATCTCGGCCATGCGCCGTACATAAAGCTGACGGCGCGCAAAGATCTGCAGCAGTTCCTCATCAAGGGCATCGATGGCCGTGCGGATGTCGGCCTTGCGAACGCAGTCGGCAGGCTGTTTCACTTCGCTCATCGGATGGTTTCCCGGAATTCGGCAGCTGAATAACAAACGCGGACCGGTTCTACCGGTCCGCGTCCATTGTTTGAAGGGGCGATTTGCCCCACTTGAGACTTAGCGGGACGAACGTGTCTGCGCTTCGACGCTGGCCAGTGCCGACATGTTGACAACGCCGCGCGAGGTCACGGACGGGGTCAGGATATGCGCGGGCTTCGCTGCTCCCAGAAGGATCGGCCCGACATGCAGCGCCTGGGTCGCCACCTTCAGAAGGTTGTGGGCGATGTTGGCGGCATCCAGGTTCGGGAAGATCAGCAGATTGGCCTCCCCCGTCAGCTTGCTGTCCGGCATGACGCGCTCGCGCAGGGCAATGCTCAGAGCGCTGTCGCCGTGCATTTCCCCGTCGACCTCCAGCTCCGGATGCCGCTTCCAGATCAGTTCGGTCGCCTCCCGCATCTTGCGGGAGGATGCCGTGTCGCGGGAGCCGAAGTTCGAAAGCGACAACAGTGCGATTTTCGGCTCGATGCCGAAACGGCGGATTTCCTCTGCTGCCAGATCAGCCATTTCGCAGATTTCTTCCGCCGTCGGGTCTTCGGTGACGAACGTGTCAGACAGGAACACGGCGCCTCGGGAGTTGATCAGCAGCGACATGGCGGACAGGTCCCGCGCGCCTTCGCAAATCCCGATCACCTGCTTGATGTCGCGCAGATGTTTGCTGAAACGACCTTCGAGACCGCAGATCACTGCATCCGCGTCGCCACGCCTGACCGCGAGGGCGGAAATCACCGTGGTATTGGTTCTGACAACGGTCCGTGCCGCATTCGGCGGCATGCCCTTGCGGCCGACGCATTCGAAATATTCGTCGACATAGTCACGGTAACGCGGGTCGTCCTGCGGGTTGACGCACTGGAAATCGACATCGGGGCGGATCTTCAGGCCGAAACGTTCACAGCGGGCCTCGATCACCTCCGGACGGCCAACCAGGATCGGCTGGGCGATCCGGTCCTCCAGGAGAACCTGCGCGGCACGCAGAACCCGCTCGTCCTCGCCTTCCGCATAGATAATCCGTTTCGGATCCTTGCTGGCGTTCTGGATGATCGGTTTCATGATCAGACCGGACCGGAAGACAAAACGGTTCAGCCGGTCCAGGTAGGCATCAAAGTCCTCGATCGGCCGCGTCGCAACGCCGGATGCCATGGCTGCCCTGGCAACCGCCGGGGCAATCCGCAGGATCAGGCGCTGGTCGAAAGGTGACGGGATCAGGTAGTTCGGCCCGAAGGTTTCCGTCTTGCCGCCATAGGCCCGCGCGGCAACATCGGAAGGTTCCTCGCGGGCAAGGCCCGCAATGGCTTCAACGGCGGCCCGTTTCATTTCCTCGTTGATCGTGGTTGCCCCGACATCGAGTGCTCCGCGGAAGATGAAGGGGAAACACAGGACGTTGTTGACCTGGTTGGGATAGTCCGAGCGCCCGGTGCACATCACGACGTCTTCCCGGACCGCCAGGGCTTCTTCCGGCATGATTTCCGGGTTCGGGTTGGCAAGGGCGAGAATCAGCGGCCCCTTGCCCATCTTCTCCACCATTTGCGGCTTCAGTACTCCGGCTGCGGAAAGCCCCAGGAACACGTCCGCGCCCTCGATCACCTCGTCCAGGGTTCGCTTGTCGGTCTTCTGGGCGAACTTCGCTTTCCACTCGTCCATGAGCGCCTCGCGGCCTTCATAGACGACGCCTTCGATATCCGTGACCCAGATATTTTCCAGCCTGGCCCCGAGCGACACCAGCATGTTCAGACAGGCAAGCGCGGCAGCTCCCGCGCCGGAGGCGACGATCTTCGCGTCGCCGATCTTCTTGCCCGCCAGATCAAGCCCGTTGCGGACCGCGGCACCGACAATGATCGCCGTGCCATGCTGGTCGTCATGAAAAACCGGGATCTTCATCCGTTCCCGGAGCCGGTTTTCGATCATGAAGCATTCCGGCGCCTTGATGTCCTCGAGGTTGATACCGCCGAAAGTCGGCTCCAGAACGGACACGGCGTCGACGAACTTGTCGACATTGGTTTCCGCCACTTCTATGTCGAAAACGTCTATGCCGGCGAATTTCTTGAAAAGCACCGCCTTGCCCTCCATCACCGGCTTGGAGGCCAGTGGGCCGATGTTGCCCAGACCGAGGACGGCCGTGCCGTTGGAGATAACCGCGACAAGGTTGCCGCGTGAGGTGTAGCTGGCGGCCTTCGCGGGATCCTCGGCGATTTCCAGGCAGGGCGCGGCAACACCCGGGGAATAGGCCAGCGCAAGGTCGCGCTGGTTGCCGAGCGGCTTGGTCGCCTGGATCTCCAGTTTACCCGGCCGCGGGTGCTCGTGATAGAAAAGGGCGGCTTCCGTCAGATCGCTTTCGGTATTGTTGTTATCGCTCATGACTGTCCTTGTCTCCCTGCCCTCTTCCGTAGGGTCATGTTGTTGATCCGGGAAGAGCCGGGACCTGTGCCCCGTTCGGCTCTTCGCGATATTCCGTCTGATCTTCGTGCCTTGGAGCGTAAGGCTCTAACCGGCACGCTGAAGAATGAGAACCCGTAATAGTAGGTATAGAACGATGCCGTTCAGAATATGCCACAGGAAATGCGTACCGGTGGCCAGTTGAGCGCATATCGGCTCGTCCAGCATCCGCATTCCGATTGACACGGTAAAAAGCAGGCCCGTCAGCAGGACAAGGCTTCCCAGCGGCCTGTTCCGCCGGACGAACAGCGTGCCGACGGTATAGAGCGCCATCAGGGCCGGTACATATCCTGAGGAGGATCCCGTCAGGGGAGCCAGGGCCCGAGCGGCAAAGGGCGAGGCCGCAAAGAAGACGACCACAATGCCGAGCGCCCCCCACCAGGGCAATTCCAGATAGCGTTTCAGCGCGAAAAAGAGATAGCCGTGAATGAACAGGGCGATCGGTATGACGTCCGCCAGGCTCGCCCATCGTGTGGCAAATGTGTGGAACAGGAACGAGCCGATCCCCGTGGCAACCACGATCGCGATGAGGGCGAACGCCGGAAGATCGTCCGGGGTATTCCGCCGCCATAGAACGAAGGCCGCGAACGCGGCGATCAGGAAGGCAGCATTGGACACGGCATTGAGCGGCTCGGACCAGAAGTCCGGCCCGATCCGCTCGCAGTAATTGTCCACCTGATCGCTGAGCGCCATCCGGTCCCTGCCTGCTGTCCAGTGTCCTTTTCAAAACTGTTACAACGTGGACGTGACAGTTTCGGTAATCAACCCGCCTAGCCTTGAAATACCTTTTTCAATTTTTTCATAGTCGGCGCAGGAAAAGCTGAGGCGCAACGTGTTCGTGCCGCCTCCGTCCGGGTGAAACGCTCCGCCCGGAACAAAGGCAACGCCCGCCGTTTCCACCGATGTCTGCAGCAGGGCCGCGGCATCGACCTGCTCCGGCAGCTCCACCCAGATGAACATGCCGCCTTCCGGCCTCGTCCACCGGGTACCGGCCGGCATGTATTTTTCCAGCGCCGCAAGCATGGCGTCCCGGCGGGCCTTGTAGACGGCATTCGTCATGGCGGTATGTGTCTTGAACCGAGCTTCGGCCACACGCGCCATGGCCTCCTGGTTGAGCACCGGGGTGTTCAGGTCGCTCGCCTGCTTGATCAGCACCAGCCGGGAAATCACTTCCGGCGATGCGCAGATCCAGCCAAGCCGGAGACCGGGCGACAATGACTTGGAGAAGCTGCCGCAGTAAAGCGTACGCGCCTTGTCGATCCCTCCGGACCGCTCGCAATCGAGGGCCAGCAGCGGTGGCACGGCCTCTCCGTCATAACGCAGGCTTTCATAAGGCGCGTCCTCGATCACCGCGCAGGACAGCTCTTCGGCAAGCGTCAGCAAACGCATGCGTTCTTCCACGTCCAGCGTCAGCCCGGTCGGATTGGCAAAGTCCGGCGACAGATAGGCGAACTTGACCCTGCCGCCTTTCTCCCGGGCACGTGCCTGATAGTCGGCGGCGGAGAGGTTTGTGCCGGGGTCGAGCCGGTCGAAACCGGGCTCATAGGCGTTGAAGGCCTGCAGCGCGCCGAGGTAGGTCGGCCACTGGACGAGCGCGGTATCGCCTGCCGACAGAAACAGCTTGCCGATATAGTCGAGCCCCTGCTGGGAGCCGGAGGTGATCAGAATATGCTCCGGACCACAATCGACGCCCATTTCCTGCATGTGCGAAACGATCCAGCGCCGAAGCCGCAAACTGCCTTCGCTGACACCGTATTGGAGAGCTTTTCCAGCCTCTTCCCCCGACAGGATGTCCGTATAGGCCTCGCGGAAGGCTTCCGCCGGAAACAGCGCTGCGTCCGGAATACCACCAGCGAAGGAGATCACTTCCGGCTTGTCCAGCAGTTTCAGCAGCTCGCGGATCTCCGACGCGCGCATGCGGGCTGCGCGGTTGGCATAAAGACTGTCCCAGGTGGTCATGATTGGCTCTTTGCAATTGGGTCCGATAATTAAGTCAATAATACTGACCTAAATGTTTTACAAGTGTCGAAATCTTGTTATTTTTTGTAATATTATTTCTAAAGACCCCATCCTGCGACATTTTCGAACGCATCTGGAATGAACAGCGGCAATCGCCTATGTCTTGGGAACAAAGGAGAATTCCATGTCCCGCCTCGATGAAAGCCGCCCCTTCATTCCACTGAGCATTGCCGTTCTGACGGTCTCAGACACCAGAACCCTGGAAGAAGACCGGTCCGGTAACACCCTCGTTGACCGTATAGAGAAAGCCGGTCACCGGCTTGCGGACCGCAAGATCGTCACGGATGACGTTCCCGCCATCCAGGCAGTGGTCAAGGACTGGATCTCAGACGGTGGCATCGACGTGATCATTTCGACCGGTGGCACGGGTTTCACCGGCCGCGACGTGACACCGGAGGCGATGGAGCCGCTGTTCGAAAAGCGCATGGACGGCTTCTCGGAAGTCTTCCACCGCATTTCCTACGACAAGATCGGCACATCGACGATCCAGTCGCGGGCAACGGGCGGTGTGGCCGGTGCCACCTACATCTTCGTCCTGCCCGGCTCCCCCGGCGCCTGCAAGGATGCCTGGGACGGCATCCTGAAATGGCAACTGGATTACCGGCACATGCCGTGCAACTTCGTGGAGATCATGCCGCGGCTCGATGAGCACTTAAAACGCGGCAAGCTCCGGGAAGCCTGAGGTCATGCGGTTCTCCCTCCGCGTCGCGACACCGCAGGACGCATCGAAAGTTTCCGGGCTTCTGCAACGAAGCTATTCGGTCCTGCTGCGGGAGGCTTATGACGCGGATCTTCTGGCAAAAGCCCTGCCGTTTATCTCCGTTGCCCGGCCTGAGCTGCTGAGTTCCGGGACCTATTACCTCGTCGAAACTGCAGCAGGGCGCATCATTGGAGCCGGTGGCTGGACGCGGCAGTCCCCGACAGGACGAACCGAAAGCGTAAACACCGGCAACATCCGCCATTTTGGCACGGATCCGGAGTTTGCCCGGCAGGGCGCCGGACGGTTGCTGATGAAGACATGTCTGCAGGAGGCAGCCGGGGCAGGTCTTACCGCGCTTAACTGTTATTCGACGCTCAACGGCGCGGCTTTCTATGCATCATTCGGCTTTGAAACCATCGGATCTTTCAAAGTTGAACTGCCCGGAAGCGTGATGTTTCCGAGCGTTCGCATGGTGAAAACGCTCTCCTGACAGGACCGGGTTTCCGCATTCAGCCATGCAGCCTGACGGCAAGGCTTGCCGGCAGGCGCAGGGCGCCGACGCAGAAGCGGGCCAGGGTCTGGCGAAGACCGGCGACAAAACCATCGGCGTCCACCTGTCCGGGGGTCACGGCAGCCGCCCGAAGAAAAACCAGCCGCCCGCGTCCGATGCGCTTGGCGATATCGAGATCTTCCAGTTCCGGCAAGGGCTTGTGCCCACCGAGTTTTCCATAGAACTGCCGGGAAATCAGTAGCCCCTGATTGCCGTACGGCATCCCGAGCAGCCGCGAACGCAGGGCCGCGACGGTTTCTCCGATCCGGGCTCCCAGTCCGAAGGCTTCATAACGCAGCCGGAAACTTGCTGCCGTGCGACAACCGTTCGGCGCCCTTGCGGCGCGTTCGATGAAGGCCTGGGCCTCATGGTGCCATCCACTTTCAAGAAGCGTTTCGGGCCGCAAAAACAGCAGCCATTCTCCCCGCGTTGCCAGCGAGGCGCCGTATGCCATACGCTCGCTGCGTGACGCCTTGAGCGTTGCCCACACGCATCCGGCGGCATCTGCCACCTGCGCCGTATTGTCCGTGGACCCGCCGTCCACCACAACGACTTCGCGGACCACCCCCTCCGCTGCCGCAGGAACCAAAGCCGACAGGGCGTGCACAAGTTCGGTTTCGGAGTTCTTCGACGGAATAATGACGCTGATCATGGGCTCCGGTTTTACAGGAAAAAACCCGCAAGTGCGAGAGAAACACTCAACCGGGAAGAGAACTTGCCAGTCCTGTTCCGGAAACAGCCAGGAAATCGGCAACCAATGCTGGAGTTGGACTGTCCCACCCCGATCCGGGAACTGTTGAGGACATGCAGTTAACCGTTCTGCAGTCTGTCTTCTGCCCCGTGACTGCGGAGAAACCCTCTGCCCTTTGCCGGCCGTTTCCTGTAATCTTGAACACGCTCTCGAAGGACGTCTTTCTTCGCGACGAACTTTCAACGGAAACATCAATGGCCCTTGAAACCGATAGCCCCGCCACACGCAGCAAGTTGAAACAGGTGCCCCGGCTTCTGACCGTTGCCTTCGGCTGGTTTCTTGGGATCCTGGCGCTGGCACAGGTTGCAAACGCCAGGGACCTGATCGTGCTTGCTACGCCTGAAGAGCCCTACAAGTTCCTGGAAGCGGGCATCTACAAGGGCATCGACATCGAAATCGTCGACGAGGTCATGCGCCGTCTCCGCCTGTCGTACAGGGTTGAGTTTGTCGAATCGGGAACGCGGATCCAGCAGGAGGCCCGCTCAGGCGGAGCGGACATGCTGCTTCTCTTTTCCAAAAAACCTGACCGGCTCGATTATCTGATCTATCCCCAGGAAAGCTACATTGACATCAGCTGGAACTTTTTCATCCGCTCAGAGGACGAAGACAAGATCAGCTTCAAAAGCTTCGACGATCTGAAAGGCCTGCAGATCGGCATCACCCAGGACTTCGCCTACACCCCCGCCTTTCTGAACTCCGGGCTTTCCTTTCAGACCGTCACCCGGAACAACCTGCAGATCGGCATGCTGCTCGCAAGGCGGCTGGATGCCGTGCCGATGAATACGATCAGCACTCTATACGAGGAGAAAAAGGCTGGACGTCTCGACCAGTTGTCCTACCTGCCCAAACCGCTGATAACGAAGCCCTATTACAACGTCTTTGCCAAGGCTTCATCCTATCCGGACATCGAAGGCCTGGCCGCGCGCTACGACGAAACCATCCGTGAGATGAAGGCCGACGGCACGCTGGACGCCATCATCGTCAAGTACCTCGGCAGACGGCCAGGGTCCCACGTCCCCGGAGATTCCTGACGGCGCCAGTGTCCAAAGCAGCGTATTTTTCAGAGGCTTCCACAGCGTGAAGGTACCTTGCAAAGGGTCTTCAACGTGATAATGTTCCTGTTATGTTCACATCACGACTCGGATCCTCGACGTGCCCCTCAGCCTGCCCCATGAGATACCCTGCCCCCCTGCCAGCCCCGCAACGCCGGCCTCCGACGGACGGTCGGTTGCCGAGGACCGGCGCCGCGGTCGTGGGGCGGCGTTGAACGCAAGCGGCCGCTTCGAACCACTTGCCCGTGAGAGCTTTGACGACGGCTGGGACAGCCTGGAAGACCTGCCGCCGCTGAAGACCGAGATCCAGGAAGAAAAGGCGCGCACGATCATCACGCGCAACGAATCGCCGGACCTTTCTTTCGACCGCTCCATCAACCCTTATCGGGGCTGCGAACACGGTTGCATCTATTGCTTCGCAAGGCCCAGCCACGCCTTCATGGGGCTGTCTCCCGGCCTGGATTTCGAAACCAGGCTCTTTGCCAAGCCGAATGCTGCTGCGCTTCTGGAACGGGAACTTTCAAAACCAGGTTACACGCCGCGCGTGATCGCCATCGGCACCAACACCGATCCCTACCAGCCGATGGAGCGCGGCTACAAGCTGATGCGGGACATTCTGGAGGTTCTGGAGAATTGCGGCCACCCGGTCGCGATCGTCACGAAGTCCGCTTTGGTGACAAGGGACATCGACATCCTCTCGCGCATGGCCGAGCGCAACCTGGTAAAGGTCGCCCTTTCGGTAACAACCCTCGACAAGAAACTGTGCCGGGCGATGGAACCGCGTGCCTCCGCCCCGCACAAGCGCCTCGGTGCGATCAGGGCCCTCAGCGAGGCCGGCATTCCAACCTCGGTCATGATGGCCCCGATCATTCCTGCGCTGACCGACAGCGAGATCGAGGCGCTTCTGGAGGTGGCCGCCGAACACGGTGCGGCGGAAGCAGCCTTCATTCTTTTGCGCCTGCCGCTGGAGGTCTCCGAACTCTTCCGCGACTGGCTCCTGCGCCAGAGGCCGGACCGCTACCGCCATGTCATGAGCCTCATCCGGTCGATGCGCGGCGGCAAGGATTACGACGCAAAGTGGGGCGAACGCATGCGCGGGCGCGGTCCCTATGCCGACCAGATCGCCAAGAGGTTTGCCCTGGCCGCCAAACGCTTCGGTCTCAACCTGCGCCGGAAGAAACTGACGACGGAGCACTTCGTCCAGCCGCAAAAAGGCGGTGTGCAACTGTCGCTGTTTTAAAGGATCAGCTTGCCGAGCAAGAAGGCGGACGGCAGATTTGTCCCATGGCGTTTACACCATCCCTCTTTGACCTTCCCTTCGGCGACAGTCCGGATCTGGCGCTCGAGCGCAAGCACGCGGCTGCCTTCAACAACCGTCTTTGCGGCGTAGACGAGGCCGGCCGCGGCCCATGGGCTGGCCCGGTCGTGACCGCAGCGGTCATTCTCGATTATGACCGCATTCCGGACGGTCTGAACGATTCCAAGAAACTTACCGAAGCAAAGCGCGAAGAGCTCTTCAAGCAGATCGTCACCAGCGCCCATGTGGCCGTTGCCAGCGCCTCGCCGGCGACCATCGACCGGCTGAACATCCGCACGGCCAACCTGTCTGCGATGCTCCGGGCAGTCAACCTTCTGCCTCTCGTTCCTGAATACGTGCTGATCGACGGCCGTGATGTGCCGCCCGGTCTGACGCAGACCGGCCAGGCCCTCGTCAAGGGTGACGGCCGTTGCCTGTGCATAGCCGCCGCCTCCATTGTCGCCAAGGTGACACGGGACCGGATGATGTTGCGCCTCGAGGGCCAATGCCCCGGCTACGGCTTCGCGCAGCACAAGGGCTACGGCGTTCCCCAGCATCAGGCAGCACTTGCGGAACTCGGTCCCTCGCCGCATCACCGCATGAGCTTCAAGCCGGTTCGGCTGGCAGCCGGGAAATAACGACTTAAAACGGAATACAGGTTGGGCACGCAGCCGTTCCTCAGTTACGTCATTCCCGACAGGTGGATTGAAAACGAGCGTTCCAACAAAAAAGCGGCCCCGAAAGGCCGCTTTTCAATTCGTTCGCGAAGCTTGCCGAACCTTAGTTCAGCCGGTCCTTCACCTGGCCAATGCTCTTGGTGAGGATGTCGTCGGCGACCTTGTCCTTGACCTTGGCGGTCAGGATGTGCTCAGCCGCGGCGACGGCGATGTCGGCCGCCTTGGCGCGGACTTCGGCAACCGCCTGGGCTTCCGCCTGGGCGATCTTGTCTTCCGCTGCCTTGGTCCGGCGTGCGATCATCTCTTCCAGAGCCTGGTTGGTTTCAACCGTCAGGCGCTCGGCTTCGGTGGTTGCTTCGGCGATGATGGCTTCCGCCTCACCTTCGGCTTCGTGGCGCTTGCGCTGATATTCCGACAGCAAAGCCTGGGCTTCTTCACGCATCTTGCGTGCGTCTTCCAGGTCCTTGCGGATGGTTTCGGCGCGATCGTCCAGCGAAGCCCCGATCTTGCCCGGAACCTTGATGTAGATGATCAGAGCAAAAAACAGGATGAGACCGACCAGGGCCCAAAATGTTGCGTCCATGATGGTCTCCCTAGTCCATTGCCGTTTTCAGTGCCTTGGTCAGATCGGTCTTCGTCGGAGCCTTGCCCATCAGCTGCTCGACGAGCGCTGACGTGGTTTCTCCGGCGATGTCACCAATCTGCGACAGGGCTTCGGTCTTGATACCGGCGATCTGCGCTTCAGCGGCCTTCAGCTTCTCACCAAGCTCTTTTTCCGCCTTTTCGCGGCGAGCTTCGTGTTCGGCCTTCAGCTTGGCACGCGTGTCATGTGCGATGCCATGCGCCTTGTTCCGGGCTTCGGCCAAAGCCTGCTCGTAGGCCGCAATGGCAGCGTCGGTTTCGTCCTTCAGGCGGTTAGCCTCGGACAGATCACCGGCGATGCGGTCCTTGCGGTCTTCCAGGATCCCTGCGATCCGCGGCACAGCCACGTTCTTCATGATCCAGTAGAACACACCGAAAGTAATGGCGAGCCACAAGAGCTGGGAAGCAAATGTGGTGCTATCGAACGGCGGAAAGCTTGCACCATGTTCGGACGCCGGCACCTCGATGGCCTCGTGCGTGCCTTCTGTGGTCGAATGTGTTTCGCCTGCCATTTCCAGTCTCCTAAATCCGGCTAGGCGGCGCTAGTGCGCCGCCACCGGAGTCGCATCAAAAGTCGCTGCGTGTGAGCGATTAAGCGAACAGGAGGATCAGAGCGACCAGCAGGGAGAAGATGCCCAGAGCTTCCGTCACGGCGAAGCCGAAGATCAGGCGGCCGAACTGGCCGTCGGCTGCGGACGGGTTGCGCAGAGCGCCTGCGAGGTAGTTACCGAAGATGTTGCCGAGGCCGATGCCTGCGCCGCCCATGCCGAGGCATGCGATACCGGCACCGATGTATTTTGCTGCTTCTGCTTCCATGACACGTGCTCCTAGATGGTGTTTGCAGATTTCTCACGCGCGGCGCGAGCGCCGTGTGATTGGGATACCCTTAGTGTGAAGGATGAATGGCGTCGTTCAGGTACATGCAGGTCAGAACGGTGAAGACGTAGGCCTGCAGGAACGCCACCAGGAACTCGAGCGCCGTCAGGGCGACCGTCATCCCCAGGGGAAGAATTGAACCGAAGATGCCGACCGCGCCCATTGCGCTGAGGCTGACGACAAAACCGGAAAAGACTTTCAGCGTGATGTGACCGGCGAGCATGTTCGCGAAAAGACGAACGGACAGGCTGATCGGACGCGAAAGGAACGAGATCACCTCGATCAGCGTAACCAGCGGGATTAGAGCCCCCGGGACGCCGCTCGGCACGAAAAGCTTGAGGAATTTCATGCCATTGCGCATGAAACCGTAGATGATCACGGTGAGAATCACCAGCATCGCAAGCGCGAAGGTCACGATGATGTGGCTGGTGATGGTGAAGAAGTACGGGAACATCCCGAAGAGGTTCGCGACCAGCACGAACATGAAGAGCGAGAACACGAGCGGGAAGAACCGCATTCCGTCCGTTCCCGCCGCACTTCGTAGCGTTCCCGCGACGAACTCATACGCCATTTCCGACATCGACTGCAGGCGGGAGGGAACAAGGCCCCGGCCGCTCGTCGAGAATATCAGGAATGCAGACGTCGCCGCCACGGTCAAAACCATGAACAACGAAGAGTTGGTGAAAGAGAAATCCATGCCCCCGACTTCGATCGGGAATAGCTTTTGAATTTGAAACTGATGGATCGGATCGTTCGCCACCGGCCAGCCTTCTTCGCTCGTTCATATCAATGCGCCCGAAGGCGCGCCAAAATTCTAATCAGTACGGTCTTTTTGAACGTCTTTGCCGCCCTGGGCCCTGGGATCCGGCTGCTCGACAACACCTGCCGAGCGCAGAACGTTCAGGACACCGGCTGCAAAACCCAGCAACAGAAAGACGATCAGCCCCAAAGGAGATGTCCCCAGCCACTGGTCGGCAACCCAACCGATCCCGGCCCCCACCAGAACACCTGCAATGAATTCCGAAGAAAGTTTCATTGCCTGCGCGTATCCGGACGAGTTGCTTTGCGACTTTCGCGCGGCCTTGGTTTCCGCAACCGCCAAGTCTTCAAGCTTCCGGTTCAATTGAGCCCGCCGCTCCGACAGACCCGCTTCCGGAACATCGTCCTTGCGATCCTTGTTACCGTCGTCTTGCGAAGACATGTTCATCAGTCCTCAACACGCCGACATGTCAGATCCATCAACAGGAGAGCCCCGTAAGCCGCGCGCACCATATTCGGCGCCTCATGTCGTGTCAAGGAGCGTTGAGCAATATATATCTATTTGAAAAATAACAACTTTTTTGAACTTTCCAGATTTATCGAGACCTAAGTTGCATAAGCATCGGACGGCGCGGCCGGTCCGGGTGCCTGCTCAACCCGTCTCCCGGAATCGTTCCGCCGTCTCCAAATCCACCGAAACGAGCTGGGAAACGCCGCGTTCGGCCATGGTTACGCCGAAAAGCCGGTTCATCCGTGCCATGGTGATCGGATTGTGGGTGATGACCACGAACCGCGTTTCCGTGCTCTTGGCCATTTCGTCCAGAAGATCGCAATAGCGCTCGACATTGGCATCGTCGAGCGGTGCGTCCACCTCGTCGAGTACGCAGATCGGTGCCGGATTCGTCAGGAACACCGCAAAAATCAGGGACATGGCCGTCAGCGCCTGCTCGCCGCCGGACAGCAGCGTCATCGTCTGCGGCTTTTTGCCCGGCGGGCGGGCGATGATTTCCAGGCCCGCATCGAGCGGATCGTCGGAATCGACCAGCTGCAGTTCCGCCGTGCCGCCGCCGAAAAGATGCGTGAACAGCCTCTGGAAGTGACCGTTGACCACTTCGAAGGAGGCCAGCAGCCGTTCCCGCGCTTCCCGGTTCAGATTGGAAATGCCGGTACGAAGGCGGCGGATGGCCTCGATCAGGTCGTCCCGCTCCGACGTCAGTGTGGTTTTCTGCTCGTCGATTTCCCTGAGTTCTTCCTCGGCCCTCAGGTTGACCCCGCCGAGACGTTCACGCTCCGCCTTCAAGCGCTCCAGCTTGCGCTCCATCGCTTCCGGATCCGGCAGCGGCGCGCCTTCCTTCAGTCCAGCGATGTCCGGCAGGGCGGCAACGGATACTTCCAGATCCTCGTCGATCCGGCGTTCCAGGTTGCTCTTGCGCTCGCGCGCGGCCTCCAGCCGCTCTTCGGCGCGAATCTTCTGCTCGCGCGCACCGGTCATGGCCTCCAAGGACGCCTTGGCCGCCCGATCGACATCGGCAAGGTCCAGTTCGGCCTGCTGAAGCCGATCGTCCTTCGCCTTCTTTTCCTCTTCCGCCCTGGCGATGGCCGAAAAAAGCTCGCGGCGCTTGATTTCGATGTCTTCAGGCGCCTCGATCAGCTCTGCCCGTTCTTCTTCCGCCTCTTCCCGGCGTTCGGTCAGGACCGCGATCTGCTGCGCGGCATTCGCGGCCCGCGTTTTCCAGCTGTCGTACTCCCGGGCGATCGCTTCCAGACGCCGGTCGCGCATCTGCTGCTCCCGGGTCAGGCCTTCGGCAACGGCTCGTGCCTCGGCGAGCGCGCCGCGGGCCGTGCCGACCTTGACTTGCAGGGCCTCGATCCGGTCCCGGTAACTGGAGCTGTCGGGTGCGGCCTCCAGCCGTTCTTCGGCCTCGATTACCTGCTCGCGCGCCATTTCGGCCTCTTCGCCAAGCCGTTCCGCCCGGTCCAGGGCGGCTTCCTTTCTGGCAGCAAGTTGCGACACTGCGCGCTCCGCGGCCGCCAGCGCCTCACGAGCGGCGGCCGCCCGCCGCTGACCATCGCGCACCTTGCCGCGGGCAATCTGTTCCAGTTCCACGGCCTGACGTACCTGCGTGGCGGCTTTCTCAAGCGCCTGCTCCCGATCCGTCAAGGTTCTGCGAGCCGTATCGATTTCATCTGCCAGCTCAGCCAGCCGGTTTTTCTGGGCGAGCCTCTGGGCGGCCGGCGTCGGGGCATTGGCGGCAATCACGAAACCGTCCCAGCGCCAGAGGTCGCCCTCTTTGGAAACCAGACACTGCCCCGTCTTCAGTTCTCCGCGCATCGCTTCGCCAGCGGCCTGATCGACAATGCCGATCTGGCGCAGGCGGCGGGAAAGCTCCGCTGGCGCCCGGACCACATCCGTGAGCGGCCTTACCCCGGTGGGCAGCGCCGGATCCCCCTCGCCCGGCAGCACGCCGCCCCACCGGACCGCCGCCGCCTCGTCGAGCGGGGCATCCAGATCCTCTCCGAGCGCCGCGCCAAGCGCGGTTTCATAACCCTGCTCTACCTGAAGCTCTTCGACGACGGGCGTATGCTCCTGTTCGGAATGAACGTTGAGCACCTGCTCCAGCGTGCGCGCTTCCGTTTCGAGGCCCTGCAGCATCTGCCGGGCGTCGCTCAAGGGCCCGCGCGCAGCCTGTTCCAGTTCCCGGGCTTCCCGCGTCGCGCCTTCAGCCTCCTCGGCAGCAGCTTCAGCCTCGGCGAGTTCCTCCTGCGCCAGCTCGAGCGCTTCCCGGTTCTCCGCAACGCCGTCCTGTTCGGCCATCTGCGCGTCGAGCTGCGCCAGCGCCTGCTGGGCATCCTGGGCCTGCGCAACCAACCGGTCGGCGCGCTGACGGCTGTCGGCAACGGCCCGTTCAAGCTGGCGGCGTTCCGCGCTTGCCCGGGCTTCCGCCGCAGTCAGCTCGGAAAGCTGCGCTTCCAGCGTGCGGACAGCCTCCTCGGCTTCCGCCACCTTCTCATGCGCGCTTTCGGTGCGTTCCTGCACCATCTCGTTTTCTTCCAGAAGTTCAGCGCGCTCTTCGGAGAGCCGCTCCAGAACCTCGTCGTTTTCCGAGACCATGGATTGTTCGCGGCGGATATCCTCGGCGAGCTGCACCAGGCGGCGCTCCAGGTCCTGCAACCGCTCCTTGATACGGCGCTCTTCCGCGTCCAGTTCGTTGCGGGCAATCACCAGCCGCTGCAGAGCCACCCCTGCACCTGCGGCTTCGTCGCGCAGTTCCGGAAGCTTGTGGGCGGCAATCGCCTGAATGCGCGCGCTTTCCGCCTGAAGCGCCGTCGCCTCGTTCACCTGCTTCTGCGCCTCGGCGAAATGAGCTTCGGCGGCTGCCAGCGCATCGCGGGATTCGGTCCAGCGGATATAGAGGATCGAGGCTTCCGCCCCCCGGATCTCGGAGGAAAGGTTGCGGTAGCGCGAGGCCTGGCGGGACTGACGCTTGAGATTGTCGAGCTGGCTGTCGATCTGGACAAGCACGTCTTCCAGACGTTCCAGGTTCTGTTCGGCAGCCCTAAGGCGGATTTCGGCCTCGTGCCGGCGCGAATGCAGGCCGGAAATACCGGCTGCCTCTTCCAGGATCTGGCGGCGGGAGGTCGGCTTGGCCGCGATCAGCTCGCCGATCTGGCCCTGACGCACCATGGCGGGCGAGCGCGCTCCGGTGGAGGCGTCCGCAAACAGCAGCTGCACGTCTCGGGCGCGCACATCCTTGGCATTGATCTTGTAATTGGAGCCCTGTTCGCGCTCGATACGGCGGCTGACTTCCAGCATGTCGGCATCGTTGAAAGCCGTCGGAGCCGTCCGGTCGAGATTGTCGAGAAACAGGGTTACTTCGGCGGTGTTTCGCGCCGGCCGGTTGAGGCTGCCGGAAAAGATCACGTCGTCCATGCCGGACGCGCGCATGTTCTTGTAGGAGTTTTCGCCCATCACCCAGCGCAGGGCCTCGACAAGGTTGGACTTGCCGCAACCATTCGGCCCGACCACGCCGGTCAGGCCGTTGCCGATGATGAACTCCATCGGTTCGACGAAGGATTTGAAGCCGACGATGCGGAGCTTTGAAAACTTCATCGGCGCCAGCCCCCCGGGCAAGCAGACCACCGGAAGACAGGCGCCGTGAATATTGGCTTCTGATCAAAGCAGGCCCCGAGGGCCGGCGGCAACGGCCCCGGCCTAGAGGTTTTCCTCGATGAGCTTGCCCATCTCTTCAATCGAAAGCGCCCCCGCATGCTTTTCGCCATTGATGAAGAATGTCGGCGTGGAGTTCACTCCAAAGGTATTCGCGCCGCGATCCTTGACCGCATTAACTGCGTCCAGCAATCCCTGGTTTGTCAAGCATTCCTCGAACGACTTCTGTGTAAATCCGATCTGCTTTGAAAAGTCGAGCAGGGATTGATAGGGCTTGTCGGTAAAGGCCCAGGTCCGCTGGTTTTCAAACATTGTATCCACAATGTCGAAATACTGGTTCTCAGCGGAGCAACGCGCCAGCATGAAGCCTGCGGCCGCGACCGGATCCAGCGGGAACTCGCGGAAGATGAACCGTACCTTGCCGGTGTCGATGTATTTCGACTTCAGTTCCGGATAGGTGTTCTTGTGAAAGTTGGCGCAGTGGCCGCAGGTCATCGACGCATATTCAACAATCGTCACCGGTGCGTTCTCTTCGCCCAGCACCTTGTCGCCCAGCGGGCCCGGCTTCAGAAGATCTTCCAGATCGACCGACTCGGCAAAAGCGGGGACGGAAGCGGCAAGACCGAAAGCTGCGGTCGCCAGAGCAGTGGTTTTCAGAAACTGTCTACGGGTCTTAGTCACGAAGATTTTCCTATTGCAATGGATGCGCGGCGCGCGCCGGGCGAATTCAATTCCCTCATGTGCCCCTTCACGCACGGAACGTCAACAAAGCTTGTAAAATGTGGCGGGAACGAGAACGCCGAACGGCCCGGTTTCACAAGGTTGTTACCGTAGCAAATCCCGGGAAGCCTGCCGCCTCGCCCGGACAGGTCACGCGGCCTTGCCGCCATTGCGGGCAATCACCTGCGCACCGAGCTTCTTCAGGGCCTGGCGCAGGCGGTCGTTCTCGACGCCTTCCAGGCTTTCCTCGAGTTTTTCTTCTTCCCGAGGCGTCAGCGGTCTCAGTTCCCTGCGGCGCGGCGAGGGTTTCGCCTGAACGGGTTTCTGCAGGATCTTGATGCGCCCGACCGCGCACCAGCCGTAGAACGTATTGATACGCTCGATGACCTGACCGCTGTCATGCGACAGCATCATCGCGGTCGCACCGTCCGTGTGAACCACCAGAGTGGCGGGTTGCGGCGGGCTCTCAGGGTCCGCGGCTTCGGGGCGACGCGGCCAGATCAGACGTTCGGGCTGCACCCGGTGGCCATAGCGCTCACCGACGATATCGGCCCAGGAGGCAACGATGTCGACGGAGGCAAACCCGCGTTTCCGGCAGGCAGGCGTCATCGCCTTGCCGACAAGATCGGCAAGCGGTTTCGCGTCCTTCTGCCTGTGCGCAGGATTTGCCTTTGGCGCGCTGATAACCTACCTCCTCATCCATCCCGCGAACCACCGCATGGAACCGCCCTGCGGAGAGCGTCACATGGATCGGTATGTTGTGTCCCTATAAAATACGACAAAATGACGACGAATACTTTCCAAAAGCCAGTGACCGCTCACCGTTACCCAAGTTGTCAACAGGCTTTCCAATGCCGCACGCGCAATTACAACCTCTTTTGCTGATCTGATCTCATGCCGACTGCTTCTCATACCCGATTGCTTCTTGCCTGGTACGACCGGCATGCCAGACGCCTGCCCTGGCGGGTGGCTCCCGAAGACGCCAAACTCGGCGAAGTGCCCGATCCCTACCGTATCTGGCTGTCGGAAGTAATGCTCCAACAGACCACCGTCGCGGCAGTCAGGGAATACTTCGAGAAGTTTACCCGCACCTGGCCAACCATCGAAGACCTCGCGGCAGCCCCTGAAGAAGACGTCATGAAGGCCTGGGCGGGGCTCGGATATTATTCGCGTGCGCGTAACCTGAAAAAATGCGCCGAAACCGTTGCCCGGGACCATGACGGACATTTTCCCGATGCGGAGAGCGAGCTCGTAAAACTGCCCGGCATCGGCCCTTATACAGCCGCCGCCATTGCCACGATCGCCTTTGGCCGGCATGCCGCCGTGGTCGACGGCAATGTGGAGCGGGTGCTCTCCCGGCTGGCGCGCATTGAAACGCCTTTGCCCGACGCGAAGGCGGAGATCAAGACGCTGATGGCGGAGCTGACCCCAGCGGACCGGCCCGGCGATTTCGCTCAAGGAGTAATGGACCTCGGTGCGACGATCTGCACACCCAAACGGCCGGCCTGCGCACTCTGTCCCTGGCAGACCGAATGCCGGGTGGCAGCCGACCCGCTGGCGGAGACATTGCCCCGGAAGGCTCCGAAGAAGGAAAAGCCAACCAGATTTGGTGCCGCATTCGTCGCCGTCGACAAAAAGACCGGTGCTGTCCTCTTGCGCCGCCGGCCGCCAAAAGGTCTTCTCGGCGGGATGACCGAAGTACCGGGATCGGAATGGTCGGAAGGATTTTCGAGCGACAAGGCCCTCGACAGCGCCCCTTTCGCAGCTGACTGGAAGTCACGCCCCATCGAGGTGAAACACACCTTCACCCACTTTCATTTGCGCATTTCCGTTTTTCGAGCGGACCTGGAAGCGGACGGCGTTCCGGCACCGGAAAACAGCTGGTGGTCAGTTCCCGAGACACTTGAAGGCGAAGCCCTGCCGACGGTGATGCGCAAGGCCCTGGCGGTGGCGCTGGAATAGGCATCGGAAAAGTTCTTGTTCGGCAAAAGAATTCAGTTGCGGTTTGCTGCGTTTGGATGTTGATGATCGCAGTCAACTTCGAAAGCGAACCTTGATGTTCACCTATTCATATGACGCCCTCTTCTCAAAACTGGACTGCAATGAAATTATCCGCCTGAGTCGCGGAAAAACCCAGGATTCCGGAGGACTTGTCGGCGGGAAAAAGCAAAATGAAATCCGCCGGGCGAAAGTCAGCTGGCTGGACGAGGAAGACACCGCCGGCTGGGTGCTGGAGCGGATCATCGGAGCTGTCGCCAGGGCCAACCGCGAAGCCTTCGATTTTGACATCACCGAATTCAGGGAAAAACTCCAGGTCGCCGTCTATGACGAGAGCGAGGAAGGTCATTACGACTGGCATTCCGACATCGGCGAAGGCCCGATCGCACAATTCCGCAAGGCCACGATTGTCACGCAGCTTTCACCTGCCGTTTCCTACGACGGCGGTGAACTGGAAATCAGTCTGGGCCACACGGTGCTGACCGCCTCGAAGGATCAGGGCAGCGCAACGCTCTTTGCCAGCTTCATGCTGCACCGGGTGGCGCCGGTTACCAAAGGAACACGCTATTCGCTCACCTGCTGGAGCCATGGCCCTCGTTTTCGCTAATTGGTGTCGTGGCGCCAATGTGCGGAAAAACCGAATTAAACGCATGAACCTTGCGGCCGGATCAGTTTTTCCGGACTGATATTGCAAAATTTATTTTTGATCCGGCCCCCTGCCCGCCGCGTAGAAACACCGACACAGGCAGACACTCAAAGATTTAGAAACACTCGGGAAAGATGATTTTCCGAACACGTCCCCCTTTTGCCTGTGCAAGCAATTGGAGTGACCAGATGAAACTTTTGCAGAAACTGATGTTCGCCCTGCTTCTCGTCCTGCCGCTCTCTGCGGCCAAAGCCAGTGAGAAGGACATTGTCGATACGGCGGTCGGTGCCGGAACCTTCGGCACGCTGGTAGCTGCCGTGCAAGCTGCCGGCCTCGTGGACACGCTCAAGGGCGATGGTCCGTTCACGGTTTTTGCCCCGACCGATGAAGCCTTTGCCAAACTTCCTGAAGGTACGGTGGAGAACCTTTTGAAGCCTGAAAACAAGGACCAGCTGGTTGCCGTGCTGACTTACCACGTATTGCCCGGAAAAGTGATGTCTTCCGACATTGCCGGCAAGAAAGCCAAGGTAGCCTCCGTACAGGGCAGCGAAATTTCTGTCGATGCAACTGACGGCGTCAAGGTGGATGAAGCCCAGGTCGTTGCTGCGGACATTGAAGCCTCGAATGGCGTGATCCATGTGATCGACACGGTCATCCTGCCCGGGTCGTGACGCGCTCTGGCGCAATGTGCCCCAGGGAGCACAAACTCAATGAACGGCGCGGCCCATCGGGCTGCGCCTTTACTGTATATTGGGCCGGTGTCATGAATCGAACTGGACAAATGCCGCTTGCCCAGGCGGCTGACACGCCTATATTGGAATTATTCTAAAGTTCACAAGTTTTCAGGAGGCCCTGACATGAAGGGAAGCGAAAAGGTCATCGAGCGTCTGAACGAAGCCCTCTTTCTGGAGCTGGGCGCAATCAATCAGTACTGGCTCCACTATCGCCTTCTCAGCGACTGGGGCTTCACGCGGCTGGCCAAGAAGGAACGTGAGGAATCCATCGAGGAAATGCATCATGCCGACAAGCTGACGGACCGCATCATCTTCCTCGAAGGCCATCCGAACATGCAGAAGGTGTCCCCGCTGCGGATCGGACAGAACATCAAGGAAGTTCTGGAGTCCGACCTGGCGGGCGAATATGACGCGCGCGCCTCTTATTCCAAGTCCCGCGACATCTGCCACGACGAGGGCGACTATGTTTCCATGAAACTCTTCGAAGAACTGCTGGCCGACGAGGAGGGCCATATCGACTTCCTCGAAACCCAGCTGGAGCTTCTGGAAAAGATCGGCGTCGAGCGCTACGGTATGCTGAATGCAGCGCCTGCGGACGAGGCGGAATAGTTTGCCTTCTTCCCTACGCCGTCCCGGCCAGGCGAAGCACGAGCCGAGCCTCTGGGCTGTTTGAAATAACTGGTTTGAAGCGCGGCCCATCGGCCGCGCTTTTTTTGTTCGTCTTACTGGAACGCGGTTTCCGCGAAGCTTCTGAGTTTGCGGGAATGCAGGCGTTCGGCCGTCATGTCGCGCATCTTCTCCATCGCCCTGATCCCGATCTGAAGATGTTGGGCCACCTGGCGCTTGTAGAAATCGGTCGCCATGCCCGGCAGTTTCAACTCGCCGTGCAACGGCTTGTCGGAAATGCACAAAAGGGTTCCGTATGGTACGCGGAACCGGAAGCCGTTGGCCGCGATCGTCGCCGATTCCATGTCGAGCGCAATGGCCCGGGATTGTGAGAACCGCTTGACCAGTTCCGGCTGGTCCCACAGTTCCCAGTTCCGGTTGTCGAGCGAGACTACGGTTCCGGTACGCATCACCCGTTTCAGGTCATAACCGTCAAAGCCGGTGATCTCTGCAACCGCGTCTTCCAGCGCAACCTGCACTTCGGCGAGCGGCGGGATCGGCACCCAAACCGGCAAATCCTGATTGAGCACATTGTCGTCGCGCACATAACCGTGGGCCAGCACGTAATCTCCCAGCGTCTGGCTGTTGCGCAGGCCCGCGCAGTGGCCGAGCATGATCCAGACATGCGGGCGCAGAACGGCAATGTGGTCGGTAATCGTCTTCGCGTTGGAAGGTCCCACGCCGATATTGACCATCGTAATGCCGCTGCCGTCCGCCCGCGTCAGATGATAGGCCGGCATCTGGGGAAGCTTGGGTGGTTCCTCGCCGCTGCAGGGGGCCTTGTCGCCCGCCATCGTGACGAGATTGCCGGGCGCCACGAAAGATTCGTAACCGCTGTCCGGATCCGCCAGCAGATCCATCGACATGCGGCAAAATTCGTCGATATAGAACTGGTAGTTGGTGAAAAGCACATAATTCTGGAAATGCTCGGCCCGCGTGGCCGTGTAGTGCTGAAGCCTGTGCAGGGAATAGTCGATCCTGGGTGCGGTGAAGGACGCCAGTGGCATCACGCCATCGACCGGCTCATAGGTTCCATTGGCAATGGAATCGTCCATCACGGTCAGGTCCGGCAGGTCGAAGATATCAGCAAGCGGCCGGTCGAGTTCCGCGGCAGCCGCCCCGCCTTCCACGTGGGTCCCGTCATAGAAAGCAAAATGCAGTGGGATCGGCATGTCGCTGTCGCCAACCAGGATCGGCACATCGTGATTCTTCATCAGGAGCGACAACTGGGCTTCAAGGTAATTCCTGAAAAGGTCCGGACGGGTGATAGTCGAGCAATGCGTTCCCGGCTTAGAAACAAAACCATAGGACAGACGGCTGTCGAGGCGGATATGGCTGTCCGTGACGATACGAACCTGCGGATAAAACGCGCGCACCCGCCCATCGATTTTCCTGCCCTCAAGAAGATCCTGAAAATGCATGCGCAGGAAGGCCGTATTTGCCTCAAAAATCTCGATCAGTCGCTCCACGGCCTTTCCTGCATCGGTAAAAACCTCGAGCGGATGGGTTGGAGCCAGACGGGTCCTGCGGACCGGCTGCAGGGTGTTGCCACTGATGTTGGACATATAAAGTCTCCTTATTGTTGTTATGTTCCCACAGTCCTGCCAAGTTCTGCCGTGGTCAATAGATCTGGCAGCAAATTATGAATTTTTTTTCGCGAGCAGAAAAACTTTTCAGGGCGAACCGTATTGAGAAGCCAGCGGGCTTTCCCGCGAGGTTGTAAGCCGGTAAAGTCCTGCGAAATTTTTGACCAGGAGTTCAATATGCAACGTAAACTGATGACCCTTGCGGTCGCCGCTTCCTCGCTTCTCGGCGCGGGACTTTCCGCATTTGCCGGCGATCTTCCGGATCTTGGCGGACGCGAAATCGTCATTGCGTCCGAAAACACCTATCCGCCCCTTCAGTTCGTCGATCCAAAGTCCGGCGAGGCCGTTGGCTGGGAATATGACGCTGTTGCGGAAATCGCCAAGCGACTGAACATGAAGGTGACCTACGAGAACACCAGCTGGGATGCGATGATCCCCGCCATCTCCGGTGGTGAATACGACATTGCCATGAACGGCATCACCATCCGTGAGGACCGTGCGGAAAAGGTGGCCTTCTCCGATCCTTACATGCGCTCGGAAATGTTCATGCTGGTTCGCGCCGATGAAGACCGCTTCACCGATGCCAAGGGCTTTGCCGCCAACACCGATTTCCTGGCCGGTGCCCAGCCCGGCACAACGCCTTTCTACGTCACCGTCTATGAAGTGCTCGACGGCGACGAGGCCAATCCCCGCATCAAGCTGTTCGAAACCTTCGGCGCAGCAGTCCAGGCCCTGAAGACCGGCGACGTCGACCTGGTGCTGACCGACAGCACCGGCGGCCAGGGTTATGTCGCCACCAACCCGGACACGTTCAAGCTGATCGGCGATCCGATGGGCGCAGAAGACTTCGGCTTCATCTTCCCGAAAGGTTCCGATCTCATCGAACCGGTCAATGCGGCGATTGCCAGCATGCGGGACGACGGCACGCTGGACGCCCTCAACAAGAAATGGTTCTTCGACTACAAGGTCGCACAGTAAAGTGCCGGGCCGCCGCAGTCCGATTTTTCGGAACGTGGCCTAGACTTTCCCTTGCTTGGCCGGTATCCGGGCTCTGGTCCTGATACCGGCCAATTTTCTTTTCAGCCGCATTCCGGACTTCCGGAGTTCATCTTTTCACGTCCAGTCCAAGTCAGGTCCATGTTCCGCAAAAAAAACCGGTCCAACGCCCCGCAAAAGGATTTTCCCTACTGGCTGGTGGCCGCCTGCGGAATTGCCGTCTTCCTGCTATTTCAGATCGCGACCGACGACATCTATTCGCAGGTCATGGCAACGGTCTCCCGTGGCGTCGGCCTGACGGTCTTCGTGACGTTGGTCGGATTCTTCCTGGCCTCCCTCCTGGGCCTGCTGCTCGCCCTCGCATCCCTTTCCGGTTCGGCATTCCTGCGCCAGACCGCCCGTTTCTATGTCGAGATCGTGCGCGGCCTGCCGATCATCGTGCTGCTGCTCTATATCGCCTTCGTCGGCACACCGCTCCTGATCGCAGCCGTCAACGCTGTCCTGGAGCCGCTCGGTCTCGACCCGTTGCGCACCCGGGATTTTTCCCTGCTCTGGCGGGCCATCATCGCCCTGATGATCGGTTATTCCGCCTTTATCGCCGAAGTCTTCCGGGCGGGCATCCAGGCCGTCGACAAGGGCCAGATAGAGGCCGCCGAGGCGCTCGGCATGAACCGCTGGCTGCGCTTTCGCCTCATCATCTTCCCGCAGGCCCTCAAGACCATCCTGCCGCCGCTCGGCAACGACTTCGTCGCCATGATCAAGGACTCTTCCCTTGTCTCCGTCCTCGGTGTCGCCGACGTCACCCAGCTCGGCAAGGTCTATGCGGCCGGGTCCTTCCGCTATTTCGAGACCTACAATGTGGTCGCGCTTATCTATCTGATGATGACAATCACCCTGTCGCTCGCCCTGCGCAGATTTGAGCGGACAAAGCAGTTTCAGGAGCGTTAGGGTTTCAACAGGAACCGTTTTACCCCACATCCTCATCCTGAGGAGGACCGAAAGGTCCGTCTCGAAGGATAGGCGACATACTCAAGAGCAAGTGGCCCATCCTTCGTGACAGCGCTTCGCGCTTCCTCAGGATGAGGGTGTCGAATTTTGAACGGCGCCAGGACATGCGGGAGACCGGGGAGAAACGGAATGCGCTCATTCGAAGATATCGAAGCACTTGCAGCGGAAAAGAAAGGCGGACAGGAAGCGCTTGACGCCCTGCTCGCCGAACACAATCCGCCGAAGTCCGTCGCAGAGCTTGAAAAGATCGGCGACGACCGCTGGCTGTCCATGTTCACCAGATGCGTGTTTCAGGCGGGCTTCAGCTGGAAGGTGATCGACCAGAAATGGCCGGGCTTCGAGGAGGCCTTCCAGGGCTTCGACGTCGCCCGCCTCGCCTTTTTGCCCGACGAGGACTTCGAGGCACTGATGCACGACACGCGCATCGTCCGCAACGGCCAGAAAATCAAGTCCGTCCAGGCAAACGCGGTCTTCCTCAAGGATCTTGCCGCCGAACACGGCAGCGCCGCGAAGTTCTTCGCGCATTATCCGCCGGGTGATCAGATCGGCCTGATGGAGGTCCTGAAGAAACGTGGCAGCCGGCTCGGCGGCAACACCGGGCAAATCGCCCTGCGCTTCATGGGCAAGGAGAGTTTTGTCCTGTCAGGCGACGTGGTTAACGCTCTCATCCGTGAAAATGTCATCGAGAGCGATGCCATGTCGAAAAAAAACCTGAAAGCAATTCAGGTTGCCTTTAACGAATGGCGAGCAACCAGCGGTCGCAGCCTGAACGAAATCAGCAGAATTCTGGCGTTTTCGGTCGGATCGCGGCATTAACTTCTCATTTAACTTTTACGATTGTAAACAAAGCATTGATTCAAAGGGAATTTTTGTTTCACCCGCTTAACGGCTGATTTACCAAACCCGGTAACCATGACACTTGAAATTGCGTGAGGTAATGCGTCGCAATGAGTGTACTGCGTACCGGGGTGTCCACAGCGGCACCCCACCCCAAACATAATACGGAAGCATCCGCTTCCTGGCTGAACACAATTCTGAAGGGCGACTGCGTGGCCGCCCTTGAGAAGCTGCCGTCCCGGTCCGTCGACCTGGTCTTCGCGGACCCGC
Organism: Roseibium sp.; assembly: GCF_050301095.1. GTDB lineage: Bacteria > Pseudomonadota > Alphaproteobacteria > Rhizobiales > Stappiaceae > Roseibium. The sequence continues at coordinate 28,312 of NZ_JBNKYW010000040.1, forward strand.
CCTACAATCTCCAGTTGGGTGGCGACCTGCATCGGCCGGATCAGTCCAAGGTCGACGCCTGCGACGACCATTGGGATCAGTTCGAGAGTTTCGAGGCCTATGACGCCTTCACAAGGGCATGGCTCCTGGCCGTGCGCCGGGTGATGAAACCGGACGGATCGCTTTACGTGATCGGGTCGTATCACAATATCTTCCGGGTTGGCGCGATCCTGCAGGATCTCGGCTTCTGGATCATGAACGACATCGTCTGGCTGAAGTCCAACCCGATGCCGAATTTCCGCGGCAAACGGTTCACCAACGCCCACGAGACCATGATCTGGGCGGTGAAATCCAAGGACGCCAAACCGACGTTCAACTACGACGCCCTGAAGGTCTTCAACGAGGACCTGCAGATGCGCTCCGACTGGCACCTGCCGCTGTGCACGGGCACCGAGCGTCTGAAGGACAAGAACGGCCAGAAGGTGCATCCGACCCAGAAGCCGGAGGCCCTGCTCTACCGGGTTCTGACCGCTTCCTCCAAACCGGGCGATGTGGTCCTGGATCCCTTCTTCGGCACCGGCACCACGGGTGCGGTCGCCAAGAAGCTCGGACGGAACTTCGTCGGCGTGGAGCGCGAGCAGGATTATATCGACGCGGCCACGGCCCGGATCGACGCCATCGAACCGGGCAGTGCCGAGGCACTCGAAATGCAGCAGGGCAAACGGGCCCAGAAGCGCATTCCCTTCGGAACGCTGCTGGAGTCGGGCCTGCTGGAACCGGGCACGGAACTGACCTGTTCCAAAGGCAAGCACCTTGCGGTCGTGCGCGCCGACGGCTCCCTGAAATCCGGCGACCACACCGGCTCGATCCACAAGGTCGGCGCGCTGGTTCAGGGGCAGGAAGCCTGTAACGGCTGGACCTTCTGGCACACGCGGGACGGCTCCAAAACGTCTCCGATCGATGAGCTGAGGAAGGAAATCAGATCCCGCCTGCAGGCATAAGCAGGCAAAGAGCGCGGTCCGTCCAAGCTCTTCTAGAAAGCGACCTTCGCGTTCCCCGCGAAATCACCTTCCCCCCGTCTCCCAGAAAAGGAGGCGGGGTTTTCTTTGGTCATTCACCCTCTCCGGCTCCGCAAGGAGAACGCGCTCCGGCACCGCGTTCCAAATCGCAAAAGTGTCTCAGGTATGAAACACCTTTGGCGCCGGATTTCCTGCATCCCTTGAATAATTCCGTCACCGACGCCATTGTGCCTGATCTTTGAGGCGTTCTTGGGAGGAACGGATCAAGAGCCGGGGAGCCTTTCGGTTTCCTCGCTTCGGGATCAGTGACGCAGCCATGAAGGATCATGTCGAAACCGTTTTTCGAACCGTAGAGTCCGGGTCGGCCCCCGCCGTTTCCAGGATTGCGGCCTCGTGGCGCCGGTCGATCGACAAGCACGGTCTTCATCCGGGGGAACGGCGGGCTCCCAAGCGTCTCGACGAAGCTGCCCTGCGCCGCAGGCGCGACGATGTCGGCGCCTTCCTGCAAATTGCCGCGCCCAAGCTGGACCAGCTTTTCGGGCTGGTCGGCCAGTCCGGCTGCACGGTCGTGCTGACGGATGCGCAAGGTGTCATCCTCGACCAGCGAAGCACTGCCGCCGACCAGGATGCGTTCGACGACTGGGGGCTGACACAGGGCGCGGACTGGAGCGAGGCTGCCGTCGGCACCAACGGTGTCGGCACCTGCATTGCCGAGCAGCGGAACGTCATCGTGCACCGGGACGAGCACTTCCTGGCGCGCAATGTCGCCATGAGCTGCATGGACGCGCCGATCTACGGCCCGGACGGGCATATCGCCGGCGCTCTGGATGTCTCCTCCGCCCGCTCGGACCAGACCGAGGCCTTCAACCGGCTGATCGGCGCCATGGTTGCCCAGACGGCCCGCCAGATCGAGGTTGACACCTTCCGCGCGGCCTTCAGCGGCAGCCGCATTGTCTTCGCCGACAAGGACACGTCCGATACCGCGCTTCTTCTCGCGGTTGATAGCAACGACATCGTCGTCGGTGCCACCCGCGGGGCCCGCAAGGCCTTCGGTCTTGGTTCCACCGGACCGATCAGCCCCTTGCCCGCTTCCGATCTTCTCGGACGCGAGGACGGCCCGACCGGCTTTGAAAAGGCTGAAAGAGCTGCCGTCATGCGGGCTCTTGCCAGAGCAAACGGCAATGTCTCCGAGGCCGCCAGGGCGCTCGGCGTTGGCCGGGCAACCCTCTATCGGCGCATGAAGCGGCTCGGCATCGGCGATTGAGCTGCCGACCTGTCTCAGCCTTGAGACAGAAGCCGCCCCGAACGATTTCCTCCCCGCTGACAGCAATCGGGCCTTCCCTCACATTCCTCCCATCCCTGGCGGAGGACCAGGACGTTGAGGAGGAAACAACATGAACGAGATGCCAACCTTTGCGGCTGAAACCGCGTCGCCCTTCAAGTCCCGTTATGACAACTATATCGGCGGCAGGTTCGTCGCCCCGGTCAACGGCCGCTACTTCAGCAACATCACGCCGATTTCCGGCAGAACCGTCTGCGAAGTCGCCCGTTCGGATGGGGCCGATGTGGAGCTTGCCCTCGATGCCGCCCATGCGGCCAAGGATGCCTGGGGCCGCACCCCGGCTGCGGAACGCGCGAATATTCTGCTGAAAATCGCTGATGTGATGGAGCAGAATCTGGACCTGCTGGCCCAAGCCGAAACCTGGGACAACGGCAAGCCGATCCGCGAAACCACTGCTGCCGACATTCCGCTTTCCGTCGACCATTTCCGTTATTTTGCGGGCGTGTTGCGTGGCCAGGAAGGCTCCATGTCGGAAATCGATGCCGACACCGTTGCCTATCACTTCCATGAACCGCTCGGCGTGGTCGGTCAGATCATCCCGTGGAATTTTTCTATCCTGATGGCCGCCTGGAAACTGGCTCCCGCCCTTGCCGCAGGCAACTGCATCGTGCTGAAGCCGGCTGAACAGACACCGGCCGCGATCATGGTTCTGGCAGAACTGATCGGCGACCTGCTGCCCGCCGGCGTTCTCAACATCGTCAACGGCTATGGCGCCGAGGTCGGCGCACCGCTCGCCAAGTCCAACCGAATTGCCAAGATCGCCTTCACCGGTTCCACCCAGACCGGCCGGATGATCATGCAGTATGCAACCGAGAACCTGATCCCGGTGACGCTTGAGCTCGGCGGTAAGTCTCCGAACATCTTCTTCTCCGACGTCATGCGGGAAGACGATGCCTTCCTCGACAAGGCCATCGAAGGCTTCGTGCTCTTCGCCTTCAACCAGGGCGAGGTCTGCACCTGCCCGAGCCGTGCACTCATCCAGGAAGACATCTATGAGGCCTTCATCGAACGGGCGATTGCCCGGGTGAAAGCCATCAAGCAGGGTGACCCGCGCTCCCTCGACACTATGGTCGGCGCCCAGGCGAGCCGCGAGCAGCAGGAAAAGATCCTGTCCTACCTCTCGATCGGTGTCGAGGAAGGCGCGGAGGTCCTGTGCGGCGGCGCGGAAGCCAAGTTCGGAGGCGATCTGGCGGACGGTTTCTACATCCAGCCGACGATCCTGAAAGGCCACAACAAGATGCGGGTCTTCCAGGAGGAAATCTTCGGTCCGGTCGTCTCCGTCACCACCTTCAAGACGGAAGAGGAAGCACTGGCGATTGCCAACGACACGCTCTACGGCCTCGGAGCCGGTGTGTGGTCCCGCGATGCCAACCGCTGCTACCGCTTCGGCCGGGCAATCGAAGCTGGCCGCGTCTGGGTCAACAATTACCACGCCTATCCGGCCCACGCCGCCTTCGGCGGATACAAGCAGTCCGGCATCGGCCGCGAGACCCACAAGATGATGCTGGATCACTATCAGCAGACCAAGAACATGCTGGTCAGCTACAACCCCAATAAGCTCGGGTTCTTCTAGAGCTGCCTGTTAGCTGCACAGACTCTGGAAAACGACAGCGGCCCGGTCTCCGGGCCGCTGTTATCAATTTGACTACCGTCTTTCCTTGGATGCGTCGGCTGTCGCACGCACCTCATTCCGCTGCTTCGTTCTGTTGCCGGTATTCCTGCCTTGCCTTCAGCTTGTGCCCGACCTCGACAATGGCCTCCAGCGCCGGGATCAGTTCCTGCCCCAGTTCCGTCAGCTCGTATTCAACCGAAGGCGGTGCTGTCGGGCGGACATGGCGCAGCAGGACGCCGCGCTCTTCGAGCTCCGACAGGCGCGCGGAGAGGACCTTGGAGGAAACCGGCGGAATATCGACCTTCAACTCGCTGAACCGGCGCGGGCCTGCACGCAGGCTCCAGATCACGTTTGGGGCCCAGGCCCCGGCAATCACCTGCATGCATTCCGTCAGCATGCAGGGTTCCGGCGGTTTGGGGCTTCGGTTCTTGCGCATTTTCAGGGGCATTTTCAGGTAACACTCGCGAAATCAGGTTTCTTCCGGGTAACTCGATAATGGAAGTTACCAATGGTTACCTACTTGTCAATGGTAACGGGAAGAAACACCTTCCGCCCATCGACAACCAACGATGGAGCCAATCGATGAAACTCTTCTATAAACCCGGCGCCTGCTCCATGGCAGCGCACCTCATCCTCAACGAGGCCGGTGCTACCTTCCAGCTTGAAAAGGTGGACACGGAGGCGGGCACGACCGAGACCGGAGCGTCCTACGCCAACACAAACCCGCGTGGATATGTTCCTGCGCTACAGCTAGCAAATGGCGAGATCCTCACGGAGAACGTTGCCGTGCTCCAATGGCTGAGCGAGCAGCTTCCGGGCTTCGCTTCGAACGACAACCGCGCTTCCCTGGATAGATATCGCCAGCTTGAACTGCTGAGCTTCCTGTCCTCGGAACTGCACAAGGCATTCGGCCCGTATTTTTCAGGGCTTGAGTACTCGGACCCGGAAAAGGCAACACATGCCAGGAAACTGAACGCGAAAATCGCCCAGTTCGATGAACTCTTGTCCGCAGACAGCCCCTTTCTGATGGGGGACGCATTTTCGGTCGCGGACGCCTACGCCTTTGTCATCCTGAACTGGACCAACTTCATCGGTGTTTCACTGTCGGAATGGCCGAAGACGGAAGCATATGTCTCACGGATTGCGTCCCGCCCGGCGGCACAACAGACGCTGAAAGAAGAAGGTCTGGCAGCATGAGCGACGCCCTGACCGACTTGCAGGGGGTGATCTCGGACTATTTCGACGCCCTCCATCATTGCCACACCGGTCTCTTGAAGAAGGTGTTTCACCCGAAGGCGATCTATGCGACGGCCGACGAGGCCCCGCTGCTCTACCGCACGATGGACGAGTATGTGCCCGTGGTCGCGGCCCGCCAGTCCCCGGCCTCCCGGGGCGAGGAGCGCCGGGACGCGATCGACGAGATCCAGCTGGCCGGAGACAACACCGCCTTTGCCAGAGTTCGCTGCAGCATCGGCGACAAGGATTTCACTGACTTCCTCACTTTCGTGCGGGACGGAGGCCGCTGGCAGATCATGGCCAAGATTTTCCAGATCAGACCCCGCACCGAAGGAGGCGCTTGAGATGCCCTATGTGAACATTCAGGTGACCCGCGAGGGCGTCACGGCCGAGCAGAAAGCCAGGCTCATCAAGGGAGCAACCGACCTCCTCGTCGACGTGCTCGGCAAGACCCCCTCAACCACCTTCGTGGTGATCGAGGAAGTCGAGCTTGAAAGCTGGGGGATCGGGGGTCTGCCGGTGGAGGAGTACCGGGCAAGTCAGCTCCCGAAGCAAGGCTGATCCGAAGAGACGAAGCCGGGGCGTGCCCGGCTTCGTTTGCAGTCCGTCACTCGAACCCGATCAGCGCCTTGCGGCGGCGGCCGACGGAGACGGAGAGACGGTCGTTCGCCTGAAGGTCGCCGATGGCGATGCGGCGGCGCGGATCCTCGACGATCCCGTTGTTGAGCCGTACGCCGCCCCCTTCCACCAGACGCCGAGCCTCGCCGTTCGAACCGGCAAAACCGACAGCCACGACAAGCTCCAGCAGACCGAGGCCATCGGCCAGCGTCTTAAGTGGCAGCTTGTGGGTCGGCTCCAGGATCTCGCCTTCCCCGGCAAACAGCGCATCACCCTGCTGCAGGGCCGCACGGGCTTCTTCCGGTCCGTGGACGATCGACGTCACCTGGGTCGCCAGGATCTTCTTGGCCTCATTGAGTTCCGACCCTTCAAGGGCCGAAAGCCGGTCGATTTCACTCATCGGAATTTCGGTGAAGAGCCGCAGGAACCTGGCGACATCCGCGTCCGCGGTATTGCGCCAGAACTGCCAGAAACCGAAGGGCGACAGATGTTCAGGGTGCAGCCAGACGGCTCCGGCTGCCGTCTTGCCCATCTTGGAACCGCTCGCCGTTGTCAGCAGCGGCACGGTGAGGCCGTGCAGCTTGCGTCCGTCGCGGCGGCCGAGTTCGACCCCGTTGACGATATTGCCCCACTGGTCCGATCCACCGACCTGCAGCACGCAGTCGTGGCGCTTGGCGAGTTCCAGGAAATCGACGGCCTGCAGCATCATGTAGCAGAACTCCAGCACCGTCAGCGGCATCTGCGCTTCGAGCCGCGATTTGACGCTGTCGAAGGTCATCATGCGGTTGACGGTGAACTGGGAGCCATAATCGCGGAGGAATTCCAGGAAGCGGAACTCGTTCAGCCACTCCGCGTTGTCGACCAGGAGCGCACCGTCCGCACCTTCCATGTCCACGAGGCGTTCGACGGACCGGCGGATGGTCCGGATATTGGCCGCGATCTGCCGCTCTTCCAGCATCGGCCGGGCATCCTTGCGGAAGCTCGGATCGCCGATCTGGCTGGTACCGCCGCCGAGCACAATGATGGGCTTGTGCCCGAGCTTCTGCAGCCAGCGCATGGTCATGAGCGGCATCAGGTGGCCGACATGAAGGCTCGCGGCGGTGGCGTCGAAACCGGCGTATGCGGTGACCGGCCCTTCGGAGAGGGTTCTGTCGAGCGCATCGATATCCGTGCACTGGTGCACGAGCCCGCGCTCCAGAAGCACGGCAAGTGCTTCGGATTTGAGTTTTGTCGCCGGCTTCCCGGCTTCGATCATGTGTCTGGTCATTTTTCGCTTCCTGGTTCCCCCGCCAGGAAGCTTGGGGTTAGAAACCAAAAAGCCGCCTGACGCGGCGGCTTTTGAGGTTTCTAAGAGGTAGACAAGATCCTACGCAGCCGCCGTTATGTCGGTGACGTAATAAAAATACACGAAGGATGCGGTCATCTTGGTCATGCCAGCTTAAATGCGCGAGGCCGGACAAAGAGTCAAGTGTGTTGGTGAGGTTGCCCGTCAGTCCTGCGCGAGTGTGGCGCAAAAGCTTCATGACTTGCGCCGCACCCTTGAAGACCACGGTTTTGGGTCTCCAAGGGTCCCACGATATCCACTTGTGTCACCCCGGGCGACCGCAGGGAAACCCGGGGCCCACTCGTTTGCAGAGCCTTCGGCTGATAGCGAAGCCTTGAGCAAAATGCGTTCACTTTGGCAAGTTGCAACGAGAGTAGGCCCCGGATCTGCGCTTCGCTTGTCCGGGGTGACACACAGTTTCAAATTCGACTTGATTGACGGTCACCGATTTTTCGGATGTCCGTTGGTGTTGCCTTCCACTTAGGAAAGCCCGAGCTGCCGCTCGCCCCGGTCCAGGATCACCGGAACGATCAGGTCCTCCTCATCTTCGAGGTGGCGTATCAGACCGGAGATCAGCGTATCGCTGACGCCGGCGAAACTGTCGGCTGCGCGCCGGATGCTGTCGCGGTCTCGGGTTCCCAACTGGCCGAACAGCTTGTTGGCGCTTCTGATCACCGTTTCGATGCGGTGATGGATCAATTCGTGATCGTTTTCCAGAAGCTCGAAGCCTGCGAGGAGGCGCTTTTCCGCTGCCATGAAGACCGGAAAATAATGATGATCCTCAATCGTGTGGTGGTGGTGAAGCTCTGACAGGAACTGCTGAAGGAGCGGCGCGAACCGGCCTCCGAATTGCTCGGCACGGATCTGATCCTCCCGGAATTTCGACAGCAGACCTTCGAGCATTCCCCCGAGTCGGCGGAAACCGTTGTGCCGCTCCAGCCAGAACTCCGTCATCGGCCCCAGATTGCGATGCGAGGTCCAGATCTCCCGTGGATGGTCCTTCAGAAGAAACAACCATTCCTCAGGAAGGCCGGACCGGTCATCAAGATTGGTGGCGTATGTCATGACTGAGTGTCGTCTCCGATCAGCGTCGATTCACCCGCCCTTATAACGAAGTAGTTTCGTTCTGACGGGAAACGGTGTGTTCACTGCCGGAAGACAACGGAAAGTCAGGGCAGCAACTTGCCAAGAACCGTCCAAATAGCCTGCGCATCGCCGTCTTCCAGATGACTGCCGAATTCCGCTTCCACGGCCGTGCGGTAGGCGGGCCACATGGATGTCAGCAGGTCGGCGCCGTCCGGTGTCAGGCGGACAACCACGCCCCTGCCGTCTTCCGGCGCTTTCAGCTTCTCGACGTATCCCGCCGCCATTAGACGGTCGATCAGCCGCGAGACATTGTACTGGGCGAGCAGTGTTCGCTTTTCGATGTCGACCGGGCGCATGGTTTCCCCATCTGCCTTGCGCAGTTCCAGAAGCACGTCATACCAGCCGAGCGGCGGAAAGCCCTCCGCCTTCAGCCTCGTTTCCACTCTGGACAGGACAGCGCTGCTCGCCCGCTGCAGCCGTGCCCAGGCGTCGATTTCGGTCGGGCCCGGAGCGTCCTTGTTTTTCTTTTCCATACCTGAGGCATAGGAAATTAATGCAGGTGCATCAATCTTGAATTTCAATGCAGCTGCATCTATCTTCATGCAACTACATGAAAATGGAGATGCAAATGACCAAGCCGCTTACCCTGATCAGCCACACTCTCTGCCCCTATGTTCAGAGGGCCGCCATCGTTCTTGCGGAAAAGAACGTTCCCTTCGAGCGCATCTACATCGATCTTGCCGACAAACCGGACTGGTTCCAGGCGGCCTCGCCTCTCGGCAAGGTGCCGCTCCTGAAGGTCGGTGAGGACAGGTTTCTGTTCGAATCCGCTCCTATCGTGGAGTTTCTGGATGAAACCGAGCCGCAAAAACTGCATCCGCAGGATCCTGCCGAGCGGGCACGACATCGGGCCTATGTCGAATTCGCCTCGCAGATCCTCAACGGTATCGGCGCTCTCTATAACGCCAGGGACGACACGGGATTCCAGGCGGCATCGGAGGCATTGAGAGCCAAGTTCCTTCATCTGGAGGCAAAGATCGATCCGGACGGCCCGTTCTTCGCCGGAGCCTCCTTCTCACTGGTCGATGCCGCCTTTGGGCCGGTCTTCCGTTATTTCGATGTCTTTGACGACTTCACACGGCTGGGCATCTTCGACGGACTGGAACACGTGAAGCGCTGGCGGCGAAACCTTTCGGAACGCGCCTCGGTCATCGGAGCCGTCACGGAAGACTATCCGGAGCTTCTGAGAGCTTTCCTCCGCAAGCGCAGCACTTGGATCTCCCACCAGCTCGACCTGCACGAGCGCAGCCAACCGATGGTGGCGGCGCAGTAGACCACACTCCCACGATTATTTAAGGCCGGCATCCCTGCACCCGCTTTCGCGGGCATAAACTCCTGCAGGGATCCGGTAATCCGCCGAACACGTAATGTTCTGTGGAACCAGCCCCAGGGAGTACTGGATCCCGGTCTTGGCTAAAGCCAGACCGGGATGACAACTCAGAATGCCTGCCTCAAAAACAATTACCGTTCTGCGTTTGTCACGCCAGGACGGCCCCCGCCGTCCTGAGGCCCTCTTTCAGGGCGGCCCAGTTTTCCGGCGCCGTGGTCAGCGTGGCGGGCTCCCGGATCTCGACGTCGTAACCTCTCGCGAGGGCGCCTTTGGCGATGAGCTGCACGCAGTGGCAGGCATCAAGCCCAGTCAGGATCAGCCGCCCAACTTTCCGTTCCGCCAGAAATATCTCGAAGTCCGGACAGGAGAATGAGTCTCCGATGGATTTTTCAAACACCGGCGAGCTGCCGACGTCCAGCGTACGATCGAATTTCAGCCCTTCCCGGCCCGGCGTCCCGATGCCGCCTGCGGAGAGCTTCATCGCCAGGATCACCGGCCAGTCGCGGAAAACGTTCCGGACGAAGATCACCTCCATGCCAACTTCTCGCGCAGCGGAAATCTCCCGGTTGATGGCGGCAAGCGCCAAATCGCGCGCCTGCGGCGCATAGGCATGTTTGCCGGTGTTGCGGGTAAAGTCTTCCTGAACGTCGATAACGACCAGTGCCGAGTTCGGCCGCGAGACGGGATCAATCATCTTGCCACGTGTCGGCCGGCCCAGCCTGCGCAGGCAGTAGCCGCAGTAAAGGCAGACGCCCAGGACGACCAAGACGACCAGGACGGCCAATCCTGTCAAACTCCAGAATACCGGCATCACTTCGCCCTTCCTTGGCTTTATTCCAGTGCCTTCGGACGATCCGGGTCGTCCTCGAATTCGGCGAAATGGTCGAGGATGGAACAGAGCACCCTTTGAACCGCCTCCAGGTCAGCGTCCGCAAACAGCTTGCAGACCGCGTCCATCTCTTCATTTTCCCGCGCCCGGATTTCACCGAAGGTGGTGCGACCCTCGTCCGTCAGCGCAAACAGCGGTGAACGCTTGTGCGCCGGGTTAGGCCGACGTTCAAGGAAGCCTGCCTCTTCCAGCGCATTGACGATCAGCTGGATCTGCTGACGCGCCAGAAACATCGTCCGGCCGATATCCGGCACCGACAGCGGTCCCGCCTCTTCCAGCACCTCCATGACGGCCCGCATGCCGACAGTGATGCCAGACCCTTCCAGCTTGGCTTCCACCGCCCGCGCCAGCCGCCGGTGAACGGGCCGGATCAGGCGGATGATTTCGTAGAGTTCCGTGGTTTTGTTCATGCGCACCCCTTTGACAAACTTAATGTCATAATGACAATATTATTGTCAATATAAAGATGAGCTACCTTTTTTGATGCCGGACACCAAAACAACCTCATCCTGAGGAGGACCTCCGGAACAGCCAAACAAAAAACCCCGGCCGAGGCCGGGGTTTCATCATTTACGTAATAACGCTTGCCGCTTATTCCGCGGCTGCCGGGGTGACCTCGGCGGGCTCCGGAGCCGTCCATTTCAGCACCGGCTTGCGGGCGGCGCCCGTCTCGTCCAGACGGCGGCGCGGGGCGAGATAAGGCGCGCCGGAGAATCGGTCGGTTTCACCGCGCTTGGCGCTCATGACTAGGTCCCGCATGGTGGCGACGAAAAGGTCGAGCGCGGCCCGGCTTTCCGACTCCGTCGGCTCGATCAGCATGGCCCCATGGACGACCAGCGGGAAATACATGGTCATCGGATGGTAACCCTCGTCGATCATCGCCTTGGCGAAGTCGAGCGTGGTGACGCCCGTGTCTTTCAGGAAGCTGTCGTCGAAGAGCACTTCGTGCATGCACGGCCGCTCGCCGAACGGCAGGCTCATCAGGTCCTGCAGACCGACGCGGACGTAGTTGGCGTTGAGAACGGCATCTTCCGAAGCCTGCCTCAAGCCGTCCGACCCGTGGCTCATCATGTAGGAGAGCGCCCGCACGAACATGCCCATCTGACCGTGGAAGGCAGTCATGCGGCCGAAGGGCTGTTCGCCCTCGCCTGTTGCGGCGCCGGTCTCGACCAGTTCCAGTCCCTTGTCCGTCTTGCGGATGAAGGGAAGCGGTGCGAAGGGCGCCAGACGTTCGGAGAGCACCACCGGACCGGAACCCGGCCCCCCGCCGCCATGAGGCGTGGAGAAGGTCTTGTGCAGGTTGATGTGCATGGCGTCGACGCCGAGATCACCCGGACGGGCCTTGCCGACGATGGCGTTGAAGTTGGCGCCGTCGCAGTAGAAATAGGCGTCCGCCGCATGGATCAGGTCGGCGATCAGCTTCACTTCCCGTTCGAACAGCCCGCAGGTGTTCGGGTTGGTCAGCATGATGCCGGCAATGTTGCCTTCATGTTCGGCAATGGTCGCCTTGAGGGCCTCAAGATCAACCGTGCCGTCGTCCTTGGCATCGATGTTGACCACCTTGTAGCCGAGCAGGGCTGCGGTCGCCGGGTTGGTGCCATGGGCACTTTCCGGAACCAGCACGATCTTCGGATCGCGTCCTGCCGCCGTATGCGCCGCCTTGATCGCCATCATGCCGCACAATTCGCCGTGGGCACCGGCTTTCGGGCTCATGGCAACGGCGGACATGTTGGTGGAAACCATCAGCCAGTGCGCGAGGTCGTCGATCAGCTCCAGTGCGCCCGGAACCGTGGAGACCGGTTGCAGCGGATGAACGTCGCCGAAGCCCGGCAGGCGGGCCATCTTTTCGTTCAGCCGCGGATTGTGCTTCATGGTGCAGGAGCCGAGCGGATAAAGCCCGCTGTCGATCGCATAGTTGTTGCGCGACAGACGCACGTAGTGACGCATGGCTTCCGGTTCTGCGAGGCCCGGCAGGCCGATGTCGGTCCGGCGTTCGAAGCCGCCCAGCTCGAATTCGATGCCTTCATCCTCGTCGAGGTCGACACCGGTGGTTTCCAGCGAGCCGAATTCGAAGATCAGCGGCTCTTCCATGTCGAGACCGCGGTTGCCGGTGAAGGTTTTCGGGCGGAAGGTCTCGCCCGCTTCGCCCGCAGCGGTCGGGCGTCCTTGCGTGTTCATGCTCATGCCAGCACCTCCTTCAGTGCTGCCGCGAAGGCGGCACGGTCTTCATCCGTGTTGACTTCGGTCGAGGCGACGACCAGCAGGTTCGCCAGGTCCTTGTTGCCCGGCTCCAGACGGGAGACCGGCAGACCGGCGAGAATGCCGCGTTCGGCAAGCCGCTCGACCACGTCTTCGGCCACCTTCGGCAGGGCAATGGTGAACTCGTTGAAGTAGGCCGAGTTCAACACCTCAACGCCCGGAACATCACCAAGCAGCTTTTTCAGCTTCACCGCGTTACCGTGGTTGATGCGGGCCAGTTTCGTCAGCCCGGCCTGTCCCAGCAACGACATGTGAATGGTGAAAGCCAGGCAGCACAGACCCGAGTTGGTGCAGATGTTGGAGGTCGCCTTGTCGCGGCGGATATGCTGCTCGCGGGTCGACAGCGTCAGCACGAAACCGCGCTTGCCTTCCGCGTCGACCGTTTCACCGCACAGCCGGCCCGGCATCTGGCGGACGTATTTCTGGCGCGTCGCGAAAAGACCGACGTAAGGTCCGCCGAAGTTGAGGCCGTTGCCGATGGACTGGCCTTCGCCGACGACGATATCAGCCCCTTGCGTTCCCGGCGGCTCGATGAGGCCAAGGGAAACCACTTCGGTGAAGACGGCGATCAGCAACGCCTTGTGCTGATGAGCCTTTTCGGCGATCGGCTTCAGGTCGATCAGCTGGCCGTAGAAGGACGGCGACTGCACGACCACGCAGGAAGTCTCGTCGTCGATCTGGGAGAGAATGTCTTCCGTGCCGGTCGGGTCCGCCGGCAGGCTGACCACCTTGTAGCCGGCCATGTTCGAAATGCCCTCGACCACTTCCCGGTATTGCGGGTGCAGGCCGCCGGAAAGAACCGCCTTGTTGCGCCGGGTCACCCGGTGCGCCATCAGCACTGCTTCCGCGGTGCCGGTCGAACCGTCATACATGGACGCATTGGCAACATCCATCGCCGTCAGTTGCGCAACCTGGGTCTGGAACTCGAAAAGGTACTGCAGCGTGCCCTGCGTTATTTCCGGCTGGTAGGGCGTATAGGAGGTCAGGAATTCCGAACGCTGGATCAGGTGATCGACCGACGCCGGAACGTGGTGCTTGTAGGCACCCGCACCAACGAAGAACGGCACGGAGCCGGCGGCGGTGTTCTTGGCCGCCATGGCGGAAAGCTTGCGCTCCACCTCCATTTCGCTGGCCCGTTTCGGAAGGTCCAGGAGATTGTTGAGACGGATGTCTTCGGGAATATCCGCGAAGAGATCGTCAATCGAATTGACGCCGATGCGGGCAAGCATGTCCCCGCGGTCGGCTTCGGTCAAAGGCAGGTAGCGCATCAGGCAGCTCCCAAGGGTTGATAACTTGAGCGAACGGCTAACGCGTCACTTAATCTCTTGTCGTCATCCCGGGAAAACGGAGTGAGACCCGGAATCGGAGAGCCACAATCTTCTAAACTCGGGGCTCCCCGGCCCCGGATCGGCGCTTGTGCGCCGTCCGGGATGACGGTGGAGAGATTTGGACACCGTCCACGATATTGGATCCGGCCACGCCACTCGCGCGGCCCGATCGAAAATTCACGGCGCGACCAGGCGGAGCGGTCCGGGCTCCACCACAACCTCGCAGCTTACCGAATTGGCGATGAAACAGATTTCATGCGCCTTTTCATGGAGACCGGCCAGAAGGACCGGATCAGGATCCTTCTCCGCCACAAGCGTGATGTCCGGCCGCAGCACCACTTTGGTGATCGCCATCCGGCCTTTTGCCACGCGGTTCAATTCCCCCCGGGCAGCGTCCCGGTAACCGGCGACATTGATGTTCGCCTGACGAGCGACATGCAGGAAGGACATCATGTGGCACGAAGACAGGGCAGCGACGAAAGCTTCTTCCGGGTCGACAGCCGCCTCGGCGGAATAAGGCAGGGGCACGATCGCCGGTGAAGCACTGGCAGCAATCTCAAGCCCGCCGTCGAAACGCCAGACATGCTGCCGGGAATAGGCATTTCCGGCAAAATCGCCGTCAACCGTCCATTCCACCTCGGCCGCGAAGGGATGCCCCGCCATCGATCAGAGCGTCTCCAGATACGCCTTGTAGCCGGCTTCGTCCATCAGGTCGCTGAGCTGACCGGCATTGCCGACCTTCATCTTCAGGAACCAGGCGGCGCCTTCCGGATCTTCGTTGACCTTGGCCGGCTCGTCCGTCAGGGCATCGTTGGCTTCGACGACTTCGCCGTCGATCGGTGCATAGACTTCACTGGCGGCCTTCACCGATTCCACGACGGCGGCCTCGTCGCCCTGGGCGAGTTCCTTGCCGGCTTCCGGAAGTTCGACATAAACGACGTCGCCGAGCTGTTCCTGGGCGTAGGAGGTGATGCCGATGGTGGCAACATCGCCTTCAACGGCAATCCATTCGTGGTCTTTGGAATAATAGGTGGTCATGATCTTGCGTCCGTTTGGAAAGGTCAGGATTTGGGTTTGCGGTAATAGCGGTTCGGCACGAAGGGCATGTCGGCAACGGTTGCCGACAGACGGCGCCCACGTACGATCAGTTCCAATTGGGTGCCGATGGCGGCGTGTTCCGCCGGGACATAACCCATGGCAATCGGCGCTCCGACCGTCGGTGCGAAGCCGCCGGAAGTGACGGTGCCGATCACCGCGCCATCGGGAAGGGCGATTTCGGCGCCCTCGCGGGCAGGCGCCTTGCCGTCGAGGGTCAGGCCGACACGTACGCGACCGGGGCCATCCTTGAGTTCTGCCTGGATACGGTCCGCACCCGGGAACCCGCCCTCTTCGCGGCGGCGCTTCTGCATGCAGAAAGTAATGGCACCTTCGACCGGTGAAGTGGTCTCGTCGATGTCATGTCCGTAAAGGCACAGCCCGGCTTCAAGGCGCAGGCTGTCGCGGGCACCGAGGCCGATCGCCTCCACCCGGTCGTCGGCAAGAAGGGCCCGGGCAATTGCGTCCGCGGCGCCCGCCGGGACGGACATCTCGACACCGTCCTCGCCGGTATAACCGGCACGGGACACATGGCAGGCGATGCCGTCGAATTCCATCGGCGCACCGGACATGAAGGCCAGTTCGGCAGCTTCAGGAGCGTGCGCGGCAACGGCGGCAACGGCCTCGGGGCCCTGCACGGCGATCAGTGCCCGGTCCTCGATCACGTCCAGCGTCACGTTGTCCGGAAGTCTCGCGCGGAAATGGGCGTAGTCGACATCCTTGCGCGCGGCATTGACCACCAGCATCAGCTTGCCGTCATCCGCTTCGGAAATGGGGCGAGTGACCATCAGGTCGTCGATGATGCCGCCTTCGTCGTTCAACAGAACGGTGTAGCGCTGGCGGCCTCGGCCGAGTTCGACGAAATTGGAGGGGGTCAGTGCTTCCAGCGCGCGTGCGGTGGTTTCATGGTCCGGGCCGTTCAGCACAGCCTGTCCCATATGGGAAACATCGAAAAGTCCGGCCTTCGTGCGGGTCTGCTGGTGTTCGGCCATGATGCCGGCCTTGTATTGCACCGGCATGGAATAGCCGGCAAACGGCACCATGCGTGCACCCAGTTCCACATGTAGGTCGTGAAGAGGCGTTTGTTTCAGATCGCTATCTGCAACGCTATCCGCCATGAACGGTCCTCGTCTTAAGGGTTGCGCAGTCCCGAACCATCCCGCAAGGATCCGGTCCGTCTGCACCCCCTCTGTCCGAGTACCTGAGAGATTTCCCGCAGGAGCCGGAGGCTCCCTTGGTTACTCCTTCGGTGAGCAGTCCGCATATCCGTCTGCGCGGAGCACTGCTTTCCAGAGCGTTGTCGCCTATGCGGTCCTTTAGCCTGAGAGTTTCCGGGGCGGTTGCTCCTTCGGCGCCGGGATCCTTTCACCCGGCCTCTCCCGCATAAGCTTTGGCGCCTTGCGGCGCCAACCAGGGGACGACCCTGATTTAGGCGCGATTGTGCGAGGCGGACATAATCTTGTCAATATGCGACGTGCGGCCCCCGCAAAATTCACGGTGCAAAATGAACCGAGCCGCACACATTGTTCCGAATTACCGGCGGCGGCCCTCGTCAAATCCGAAGACCACCTTGACGCTCGCGCCTGCCGGGATGGTGAACTTCTCCTCGATCAGGGTCCATTTCTGGCTCGGAGCGCCCTCCGCCATCGTGACAGGAATCTTCAGAACTTCCGAAGTCAGCGGTTTCGCTTCCTCGCCCGGAGTGATCGCAACGCGTAGCGGAAGCGCGACCTCACCGCCTTTCCACGCAGGTCCCGGTGTCACGTCACCGGAAAAGCCGAGTTTCATGCGCCGGCCGCCGCCAGCCTCCTCGGTACAGGTCACGGCCCAGTCCTCAACGGTCGCCTGGTAGAGGAGCGCGTCAGGATCGTCTTGCTTGCCGCGGGCGTATTTCATGATCAGGTAGGTGTTGCTTTTCAGCTGCAACGGCGGACAGGAAACGGGAGGTGCGAAAGTCTCCGGCGAGATTTCAATCGGCTTCTGACCGCCGGAGATGATCTTTCCGGCAACGCTGTCTGCTCCGCCTCCGCATCCGGCAAGAGCAAGGGCACACACGCCAACTGCAAAAAAAGTCCTGAGCTTCCTGTCGGTTACAGCCTGAAAAGCACTGATCATCTTCTATCCATTTGAATGCAACAAAACCCGGCGAGGCTTCATAGCAGGTGCTTTGCCCCTTGGCGAGGCTTGTTGAGGACCAGTATTCCTGCCCGCGCAATGTGATCGAAATGGTGTGCTGCGGGTGCAGCTCCCTTGACATGACGCCCCCTCAAGCCCTTATTGCCGCCATTAAGGACTGCCCGAAAGCGGATCATGACCGAAACAGCAATCTCCAAGCCGCCCCTGACCATTCACTTGTGCGCCCCGCGCGGGTTTTGCGCCGGTGTGGACCGGGCCATTCAGATCGTGGAACTTGCGCTGGCGAAATACGGCAGCCCCGTCTACGTGCGCCACGAAATCGTTCACAACAAGTTTGTCGTGGACGGCCTGAAGGCCAAGGGCGCCGTGTTCGTCGAGGAGCTTGAGGAAATTCCGGCCGCTGACGCGGACCGGCCCGTGATCTTCTCTGCCCATGGCGTGCCGAAATCCGTTCCCGAAGACGCCGAGTCGCGCAGGATGTTCTATCTGGACGCCACCTGCCCGCTTGTCTCCAAGGTGCACAAGGAAGCTGAAATCCATTTCCGCCGCGGCCGCGAAATCCTGCTGATCGGCCACGCCGGCCATCCGGAAGTCATCGGCACCATGGGCCAGCTGCCGGAGGGCACCGTTACCCTGATCGAAACCGAGGACGATGCCCGGCGCTTCACCCCGAAGTCGGACAAGCCGCTCGCCTATATCACCCAGACGACCCTGTCTGTGGACGACACGGCGGGTATTGTCGCCGTCCTTCAGGACCGTTTTCCGGAAATCGCCGCCCCCCACAAGGAAGACATCTGCTACGCCACGACGAATCGTCAGGAAGCCGTGAAGCACGTCGCACCGCTCGTGGATGCAATGATCGTTGTCGGTGCACCGAATTCGTCGAATTCGCAGCGCCTGAGGGAAGTGGCAGAGCGCGCCGGCTGCAAGACAGCCGTGCTGATCCAGCGCGCGAACGACATCAGCTGGCCGGATTTCGAAGGCATTCGCACCCTCGGCCTGACGGCCGGTGCGTCCGCCCCGGAAACTCTGGTAGAGGAAATCATCAATTCTTTTGCCGGTCGGTTCGATGTCACCGTCGAAACGGTCCGGACCGCGGAAGAAACGATTTCCTTCAATCTGCCGCGCGAGCTGAGGGACATGATTTCCCCGGCCCAAGCGGTAAGCGGATAAGCCCATGGCCGTTTACACCGAAGTCACCGATGAGGAACTCAATACCTTCATCGGCAGCTATGATGTCGGGCGCCTGCTGTCCTTCAAGGGCATCGCCGAAGGTGTCGAAAACAGCAACTTCCTGGTCCATACCGACAAGGCGTCCTTTATCCTCACGCTGTACGAGAAGCGCGTGAACCCGGACGATCTTCCCTATTTCCTCAATCTGCTGGAACATCTGGCGGCCAAGGGCCTGTCCTGCCCGACGCCGGTGCCTTCAAAAGACGGCAAGCTGCTCGGCACCCTTGCCGGACGGCCGGCCGCGCTCGTCACCTTTCTGGAAGGCATGTGGGTCAAACGTCCGCAGGTCGGCCATTGCGGCGAACTCGGCAAGGCCATGGCAGAACTCCATCTCGACGGACGGGACTACGAAGGGCATCGCAAGAATGCGCTTGACGTCAGCGGCTGGCGGCCGCTTTTCGAGCAATGCGGAGACCGCAGCGACACCGTCCAGCCGGGGCTTGGCGCGGAGATCTCCCGCGAACTCGACCATCTCGAAGCCAACTGGCCGGCAGGTCTGCCGAGCGGCGTGATCCATGCGGATCTCTTTCCCGACAACGTGTTCTTTCTCGGCGGCGAGCTTTCCGGGTTGATCGACTTCTATTTCGCCTGCAACGACGCCTTTGCCTATGATATTGCCATCTGCCTGAATGCCTGGTGCTTCGAGCTCGACGGTTCGTTCAACGTGACCAAGGCCCGCGCCCTTCTGAAAGGCTATACGGCGGTGCGTCCGCTGAACGCAGCCGAATTTGCGGCCCTGCCGATCCTGTGCAGGGGGGCAGCCCTGAGGTTCCTGCTGACCAGGCTCTACGATTGGCTGAGCGTGCCCGAAGGTGCGCTGGTTACGCCGAAGGACCCGCTGGAATACTTGAAGAAGCTCCGCTTCCACCAGTCGGTCGAGAGCGCGGAAGCATATGGGCTGGCCCGATGAACAATGAAAACCGCGTCACGATCTACACGGACGGCGCCTGCTCCGGCAATCCGGGCCCCGGCGGCTGGGGCGTGATCCTGCGTTTCGGCGAGCACGAAAAGGAACTGAGCGGCGGGGAGGCCGAAACCACCAACAACCGCATGGAACTGACGGCTGCCATCGAGGCGCTGAAAGCCCTCAAGCGCCCCTGTGCAATCGATCTCTACACCGACAGCACATATGTGCGTAGCGGTATCAAGGAATGGCTGGCCGGCTGGAAGCGCAAGAACTGGCGCACATCCACGAACAAGCCGGTCAAGAATGCCGATCTCTGGCAGGCGCTCGATGCGGCCAGGGAACGCCACGACGTAACCTGGCACTGGGTCAAGGGCCACGCAGGCCATCCGGACAACGAACGTGCGGACGAGCTGGCACGCGGCGGCATGGCCCCCTACAAGAACGGCGCTTGAAGCGACCTGAAGGCATGAGGGAGTTTGCGTGACGACATTCTCAGGGGCCTCCCCGGCGTCGCGGCGCAAGATGCAGCCTGATCTGTCAGGCTCCGCGCTGATCCTGGCCAATCCGACGTCCGGCGGCTACAGACCGGACGTCCTGGATGGCGTGCGAACGCGTCTGGAAGATAAGGGCTGGCAGGTCGAAATCCGTCTGACCCGCCATGCCGGCGAGATCGGCGAGGTCTGCTCCGATCCCAAGCTGCCCGTCAAGACGGTCGTCATCGCGGGCGGAGACGGCTCGATCAACGAGGCCCTGACCGGCTTCCAGAACCATCCGGCCCCGCCGCAACTTGCGGTCATTCCGTTCGGCACCGCGAATGTCCTGGCGCTGGAACTGGGCCTGCCCCGCAAGGCAGCCGCCATCGCCGACATGATTTCGAACCAGAAGATCGAACAGCTGCATTACGGCCTCGCAAACGGCAGACCCTTCGTCCTGATGGCATCGGCCGGCTTCGATGCGGAAGTCGTCCATGCGGTTCCACTTGCGCTCAAGCGCCGGCTCGGCAAACTTGCCTATGTGATCACCGCCTTCAGGACCGGACTGACACGCAAGGGCCCCACCCTCAAGGTCTGCCTGGACGGTGTGACGGCCACCGGAAAGCTCGCCGTTGCCAGCAACGCGCAGCACTACGGCGGCCCCTTTACCATCTGCCCCGGAGGGGTGACGGACGCCGGACTCCACATGCTGGTTCTGGAAAAGGACGACCCCTTGTCGTCCTTACGCTTCGGCCTTGCGCTCATGTCCGGCCGGATCCACAAGGCCCGCGGCGCATTCGTCAAGCCGTTCCGGACGGCCACCATCGAAGCGGAAAGTCCGGTTGCCGCACAGGTTGACGGCGACCCCTTCGGAGCAACGCCCCTCGATATCCGGCAATCGGACAAGACGGTGCCGGTGCTGGTGCCCTAGGGCAACCGCGCGCGGACCGGTCATGATTTTCGCCACATGAGAAAAAGGGTTCGCCTCTTGCGAGGAGCCCACCGCTCCCCGCAAGAGCGTTTCCTATTGTGCCGGTTCGGCCTGTGCCGGCATTTTACGCAGGATCTTGGTCGCTTCGGCGGAGGCCACCGCCTCACCGAAATAGAACCCTTGCGCGAATTCGCAGCCGAGCTGATAGAGCTCCAGCGCATCCGTCTCGCTTTCCGCACCCTCTGCAACCACCGACATGCCGAGGTCGTGGCCCATCGCGACGATCGTGCGCAGCAGCACGGGGCGGGCGGCGGAGCCGTTGGGCTTCACGAAGGACTGGTCGATCTTGATCGTGTCGAAGGGGAACCGCTGCAGGTAGGACAGCGAGGAATGGCCGGTGCCGAAGTCGTCGAGGGACAGGCCTGCACCAAGTCCCTTCAGCCGCTCAAGCACCTTGGCGGAATATTCCGGATTGGACATCACGAGCGACTCGGTCAATTCCAGTTTCAGCGTGCCTGGTTCGAGAGACGTACGCGAGAGAACCGCTTTCACGTCGTTGATCAGGTCCTGTTTCAGAAGCTGGCGGGACGACAGGTTCACCGAGGCAAAGAGCGGTCGCGGCATCGGGAACTCCCGTTGCCAGAAGGCGAGCTGCTGAGCGCCCTTGTCGAGCATATACATGCCGAGTTCGTTGATGAGGCCGGATTGTTCGGCCACGGGAATGAACTCGGACGGTGCAATCTTGCCGCGTTTGGCGTGGTTCCAGCGTGCAAGCACCTCGAAGCCTGCGACCGACTGATCCTCCAGCCGGATGATCGGCTGGAAGAAAACGCCAAGCGTCTCCTTCTTGATCGCCTCGCGCAGATCTGCTTCCAGATCGACGATGTTCTTGCCGAGCGGCCTCAGGATCGGGCGGTACACTTCCTGACGGTCTCCGCCAAGCCGCTTGGCGTGGTTCAGGGCAATCTCCGCATTGGTGAGCATGTCCTCCACGCCCTGCTTGCCGCCCTCGAAGAAAGCAATCCCGACCGAACAGGTCAGGAAGATTTCCCGGTCGCTGAAGGTAATCGGCGCGCGCACCGCCTTCCGGAGCGCATCGGCCAGCGCGACGATCCGGTCCGGTTCCTGTTCGGACAGCAACATCAGACCGTACTGGTCGCCCGACAGGCGACCCAGGGTATCTTGCTGGCCGATCAGCCGGCCGAGACGGCGCGCCACGGTGAGCAGGATGCTGTCGCCGGCGGACAGGCCGATGCTGTCGTTGACCTGCTTGAACCGGTCGAGATTGAGCACCAGAACGGTTGGTTTGGTGGTTTCCTCCGCCTTCGAACGCACCACGCTGGTACGAAGACGGTCGACAAAGAGTTCGCGGTTCGGCAGCCCCGTCAGGTTGTCGTGAACGGCATCGTGCAACAGCCGTTCCTCTGCGGTGCGCTCCTCGGTCACGTCAAGCAAGGTTCCGACGCAGCGGATCACCTCGCCGTCGGAGCCGATGATCGGGCGGGCGCGCAACCGGAACCAGCGGAAATGCCCGTCTTCGGATCTCAGGCGGAAGGTCTGGACGATCTTGCCGCGCCGCTGGTCGATCACCGCATCGAGCGTTGCCCGGAACCGGTCCCGGTCCTGCGGGTGCAGGATCTCCAGCCACTCCCGCGCCGCGCCGTCAAGCGTGCCGCGTTTGAGATTGAGCAGGTCCTCGACCTCGTTGCCGGTGAACACACGGTCACGATCGACATCCCAGTCCCAGATGATGTCGCCGGAGCCGGTCAGCGCAAGCGCCTTGCGCTCCACATCCGAGATCAACCCTTGCGCGATGGCACCGCCCGCGAAGGCATGCTGCATGACCGTGAAGCCGATCAGAAGCACGATCAGCACCAGCCCTCCGCCGAGCGCCGGCTGAACGATATCGTTGGACAGGACACTAGTGATGGTCATGCCGGCGCCAATCAGCCAGGCAATCAGCAGGCACCAAGTCGGAATCAGCAGGATCGCGCGATCATAGTGCTGATAGGCCAGGACGGCGATGGTCAGGAACCCCAGAACGCCGATGACACCAAGCGAGAGCCTCGCGATACCCGCCGCGATGGACGGGTCCCAGACCGCGACCCCCAGCAGCCCCAGGATGAGGATCAGCGTGGTCAGCGCCAGATGGGAATAATGGATGTTCCAGCGGTTCAGGTTGAGATAGGCGTAGAGGAAGATGATCAGGCTGGCCGCGAGCATCACCTCGGCGCTGGCCCGCGCCAGCTGGCTGCCGCCGCCGTCCTGATTGAACACCATCCCCCAGAAACCGAAATCGATGCACAGATACGCCAGAACCGACCAGGCAAGAGCCGCCGTTGCCGGAAACATGACGGTGCCCTTGACCACAAACAGGATCGTCAGGAACAGGGCCAAAAGGCCGGAGATGCCCAGAATGATTCCGCGGTAAAGGGTGTAGGCGTTGACCGTTTCCTCGTAGACATCCGGTTCCCACAACCTGATTTCCGGCAGGTTCGGCGTCGTCAGCTCGGCGACGAAGGTCACGATGGAGCCCGGGTCGAGCGTCACCAGAAAAACATCAGCCTCCATGCTTTTCTGGCGTTCCGGGGCTATGCCCTGGCTGGGCGTGATGGCCGCGATGCGCGAAGACCCGAGATCCGGCCAGAAAAGGTCCGACCCGGCCAGCTTGTAGTTCGGCGCCACGATAAGACGGTCGATCTGTTCGTCGCTTGTGTTGGCCAGGGCAAACACGGCCCAATTGGTATTGGAGCCATCGCGCGAGGGCACTTCGATCCTGCGCACGATGCCGTCCGCACCCGGTGCGGTGGAAACCTGCAGGCGGGCGCCCGCATCCCTGTGGAGATCGATAGACGCGGTGATGTCCAGCGCCTCGATATCAATCGGCACGGGAATGGGTTCTAGGGCCTGTGCGGGCAAGACCGACAGGGTCGACACGATCAGACAAAGAGCAACAACGAGGTATTTGAAAACGTTGTTTGTGGAGCCCGGCAAAAAAATCGACATGGGGCGAAGAACTACCGGGTTGCGAAGCATGTCACAAGAATTCTTTCAAGATACCCTCGACACTGGGAGCCACTTTTTGAGGACGCGCCGCATGATCTTCCGCCAGACAGGCAAACAGCAGGTGATCCTGCCAGCTGCCGTTGATCAACAGATAGTTGCGCGCGTAGCCTTCCTTGTGGAAACCGGCGTTTTCGAGCAGTCGAATGGATGGCGTGTTGGTAGGCAGGCAGGCTGCCTCAACGCGGTGAAGGTGCAACACGTCGAAACAAAACGGCAAGATCATGGCGACCGCGGCGGACATGTGCCCTTTTCCCGCATATCGCTGCCCCATCCAGTAGCCAAGTGTCGCAGTCTGACTGACACCCCGGCGGATGTTGCTCAAGGTCAGACCGCCGAGGATCTGATCCGTTCTCGCACTGAACAGAAGAAACGACAGGCTGCGGCCTTCCTTGCGGTCCCTTGCGTAGCGGCGCAGGCGGCGGCGGAAGCCGGTCTTGGTCAGATCGTCCGACGGCCACAGGGGCTCCCACGGCTTCAGAAAGGAGCGGCTTTCCTCCCTGAGGCCCGCCCATGACTTGAAATCGGACATGATCGGCGGGCGCAGGTAATAGCCGCCCGCTTCGATCAGCAGTTCGGCATCTGGTGAATATCCCGGACGTAGCAGCGACATGCCCCCGCTCCCGCTTGCCTACATGGACGCTGCCCGCAGGGCCGGCCCCTGCTGCAAGCGTTCTGCCAGTTCGCTTGCGGTCATGATGCCCTTCACCGGACCGATGGCGGTCAGGGTCGGAGTGGTGCCGATGAAGGTCTCCTGCGCGACCCGCCTGATGTCGGCTGCGGTAACCGCCTCGATCTTGTCTGAGATTTCGTCCGGCGCCAGAACGCGCCCGTGGACGAGAATCTGCCGTGCGATCTGACCGGCGCGGGCCGCCGGGCTCTCCAGCGCCATCATGAGACCTGCCCGGATCTGGGCACGCGAGCGCGCGACTTCTTCTTCGGTGATGGTGCCGGCGGCGGCCAGAAGTTCGTCCACGATCATCGGCATGAGCGCACCGAGGTCCTCGTGGCTGGTCGCCGCGTGAAGGCCGAACAGGCCCGTGTCGGAAAACGCCCAGTGGAAACTGTAGATGGCGTAGCACAGACCGTGCTTTTCGCGGATTTCCTGGAACAGGCGCGAGGACATGCCTCCGCCCAGAACCGAGGCCAGGATCTGGATCGCGTAGTAGTCCGGCGACTTGTACGGTCGGCCTTCGAAGCCGATCAGGACCTGGGCCTCCATCAGTTCCTTGTCGCGCAGGATTTCGCCGCCGCGGTACCGGGCAGCCGTTTCCGGAGCGGCCGCCTCACTTTCGAAACCGCCGAATTTGTCCCTCGCCAGAGCCACGATTTCATCATGGTCGACAGCACCGGCCGCCGCCAGCACCATGTCGGGAGCCCGGTAACGCTCCGCCAGATAGGTGTTGAGCACATCCCGGTTGAACCCCTGAACCGTTTCCGGTGTACCGAGGATCGGGCGTCCGATCGCCTGGTCCGGCCAGGCGGTCTGCTGGAACAGGTCAAAGGCCTGATCGTCGGGGGAATCGTTTGCCGCGCCGATTTCCTGAAGGATCACATGCTGCTCGCGGGCCAGCTCCTGCGCATCGAAGGTCGAGTTTTTCAGGATGTCCGCCAGGAGGTCGACAGCCAGCGGCACGTCTTCGGCCAGGATCCGGGCATAGTAGTTGGTGTGCTCGATGCTGGTGGAAGCATTCAGCTCCCCGCCCACGGCCTCGATTTCCTCGGCGATGCCGCGTGCACTGCGGGTTTCGGTGCCCTTGAAGGCCATATGCTCCAGAAGATGGGTGATGCCGTTCTGATCGACGGTCTCCGCCCGCGATCCCGTTCGCACCCACACCCCCAGAGCCGCGGTTTTCAAACTCGGCATCCGGTCGGTGACGACCGTCATCCCGTTATCGAGCACAGTTGTTTTTACATCCATATAGTCACACCCCAGCGGTGACGGCTCGGGCGTGGTCTTCGATGAATCGCTCCACCACGTCCTGTTCTGCCGCCAGAACCTGCTGGCGCTCCTCCGCAGTCATCATTTCTTTCAAGTATTCAGGCAATTGCGGCCGCACGCCAGCGGCTTTTTCAACCGCATCCGGAAATTTGGCCGGATGCGCGGTGCCCAGGACCACCATCGGGGTCGACCCGTCGTCGTGATCCTTCGCGACATGCACGCCGATCGCGGTATGCGGGTCCAGAAGATAGCCTGCGTCCTTCCAGACCCTTGCGATGGTCGCCGCTGTTTCCTCTTCGTTGCAACGGCCGGCGCCAAAGCTGGCCCGGATTTCCTCGTATGGCGCCGCCTCGATGGTGAAGCTGCCGGACTGGCCGAGCTGGTTCATCATCCGGCGAACCGCCTCGCCGTCCCTGCCGCACACCTCGGCGAGAAGCCGTTCGAAGTTCGACGAGACCTGGATATCCATCGACGGGGAAATTGTCGGCGTGACGCCCCGCTTCTCATAACGCCCCGTTTCCAGCGTGCGTGTGAGGATGTCGTTCACATTCGTGGCCACGACAAGCTTTTCGACCGGCAGTCCCATTTTCATCGCCGCATAACCGGCGAAAATGTCGCCGAAGTTGCCGGTGGGCACGGTGAAGGAGATCTTCCGGTGCGGCGCGCCGAGCGCGGCGCCCGCCACGAAATAATAGACGATCTGCGCCACGATGCGCGCCCAGTTGATCGAGTTGACGCCGGACAGCGCCACCCGGTCGCGGAAGGCGAAGTGGTTGAACATGCCCTTGATGATGGCCTGGCAATCGTCGAAATTCCCGGTCAATGCAAGCGCATGGACGTTGTCCTCCGACGGCGTCGTCATCTGGCGCCGCTGGACGTCGGAAACCCGTCCGTCCGGGAACAATACGAAAATGTCGGTCCGTTCACGGCCCCGGAACGCTTCGATCGCCGCACCGCCGGTATCACCGGACGTCGCACCGACGATGGTCGCCCTGAGGCCGCGCTCGGCCAGAACGTAGTCCATCATCCGGCCGAGCAGCTGCATGGCCACATCCTTGAAGGCCAGCGTCGGGCCGTGGAACAGCTCGAGAATGAAGGTATTGGAGCCTGTCTGGACCAGAGGCGTGACGGCCGGATGCCGGAAACCGGCATAGGCATCGTCAATCATGGATTTCAGGTCCGCTTCCGGAATGGCGTCGCCGATGAAAGGCCTGATGACCGTGAAAGCGACTTCCGCATATGGCTTGCCCGCAAAGGACGCGATGGTATCGGCATCGAATTGCGGCCAGCTTTCGGGAAGATAAAGTCCGCCGTCGCGCGCAAGACCCTGCAGCAGGACATCGGAAAATTCCAGGACTGGCGCCTCGCCGCGCGTACTGCTGTATTTCACTGCGTCACTTCCCCTTCTTCACCTTTCAGCAATTCCGTGTTCCGTCAGCTGCTTCCGGTCCGCCTCGCCTTGGAGCCGGCCGCCTTTCATGGCCCTGACCATGAACGTGACCGCAAGCGCGGGTGTCCTCGGTCCAGGCCGGCCAGTCGAACCTCCAGCCTACTTGAAACCCGGCGAATTTGAAACAAACCATGCCATTGATGCGACTTACGCGCCATAACATTCAAGCGCAAGTCGCTTTTGGCGAAATCAATGACCATGGCCGGACAGAAACAGGCGGAAAATGGCAATCGGGGTCAGGCGTGCCCTGCGTCGGAATAGAGCATTGCCGGATCGATTCCCAGTGCGCCGAGCGCGCGGTGCCACTTCGATTCCGAATCCGGGTCGAACAGGATGTCCGGATCGGCTGGCGCAGTCAGCCAGCCATTGGCCTGGATCTCGTTTTCCAGCTGCCCCGGCGCCCAGCCGGCGTAACCGAGTGCCAGCATCGCATGCGACGGCCCGACACCCTGGGCAAGCGCCCGCAGGATTTCAAGCGTTGCCGTGAGGCAGATGCCGTTGCCGATCTCCAGCGTCGACTGGGTGAGCATGAAATCGTTGCTGTGCAGCACGAACCCGCGCTCAACCTCCACCGGACCGCCCTTGTGAACGTTCATGCCACGAATACTGTCCGGCAGCCGGATCGCGTCGTCATCGTTGACGATATCGAGTTGGATGAGGAGGTCTTCAAGGGAAAGGTGGCGGGCAACCTGGTTCACCACCAGCCCCATCGCGCCCTGGTCTGAATGAGAGCACACATAGATGACGGAGTGTTCGAACCGGCTGTCGGCCATGCTCGGCATAGCAATCAGAAACTGGCCTTCGAGGGAGTCTGTTGCTTCGGTTCCGGCCATGCGTACCTCGCTCTTGTGTGGCGCCCTGTGCCTCCGGGAAAAAAAGCATAGCCCCTTTGATGAGGTTTGTTAATGGCAGTTCGGGAGAGCCGGTTCACTTCTCACCCTGCGGTCACGAGGTTATGACCGGACGCGCCGTTTCCCGCCGGTGACGTGCGGGCCAAACTCGTGTAGCACGGTTGCCATGAAACGAGTTGCTCTTTTCCTCTCCCTTGCGCTTATCGCGATTTCCTCTCCTGCCCGTGCCGCCACGACGGACTGGGTGGAGGTTCAGGGCGGCGCCGTCCGCCTCGTTGCAACCGGCCCGCTGGAAAGCGGGAAATACCTTGCCGGTCTCGAATTTCTCCTGGAGCCGGGCTGGCACACGTACTGGCGCTATCCGGGCGAAGCAGGCATTCCCCCGCAGATTTCCTTTCCCGGGTCGGTGAACCTCGGCCAAACGGAGATTCTCTACCCGGTTCCGCAGCGGTACGATGACGGTTTCACAAAGTCGATCGTCTATTACGACGGCATCATCCTGCCGATGAAGGTCACGCCGGAAGCACCGGAAAAGGGCGTTTTGCTCTCGCTCGACGTGTTCTTCGGCATCTGCAAGGAAATCTGCATTCCTGCGGACGCTTCCCTGTCGCTGCCCCTTGAACCGCAAGGCGAGACGGACGAGCTGGCAGCCAGGCTCATTGCCCGCGATCTTGCCATGGTTCCGACAAGCGGCGAGACCGGCGGGCTGAGCATCGGGACGGTAACCCTGTCCGGCAACGGCGGAAGCCTGGTTATCGAGACGGAAGCGCCGGAAAACACCACTCCCGATCTTTTTGCCGCTGCCCCGGGACCATCCTACATCGGCCTTCCCGAACTCGATCGAAACGACGGCGGTCGGGCCGTCTGGCGGCTGCCGCTCAAGGGACTGGCGGTCGCGGAAGACGACGACCAGCTCCGGCTCGTCCTTGCGGCAAATGGTAAGGCCGTGGTGCGCCTTGTCACCATTGATCCAAGCTGGCTGAAATAACGTATATCCCCGAACTTGCTGGCGAGTCTTGAATTTGCTTTCAACGGCCGCCACTTGGCAATTGCTGCTCATTGGTCCGGCTGACTCCACAGCCGGCATAAAAGGAAGAAATGAATGACACTCAAGGTTGGAGACCGCCTCCCGGAGGCAACGTTCAAGACCATGACCGCTGACGGTCCGGCCGAAATGACAACGGGCGATCTGACGGATGGCAAGACCGTCGTGCTTTTCGGCGTCCCAGGCGCCTTCACCCCGACCTGCCACCAGAACCATCTGCCGGGATTTGTCGAGCACGCGGAAACGCTGAAGGACAAAGGCGTCGATGAAATCGCCGTGGTCTCCGTCAACGACGTGTTCGTCATGGACGCCTGGAAGCAAGCGACCAACCCTGCCGGCAACATCACGTTCCTGGCTGATACGGCGGCCGAATTCGTGCAGTCGGCGGGTCTCGGCCTCGGTCCGGTTCCGATCTTCGGACACGTCCGGTCGCAACGCTTTGCCTTGATCGTGAAAGACGGCGTGGTGACGTTCCAGGCTGTTGAAGAACCCGGTGGCGGAACCGCCAAAACCGGAGCGGCCGCCATCCTCGAAGCGCTTGGCTGACGGCGCTTCGACACTCTCCAACCGCCAGACGCGGCCCTTGAGAGGGCCTGTTCTGTGGCCCTGAAAACCCGTTAGTGTTTACGGGGCCACAGGACACTGGCCGCGTAGGTCAGGAAGACCCCGATCAGGGTTGCGGCCAGTCCGAACCATGTCAGCGCATATCCCAGGTGATCGTTCTTGAAGCGAACGATGGTTTCCCCCGCCTCCGGCAGACCGCCGGGCGGCGTAAAATCCGCATCGAGGTCGATGCTGTAGGGTGCCAGTTCATTGGCGTCCAGGCCAAGGGCCGCTCCCATGGCCTCCGTGTCGCGCGCGAACCAGAGGTTCTTGCCAAGATCGGGCTCAGGTGTCGTCCAGTTCGGTTTTTCGCTGAGGCGCAGAAGACCCGTCACCTCAATCTCTCCTTCCGGCGGAACGAGGGCCCGGCCACGCCTATCCTCGGGCAGGTCCTGGGGAAGGAAACCGCGGTTGAGGAGCACTGTCCAACCCTCTTCGGTCCTGAAGGGCGCATAGGCGAAGACCCCCGGTCCGCCATAGTCGCCGGTCGGCTTTGTCAGGGCGACATAATAGAAAGCCGCTCCTTCAAGAAATCTTCCGCGCACCCTGACGCGCCTGTAGTCGTCCGCTGCGGAGATTTCCTTCCACTGGGAAGGCACGGGCGCCGCAACCGGTTCTTTTGTGATCCCCTCTTCCACCTGGGCAATTAGCCGTTCCTTCCAGGCCAGGCGGTCGAGCTGCCAGAAACCGAGGTTCAACAGTACGAACAACGCCGCCCCCGCGGCGATCATCGGAATCAGGAGTTTGCGAATCGGGTTCATGGGCAGGCGGAATTTCCTTTTGGAGACCAGTCTGGAGCAAACGGCGGCCCGTCAGCTTCCCTGGCCGTCGTCCAAACGGCCTTCCTCGGCCTTGTGCCGGAACTGGAGGGCGATCATCAACCCCTTCAGCGGTCGCAAGACCGCGGCCGACAGAATGACGGTCAGCGGCAGCCACAGGACAAGATGCACCCAGATCGGCGGCTGGTAGCTCAGCTCCACAAACAGGACCAGCCCGACGACGATGAAACCGACGATCATGATAACGAAGACCGCAGGCCCGTCGCCGCTGTCGGCAAAGGAATAGTCCAGCCCGCAGGCCATGCAGGACTTCTTCACGCTCAGGAACCCGTCGAACAGCTTTCCCTGACCGCAGCGCGGGCATTTACCGGAGAGTCCTGCCGGAACCGGATTGACCGGGGGAAAATGAGCCTTGTCTTCCATGTCCTGCCTCCTGAGGGGCTGATGAAACGAAAGCGCCCGATCCGTCAGGGGACCGGGCGCAATCGGTAACCTTTGGCCGTGCCTTAGTGGGCGGCGGGTGTGCCTGCGCCCCAGATGTAGATGGAGACGAACAGGAACAGCCAGACAACGTCAACGAAGTGCCAGTACCAGGCAGCCGCCTCGAAGCCGAAATGCTGCTTCGGCGAGAAGTGGCCGGCCAGTGCGCGCAGCAGGCAGACGAGCAGGAAGATGGTTCCGACGATGACGTGGAAACCATGGAAGCCGGTCGCCATGAAGAAGGTCGCGCCGTAGATGTTGCCACCGAAATCAAAGGCCGCGTGAGCATACTCGTAGGCCTGGCAGATGGTGAAAAGCACTCCCAGGATCACGGTCAGCGTCAGGCCCCATTTCAGGCCTTCACGGTCATCGTGCAGCAGGGCGTGGTGTGCCCAGGTGACCGTGGTGCCGGAGCACAGCAGGATCAGCGTGTTGAGCAGCGGCAGGTGCCACGGATCGAAGGTTTCGATGCCTTCCGGGGGCCAGTGGCCGCCGGTGGCCTCAACGCGTGCGAACTGGATCGCTTCGCCGGTGAACAGGGACGCATCGAAATAGGCCCAGAACCAGGCGACGAAGAACATCACTTCGGAAGCAATGAACAGCAGCATGCCGTAGCGCAGATGCAGGGAAACGACGCGCGTGTGGTAACCGGTGTGTGCTTCACGGATGGTGTCACGCCACCAGCCGAACATCACGTAAAGAACGACCAGAAGACCGATCGCGAACAGGCCCCAGCCCGTCAGATCCATGCCGAAGAGGACAAATTCCTTGTCCTGCGCGGCTTTCATGAAGCCGATGGCTCCAATCGCCATAACGAATGCACCGATGGACCCAAGAAAAGGCCACGGGCTCGGATCCACCAGGTGGTAATCGTGGTTTTTGGTATGTGCCTCAGCCATCGGCAAGCTCCCCAAAGACAGTCATCTCAAGCGCGGATTTCGCGCCAATCACTTACAGTTTCGTTTCAGCTTCGGGCTTTTCCGCCCGGGCTGCAACAGGTCGTTCCGGTTGTTCAACCGGGAAGAAGGTGTAGGACAAGGTGATTTCCTTCACGTGTTTCAGTTCGGGATCCTTGTCCATGTCCGGGTCGACGAAAAAGACGACCGGCATTTCTACGCTTTCACCGGCTTTCAGCGCCTGTTCGGTAAAACAGAAGCATTCCAGCTTGTTGAAATAGATACCGGCCGTCGGCGGCGACACGTTGAATGTGGACGTGCCCACGGTCGTCTTCGAACCGGTGTTGGTTGCCTCGTAATGAATTTGGGCCGTCTCGCCCATCCTCATCGTTACCGAGCGCTGCCCCGGTTTGAACTTCCAGGACAGCTCATGGTTCACATTGCCGTCGAAGCGGACGGTGATTGTCCGGTCGATGACAACATCGCTGGCGGCCTCGGCGACCTGAGTCGTCCCCCCGAAACCGGTCACGCTGCAAAACAGGTTATAAAGCGGCACGGCAGCATAAGCCGCGCCGATCATGCAGACGAACACACTGGCGCAGACGACAGCGACCTTGCGGTTGCTTTTCGACAGTTCCTGCGTGTTCCTTGCGTTGCTCACGATCGTCTCCTCACAGCGGCCGGTTCAGGACGCCGGGCCCGAGCTTGATGATGGTGACGACATAGAAGAGCACGACCAATGCGCCGAGCACGGCGGCAATCGCGAGCGAACGCGACCGGCGTTTCTTCTTCTGCTCTTCCGTCAGTGTGATGCCCTTGTCTTCTTCAACCATGGCCTCAGGCTCCCGCCAGCAGGCTTTCGCCCAGAAGCAGGGCGAACAGCATGAACAGATAGAAGATGGAGAACTTGAACAGGCGCCAGCAGGCGGCCTTTGCCGGATCGCCTTCGCGCTTGCGCCAGACGTCGGCCGACAGGCCCACGAAGATCAGGCCGAGGACCGCGGAGGCAACCCCGTAAACCGGGCTTGCGAAACCGAGCAGGAACGGGGCCACGCCGACCGGCGCAAGCAGGATCGAATAAGCCAGGATATGATGGCGCGTGGTTGTTTCACCTGCCACCACCGGCAGCATCGGGATCTTTGCGGCCTTGTAGTCGCCGTTCTTCACCAGTGCCAGTGCCCAGAAATGCGGCGGGGTCCACATGAAGATGATCCCGAACAGCACGAAGCTTTCCAGGCTGACTCCGCCTGTGACCGCTGCCCAGCCGACCATGGGCGGGAATGCGCCGGCCGCGCCGCCGATGACGATGTTCTGCGGCGTCGAGCGCTTTAGCCACATCGTATAGACGATCACATAGAAGAAGATGGTGAAGGCCAGGAACGCCCCGGCGAACCAGTTGACCACGAGCCCGAGGGTGACCACGGAGCCGACGGACAGGGTGATGCCGAATGCAAGCGCCTCGTCCGGGGTGATCTTTCCGGCCGGGATCGGGCGTTTTTTGGTGCGCGACATGACCTCGTCGATGTCGGCGTCATACCACATGTTCAGGGCGCCGGACGCCCCCGCTCCGATGGCGATACACAGGATCGCGACCGCGCCCAGCACCGGATGCAGGGATCCGGGCGCCAGCATAAGGCCGACAAAGGCGGTGAAGATCACCAGCGACATCACACGCGGTTTCAGGAGCGCCACGAAGTCGCTCACCGATCCCATTCCGCCGTTCCAGACGGCGGTGTCCTGGTCCATCATATCCTGGCGCTCAACGAGCGACATGGGCGCGTCCTTTGAATTCTTTATCTGTCTCGCGCATTCGACACGCGCTTGAGCTCAAAGCTCCGACAGTCTGTTTTCGAGTGCGCACCGCGCCGGAAACCGGCGCGGTGCGAATTTTGGCCGGAGGGCCGGACCCCTCCGCCGCGGATCACTTGATGCGCGGCAGGGTTTCGAACTGGTGGAACGGCGGCGGAGACGGCAGCGTCCATTCCAGCGTCGTTGCTCCTTCACCCCACGGGTTGTTGCCGACAACGCGCTTCTTGGAGAAGGCTTCGACGATTCCGAAGATGAACACCAGGACCGCAAAGGCCGAGATGTAGGAGCCGATGGAGGAAACGTAGTTCCAGCCGGCCAGCGCATCGGGGTAGTCGACATAGCGGCGCGGCATGCCGTTCAGGCCCAGGAAGTGCTGCGGGAAGAACACCAGGTTCACGCCAACGAAGGTGATCCAGAAGTGAGCCTTGCCGATCGTCTCGTTGTACATGTAGCCGAACATCTTCGGGAACCAGTAATACCAGGCAGCGAAGATCGCGAACACGGCGCCCAGCGACAGAACGTAGTGGAAGTGAGCCACAACGTAGTAGGTGTCGTGGAACGCGCGGTCGAGACCGGCGTTGGCGAGCTGCACACCCGTCACACCGCCGACGGTGAACAGGAAGATGAAGCCGATCGCCCACACCATCGGCGTCCGGAACTCGATGGAACCGCCCCACATGGTGGCAATCCAGGAGAAGATCTTCACGCCGGTCGGAACTGCGATCACCATGGTGGCCGCAACGAAGTAGGCCTGGGTCTCGGAGGACATGCCGACGGTGTACATGTGGTGCGCCCACACGATGAAGCCGACGACGCCGATGGCGACCATGGCGTAGGCCATGCCCAGGTAACCGAAGATCGGCTTGCGGGAGAAGGTGGAAATGATGTGGCTGATGATGCCGAAGCCCGGCAGGATCAGGATGTACACTTCCGGGTGACCGAAGAACCAGAACAGGTGCTGGAACAGGATCGGGTCGCCGCCGCCGGACGGATCGAAGAAGGTGGTACCGAAGTTACGGTCCGTCAGAAGCATGGTGATGGCGCCTGCCAGAACCGGCAGGGACAGCAGCAGCAGGAACGCGGTGATGAGCACGGACCAGGCAAACAGCGGCATCTTGTGCATGGTCATGCCGGGGGCACGCATGTTGAAGATGGTCGTGATGAAGTTGATCGCACCGAGGATCGACGAGGCACCCGCGATGTGCAGGGACAGGATTGCCAGATCCATTGCCGGGCCGGGCTGTCCGGACGTGGAGAGCGGCGGATAGATCGTCCAGCCACCACCGACGCCGTTTCCTCCCGGAGGCCCTTCAACGAAGAGCGAAAGCAGCAGCAGCAGGAAAGCCGGCGGCAGCAGCCAGAAGGAGATGTTGTTCATCCGCGGGAACGCCATGTCCGGCGCACCGATCATGATCGGCACGAAGAAGTTGGCGTAACCGCCAATCATGGCCGGCATGACCATGAAGAAGATCATGATAAGGCCGTGTGCGGTGGTGAACACGTTGAACAGGTGCGCATCACCGAAGATCTGCATTCCCGGTTCCTGAAGTTCCATCCGCATGCCGACGCTGAGCGCGCCGCCCACGATCCCGGCAAAGATCGCAAAGAATAGATACAACAGGCCGATGTCTTTGTGGTTGGTCGAATAGACCCACCTGCGCCATCCGGTCGGATGGTCATGTGCCGCATGTGCTTCGGTAGCAGCCATTTTGGGCTCCCTCTTTAAACGTTCTCAGCGGCGCTGCGTGTCATCGCGCGCATCGCCAAATGGGCTCGCCGCCGCGTTACTTCGCGGCGACGGAGATTTCTTCAAGCTTGCCGGTAGCGACCTTCTTGCCGGTCACGATGGCAGCCCACAGATCCTTGTTCGCAGTCTCCAGATCGTCCTGGGCGGCAGCGGCCCAGCTCTGGAACTGTTCCTTGGAAACCACGCGGATCGCGATCGGCATGAACGCGTGATCCTTGCCGCACAGCTCGGAACACTGGCCGTAGTAGACGCCTTCCTCGCGGGCATGGAACCAGGTTTCGTTCAGTCGGCCCGGAACGGCATCGATCTTGACCCCGAAGGCCGGCATTGCAAAGGCGTGGATCACGTCCTCCGAGGTCACCTGGACCCGGACGGTGGTGTCAACCGGAATGACGACTTCATTGTCGACCGCCAGAAGACGCGGCACTTCGTTGAGCGTCACGCCACGTGCCTCGGCGACCGCCTGACGTTCGTCATTGGCGACCATCAGCGAGTCAAAGGAAAGCTCGCCCATGTTCTCGTCGGTGTATTCGTAACCCCAGTACCACTGGAAGCCGGTGGCCTTGATGGTCATTTCGTATTCCGGGATGTCGAGCTGCTTGTAAAGCAGGCGGAACGACGGAATGGCGATCACGACCAGGATCAGGATCGGCGCGATGGTCCAGACCACCTCGATCATGGTGTTGTGCGACGTGCGGGACGGCACCGGGTTCGCCTTGGAGCTGAACCGCGTCATGCAGACGATCAGCAAGCCCAGAACGAACAGCGTGATGACCGTGATGATCACCAGCGTGAAATTGTTGAACCAGTGGATGTCGTCGAACACATCCGTAACGGAGCTCTGAAATCCGAGCTGCCATTCTTTCATGCCGGACTCGGCCGCCAGAGCCGCAGTGGACACTCCAGCAAAAGTCGCCGCCGTTCCGGCCACAGTCATGAGACGCTTGAAGATTGACTTCACGTCCGCGCTCCCTTCCCTCAGCCGCGTGAAAAAGCGGCACATGCAAAATACCGGACCCCAGATCCGGTTCAATCCGAATGCGGCAGTAGCGGGCTTGGCGTCGCTTCGCAAGCCTATTCTGCCTGATCCGGGCATCCTTCATGATTGTCAGATGGCCGGACTATAACCACAAACTGCTGCAAAGGGCGATGGTCACCAGCGGGCAGAGCGTCGATGTGCCGCATCACCTTTCTGACAGCTTCGTGCCGCACAAAAACCACAAGACTGGCCGGGCTGCAACGGAATTTCCAACATTTCACGGCCTTGCTGCTCCCCGAGGCGATTGATCAAGGTCAAGGACAGGCCGATTTTCGACAAGAATTCCGTCTAATCATGCTTTCCCCGCCGTGCTCAGACTGGAAAGACGCGCCGTTGTGCGGCAATGTCTGGCCGGGAAAACACCATGATTCGCAGACTTGGCCGCATGTCTCCCGCAGCCGGGCTCTGAAAGGATCGGACACCGATTGACTGGAGGATTTCTTGTCAACCCAATTGCCGCAGTCCCCTTCCGCCCGCCCGGCAGGACGCTTCACAAAGTCATTGCTCAAATACGCTGCCGTCGCGGGAATCGTTTTCGGCAGCCTTGCCCAGACCGCACTTCCCGCAAGCGCTCAAGGGGAAGTCCGCTCCACGCACGGGGACTGGCAGATGCGCTGCGACACGCCGCCGGGCGCCGCCAGCGAGCAATGCGCGCTCATTCAGAATGTCACGGCCTCGGACCGGGAGAACGTCGGCCTGTCGGTGATCGTTCTGAAAACCGCCGACAAACAGGCCCGCATCCTCAGGGTTCTGGCGC
This sequence comes from Roseibium sp., assembly GCF_050301095.1. GTDB lineage: Bacteria > Pseudomonadota > Alphaproteobacteria > Rhizobiales > Stappiaceae > Roseibium. Next base: position 65,630 of record NZ_JBNKYW010000040.1, read on the forward strand.
CTCTCGGCGTGCTTCTGCCCTCCGGACTGGGGCTCAAGGTCGACAATGCCGACATCGGCCGCGCCGGTTTCGTCCGCTGCCTGCCGAATGGCTGTATCGCCGAGGTGATTCTCGAGGACGAGCTGTTGACCAAACTGCGGGCGGGCGCTCAGGCGACCTTCATTATCTTCCAGACCCCCGAGGAAGGAATCGGCATTCCGATTTCGCTCAACGGATTTTCGGCCGGCTACGACGCCCTGCCCTGACCGGCGCAGACAGTCGGGAGCATCCAGGAAGGCGCCGGAGACGGCGCCTTTATTTTTTGGGGGCTGTTTGCCGGGACTATTCTGCCGGAATGTCTTCCGCATCCTTGTCCGCCGGCTTGCGGGGCGTCACCCTGTGAAGCTTGTCAGCGCCGGCGAATATGCCTTCCTGAAGCTGCAGCGCAAGCCGTTCCTCGTCCCGGAAGCGGACATCTTCCTCGATTTGGTCGATCCGGTTCAAAGGCGTTCCGAGCGCCTCCAGCGCGGCGCGACCGAAGACCACGCTCGATTCGAAGGTTTCGCGGATCTGGAAGTCGACGCCGCGCTTGGTGAGATCCAGCGAATGGGCCCGGTCCGTCGCGCGGCAGAAGATCAGCGCATCCGGGAACCCTTCGCGCACCAGGTCGATCGCTCTTGCCATCACCTTGTCGTTCTCGATGCACATGGCCACGAGGGCAGCCTTGCCGGCGCCGGCCGCGGCCAGGACATCGGCCCGGGTCGCATCGCCGTAATAGACCTTGTAGCCCTGCTTGCGGGCATAGGCGATCCGGTCCGGACGGTTGTCGATGGCCGTGATCTCCAGGCCTTCCGAGGTCAGAAACTGGGCGACGACCATGCCGAACCGGCCAAACCCGACGACCAGCACGGTGGGCGTTGCTTCCTCAAAGCTCTCGATCGACGGGTTTTCCACGCCGCTGGCCTTCACACGTTCGGCGAGCGCTTCCAGCCCCAGGCAGGCAACGGGCGTGAGCAGCATCGTCAGAATGACGACAGCGGTCAGAAGATTGGCAGTCTGGTAGTCCAGCAGCCTTTCGCTGACAGCTGCGGTGAAAAGAACGAAGGCGAATTCCCCGCCCTGCGGCAGGGTCACGGCAATGCGCAACGCATCGGAATTCGGCGATCCCGTGACCCGCGACAGGCCCCAGAGGTACAGCCCTTTCAGCCCCATGACGATCGCAACGCCTGCCGCGACAGTCTCCCAGTTCTCCATGACCAGGTAGAAATCGAGCGACATGCCGACCGCGACGAAGAACAGTCCCATCAGAAGGGAGCGGAACGGCTCGATGTCGGCTTCAAGCGTATGCCTGAAACTCGATTCGGCCAGAAGCACGCCGGCCAGGAATGCACCAAGGGCCATGGAAAGCCCGACCGCATGCATGATGCCCGCGCTTCCGAGCGCGACCAGCAGGGCGGCGGTCAGCATGACCTCCCTTGCCCGGCTTGCCGCCAGGAGCAGAAAGACCGGAGATATCAGATAGCGCCCGGCCAGGATCACGGCAGCAACCGCCGCCAGGACGATGACCATTTCGCTCGCCATGTCGGTGGCGGTCGCCGGTCCCTCTCCCTGGGCCAGAACAGCCACCATGGCCAGAAGCGGCACGATGGCAATGTCCTGCAGAAGCAGGATGCCAAAGGCCCGCTGACCGTAAGCGGACGACAATTGTCCGCGCTCCTGAAGGATCTGCAGAGCAAAGGCGGTGGAGGACAGGGCAAGGCCGAACCCGGCCACGAGTGCGGTCGAATAGGGATATCCCGCCCAGCGGGCGACGGCGTAGAACGAAATACCCGTCACCATGACCTGCGCAGTGCCCAGGCCGAAAATATCCCGCTTCATCCGCCAGAGCTTTTGTGGATCGAGTTCGAGACCGATCACGAACAGGAGCAGAACCACACCGAGTTCCGCCACATGTAACACGTCCTCACCCGATCCCAGGAACTGGAACCCGTGCGGCCCGATGACGGCACCCGCCGCCAGATATCCGACCACGGACCCGAGACCCAATCGCTTGGCAATCGGCACGGCCACAACCGTAGCCGCCAGGAACACAATCGCTTCAGCAAAAAACGGGGGTGCCCCTTCCGCAGCCATCCTGTCTCCTTCATTGACCGTCCAAATGTTCCACACCGGAATGTGCGAAACATGGTTTCCGGTCAGCATAGCAAAGATTCTGCTTCGGACCGGCTTCAATTACAGCATTTCCGGCAAGAAAACGCTTTAATTTCAATCAAAGAACGCTTTTTGGGCAGGAAACCGCATGATCCGGTCAACCGCCCGGCATTCCGGCAGGACTGCGGGGTTCCCCAACAGGTCTCAAATCAGCTCGTGACGCCCCAGGAAAGACCGGAAATCCTCGTAGGTCGTATAGACGTGCCCCACCAGTCCGGCTTCCTCGGCGCCCCGCACATTCGCTTCCTTGTCGTCGATGAACGCGCTCCGCTCGGGTGCGTGACCGTATTTCCCGCAGATGCGCCGGTAGATCTGGGGATCGGGCTTGCGAACCTTGAATTCCGCCGAGACATGCGCCTTTTCACCGAAGATCTCGATCATTTCCGGCGCGCAGTCGGGCAGAACCGCCTTCAGCATCATGCCGTTGTTGGTGAGCATCGCGACATCGGCTCGTGTCTTCACCTGCCGGACCAGATCCAGAACGTCCGGCCGCGGCCGCATCATCCTGCGGTGTATGTCTGCCCAGGTCTCGAAATCGATCGGGTAGTCAAGCAACTTGCCGAATTGCTCGAGATAGCCTTCCGCCGTACCGGGATTGCCGGCCTCCGCTTCCGCCTCATGCGGTCCACCCCAGACCGCCGCATCGATTTCCGCCGCCGGCCTGCCGGTGAGTTCCTCCAGAAGCTTGAGGCGGACCTGCGGATCCCAGTCATAGAGCACCTCGTTCATGTCGAAGACGACAAATTCGATAGCACCCATGATCATGCCTCGCGTCCGGTCAGACGGCGGTGCCGCCGATGGTCATCCCGTTGATGCGCATGGAAGGCTGGCCAACCCCCACCGGCACGCCCTGCCCCTGCTTGCCGCAGGTTCCCATGCCCGGGTCGAGTTTCATGTCATTGCCGATCATCGTGACGCGGGTCAGCGCGTCCGGGCCGTTGCCGATCAGCATCGCGCCCTTGATCGGCGCACCGACCTTGCCGTTTTCCACCCGGTAGGCCTCGGTGCAGGAGAAGACGAACTTGCCGGAGGTAATGTCTACCTGCCCACCGCCGAAGGACACCGCATAGATGCCATCCTTGACGGATGCCAGAATTTCATCCGGTTCCTTGTCGCCGGCCATCATGACCGTGTTGGTCATGCGCGGCATCGGAATATGGGCAAAGGACTGGCGGCGGCCGTTGCCGGTCGGCTCCATGCCCATCAGGCGGGCGTTCTGCCGGTCCTGCATGTAGCCCTTCAGGATACCGTCCTCGATCAGCACGGTCCGGTTGGCCGGAGTACCTTCGTCGTCGACCGTCAGCGAACCGCGCCGGTCGGGAATGGTGCCGTCATCGACAATCGTCACGCCGGGGGCGGCAACACGCTCACCCATCAAGCCGGCGAAGGCGGAGGTCTTCTTGCGGTTGAAGTCGCCTTCAAGCCCGTGCCCGACCGCCTCGTGCAGAAGAATGCCCGGCCAGCCCGGGCCCAGCACCACGTCGAACGTTCCGGCCGGGGCCGGCACAGCTTCCAGGTTGACGAGAGCCTGCCGAAGAGCTTCGTCCACGCCGCCCTGCCAGTTTTCCGTCGTGATGAAGCGCTCGAAACCTTCGCGGCCGCCACAACCGAAGGAGCCGCTTTCCTGTCGCTCGTCGTTGCCGGCCACGACGGAAATGCTCATACGCACCATCGGGCGCACGTCGCGCACGAGGTGACCGTCCGCACGCAGGATCTCCACTACCTGCCAGGAGCCCGCCAGTGACGCGGACACCTGACGGACGCGCGGGTCCTTTGCCCGTGCATAGGCATCGATTTCCTGAAGCAGCTTGACCTTGTCCTCGAAGCTCGGTCCGCCGAGCGGATTGGCGTCGGTGTAAAGCGACTGGTTGGTGCGCGCGGGCGCCGCCGCATAGCTGCCCGAATATCCGCGCTTGACCGCGCTGACCGCATCCGCCGCGCGCTTCAGGGCGCCTTCGGAAATATCCCCCGCATGAGCATAGCCGGCGGCTTCACCGGCCACCGCCCGCAGACCGAAACCCTGGGCCGTATCGTAGTTGGCCCCTTTCAGGCGGCCGTTGTCGAAAACCAGCCCTTCTGTCTGGCGGTATTCGACAAAAAGCTCCCCGTCATCGGCCCCCGACAGGGCCTCTTGCGTAATCTTCTTGGCCGCCTCCAGTCCGAGACCGGAAGATTCGATAAGGTCAGTCGTGGAAAGGGTCATTTGCGTGTCCTGATTGTGTCCGGCCGGAAGAAGCCGTTTATTGCCGCCGGAGCCGGCGGTGAATTCCCCGAATTATCCCCAACATAGGGTTTTTGGCGCACAATTCACCCTAAAACCCCGGAATTCCACTTGCGAATTTCTAACTTGACAAAAATACTCATATTTAGTTGCGTCGCCATGCGTCTTGAAGTGATCCGCGTAAACCCCCTCGGCAGGAAACTGCCGGCAAGAACCCGGCGGACACTGTGCCTGCCCGGGCTCTCTTGAAACAAACAGATAACCGCAAAACACTCCGGGTGCACGAATGTCCTCATCTGACGAACTGCCACATCCCCTGACCTTTCACGCCATTGCGGCGGCCCGCGGCGACGGGCTTCATCCGCGGCTCGCCGAAGAGCTCGCCAGGACCGGACGGGTGTCAGGTCCGCCTGCCCCATCCGAACAGACCGGCGAAAACGTGGTCCGGCCCGTTTTCGGATCCGCCAAAGGCAAAACGGAGACGGAGGTTCAGAAAAATGCCAAGCGGCGCTGACCGGCGCCCGCCGATGGACCGGGCCGGACAAGTGAATGGAAAAGAACGGTCTTCCGGCGTAGGATGCGGGAGGCTTGCCCTCAAACCGTGTTTTGGCCTAGAAGAGCGGAGCCTTTGAACAGGTCGAAGGCCTTCCGGAACTAAAGTGATGATGAACCGCTACGAAAACCCGCGTATCCCCACCGAAGCCCGTGTCCGCTATCTGGACGGCGACTATCAGGTGGAAACACCGGGAACATTCGTGCGCTGCTCGGTCACTGGTACCGCCATTCCGCTCGACGAGCTGAAATACTGGTCCGTCGAGCGCCAGGAAGCCTATGTCGACGCAAAGGCGTCCATGAAGCGCTATCTTGAGACGAGATCCGCATAGGCCGGGTTTTCCTGCAGATTATGCCGGTTTGATCCGAAAGGGCATTCCTCGTGATGCCTTTGCATGGCCTCTTTGCATTATGCCGTTAAAGCCGTCCTGAGGGCCACCTGGTACCGGCGGTGCTCAACACCTCCCAGTCAAGATGCGATTTCTTGAGAGTTCGTGCGCTGCCGGCGTAACGTTAGCCGCATTTGTTTCTCCGATTCCAGAAGTGCAAAGAAGGCACACCCGATTGCCACGATCACGATGCCATCCTTCAAAGGCACGCCTTGCGTCCCTAGTAGAGCCTGCAACGGCGAAAAATAGGTGATCGCGAATTGCGCCCCGGTAACCGTCAGTACGCACACCCAGACAACGGGTGTCCCCTTGGCAGCGTTCCAGGTAAGCGAAGTGCTGTGAAGATTACGTATGAAGAACAGGTGGAAAATCTCGAGCACGACAAGCATGTTCATTGCCATCGTCTGCGCTAGTTCGGTGGGGTAGCCGAGGTCGGTCGCGTAGAAGAAGACACCGAAGACCGCCGCAAGAAACAGGGTCGAGACGAGCACGATATGCCAGACAAGCTCACCCGATAGCAGCGGCTCGTTGCGCGGCCGGGGCGGGCGTCGCATCGTTCCAGGTTCCGATGGTTCGAAGGCAAGCGCAAGGCCAAGCGTCACGGCGGTAATGAGGTTGACCCACAGGATCTGCACCGCCGTGATCGGCAGTGCCATTCCTGCGAAGAGCGCGACGATGATGGTCATCGCTTCGCCGGCATTTGTGGGTAGGGTCCAGCTGAGGACTTTCTTGATGTTGTCGTAAACAGTGCGCCCTTCGCGCACCGCAGCCGCGATAGACGCAAAGTTGTCGTCGGCGAGCACCAGCTCCGAAGCCTCCTTGGCGGCCTCGCTTCCCTTCAGCCCCATCGCTACCCCGGCGTCGGCGCGCTTGAGTGCCGGCGCGTCGTTCACCCCGTCTCCAGTCATCGCAACGGTCAAGCCGCGGGACTGCAGCGCGGTAACGAGACGCAGCTTGTCGGCGGGGGAAGTACGCGCAAAGATGTCCGTTTCAATCACCGCTTCGGCCAGCGCGGCATCGTTCATCATTGCAATATCCGCCCCGGTCAGAACGCGATCTGCATTCTGCAGCCCGATCATGCCGCCAATGGCGCGGGCCGTCGCCGCATGATCTCCGGTTATCATCTTCACTCGGATACCGGCGGCATGGCACTCGGCCACGGCCTCGATGGCTTCCGTGCGCGGCGGATCAATAAGTCCGATCAGGCCAATGAGGGTGAGCTGACCGGATACATCAGCGGTGTTCAGGACAGTATGATCCTGGGCAACGCTCCGCACAGCGACTGCGATGACGCGCTGCCCCTCTGCGGCCAGATCCTCCACAAGCCTCTGCCAAAGGTTCTCGTCGAGCGGCTCCGTCGCGCCGTCGGCAGAGCGTTGGTTCGCACTGAGCGCAAGAATTGCCTCGGGTGCCCCCTTGACGTGAATGCAGGCATGCCCCGTGTGATCGTGATGAAGAGTAGCCATATAGCGATGGGCGGAGTCGAACGGGATGGCGTCGGTACGGGTCCACTGACGGTATGGATCAGGGCCATCTCCCGAGATCTTTCCGGCGAGCGCCATGAGGGCACCCTCCATCGGGTCCCCTTCAACGCGCCAGCCGTCCTGCGACGCGCGAAGGACGGCATCGTTACAAAGTGCCGAGGCGCGAGCGAATTCAAGGAGCACCGTGTGCTGATCGGGATGAGCATCGGCGTCGCGCCAGCGGATCGCGCCCTCGGGTGCGTAACCGGTTCCATCAATCGAGTAAATGTGTTCTGCGGTGGCCAGTGAGGCCGCTATCATCTCGTTTCGTGTCAGAGTGCCGGTCTTGTCCGAGCAGATGACGGATACGGAGCCCAGTGTTTCGATTGCCGGCAGACGGCGGACGATGGCGTTGCGCCGCGCCATCACTTGCACACCGACGGCGAGGGTTATGGTGAGCACCGCCGGCAGTCCTTCCGGGATTGCGGCGACCGACAAACCTACGACGGCCATGAAGAGCTCCGCAAACGGTAGATGGCCGACATAATAACCGTAAGTCAGAAGTATCGCGGCAACGAGCAGGATGAAGACCGTGAGCCAGCGGGCAAAGCGGTCCATTTGCGTGACAAGGGGTGTGGTAAGCGTCTCTACACGAGAGAGCATGCTGCTGATGCGGCCGATCTGGGTTGAGGAGCCTGTGGCAGTGATCACGCCGCGTCCCGCGCCCGCGGCAACCAGGGTGCCGGAATAGAGCATAGACGTTCGATCACCAAGCGCAGCGTCCCGAGGAACCGGTGCCGTACCTTTCTCGACGGGCACGGATTCTCCGGTCAGGATTGCTTCTTCGGCCTTCAGCCCCCGCGCCTCTATCAGCCTCAAGTCTGCGGGCACCCGGTCGCCTGCCTCGACCAGAACGATATCGCCCGGCACCAGTTCTGCCGCGTCGACACTTTGCCGCCTGCCATCGCGCATCACCGCGGAGCGAGGTGCCAGCATGGAGCGAATTGCATTCATCGCCTGCTCGGCGCGTCCCTCCTGAATGAAGCCGATAATGGCGTTGACGATAATCACCGCAAGAATGACGCCGGTATCCACCCAGTGCTGCAAGACTGCTGTGACCACGGCAGAGGCGATCAGGACATAGATCAACACGTTGTTGAAATGCGACAGGAACCGCAGAAACGGATTCTGCTTTTTGGGTTCGGGAAGGCGGTTCGGCCCATGTGCGGCAAGACGACGAGCGGCCTCTTCTGTCCTGATGCCTTTTTCGTCGACGCCAAGTGCCTCGAGAGCAGCTATCGCGTTGACCGCGTGCATGTCGCCGCTTGATGCGTGGTCGCTCATCCAGCCCCCCGCTCACGAGCTGCAGAAGAAGTGCACGACCAGTAGAGTACCGATGCAGTGGCAGTCCAAATCGGGGAACCCAAGGTTGCCGAATGGACACGTCCCATTTCCCTTGCCGTGCTCGCGGCCATTTTAATCGCCTTTTCATCGGGTTAGGTCTGACACGACGTGATCTAGCACACCCAGGACGGATCAGACAGGGCATAATGAAGCCCTGCCTTCGCCGGTGAGTGACCGCAATCAGGATTTCTGACCGGACGGGTAACCAGGAAATGATGCAGACTTACACTTGGCGAGCTCCAACCGGCCGGGCACGCCGCCGGGAAAGCGCAAGCCCGTCGCGCATGTTCAATCCCAGAAGGCTGATGTTCACGGCCCCGGCCGTCATTTCCAGCACCTGGACCAGATAGAACCAGACATCCAGACTGTCAGCCTGTGCCTTCATCGCCAGGAAGAATGCGGACGGCAGCAGGATCAGAAGGCCGTTGGCAGCGACGGCTTTCATGCGCATCTGCTTGCGCGTGATTGAGCTTCCTTTCCACCCCTTGCCCAGAACCGCTCCGGAAATCCCCGTCACCGCAAGCGAAGGCACCAGAGCGAGCATTGCCCACAAAACAGCTGTTTTCACCACGGCAACGGTCTCTGGACTTCCGAAAACCTCCACAAGCAGAGATGAGGTCCAAAAAGTGGAAATCAGCAGGAGAGCCGACCCTCCTGCGAATGCGTGTATCCATTTCAACATTTGTCGCACTCCTTACATAGCTTGCTATCTTTTTACATAGCATGCTATCCAATATCATATTGCATAGCATGCTATCAACCCTTAGTTTTCCCGCATGACTTTCCGGAAAAACACGTCGGCAGGCTTTCTTGCCAATCACATGGCGCGGCTCTTCGCCAATGCGCTTCACAGGAAGATCGCCCCACTCGATCTTGCGCCCGCGCAATTCATGACGCTGCTTGAGTTGTGGACGGAGGAAGGCGTAACCCAGCGGGACCTGATGACGCGGCTCGACGTCGAACAGGCCACGATGGCAAACACCCTGTCACGCATGGAACGGGATGGCCTGATCACCCGCAAGCCGCATCCGGAGGACCGGCGGGCCCAGTCCGTCTGGCTGACGCAAAAAGCGCGCGCCCTGGAAAAACCGGCCAAGGAGGCCGCCATGGCGGTCAATGCCTCGGCGCTACAGGGACTTTCTCCGGAAGAAGTGGCCCAGTTCCTTCAGATGATGAACCGGGTTGCCGCGAACCTTCGCAAGTCCGGCTAACGCAGGTGCCCGCGTTTTGCTCACACAGGCTTAGAAGTGAAAACTGCGTTTGCGCAGACTTTCCTTCACCAGACCGATCAGGCGGTCTTCGTCGTTTATTTCCATCGCCACGTCGAGGACCTCTGTCCTGGAGCTGATCCAGCGGAACATTTCCTCGCCGCGCGTTGCCAGCCGCGCCATATCCTTGGCGGTGGTCACGAGCTGCAGCCCTTCTTCTTCCGCCTCCACCATCAGCGTCTGGACTTCCGCTTCCGTGTAACGGTGATGATCGGCGAACCCCCGTGTCCGTTTAACGTCGTACCCCAGCAACTTCAACGAAGCGAAAAACTTGTCCGGCCGGCCTATCCCGGCGAAGGCGAACAGCTTCTGCCCGCCAAGGGCCTCGTTCATCTGAGGACGGATATGGGCGTGAAGGATCGGCAGGGCCCTGCGCCCGGCAAGATGGGCGGCTTCCTCGGCCGCGTCTCCGTCGCCCACCAGTATGAGGCAATCGGCCTTCAGGATCTGCTTGCCGGCGGGCGCCCTGAGGGGACCGGCGGGAAAACAGAAGCCGTTGCCGAACCCCACGCTGCAATCGACAAGCAGCAGGCTGAGATCCTTGGCCAGCGACGGGTTCTGGAAACCGTCATCCATGAGCAGCACATCGATCGGCTGCCCCTCGGCAAGCCTGGCACCGGCCGGACGGTCCGCGGAAATGATCGTCGGTGCATGCTCTGCAAGCAGCAGCGCCTCGTCACCGACATCGGCCGCTCCATCAACACCGGGCTCGACCAGCAGGGGACCTTTCTTCCGGCCGCCATAGCCGCGCAGGAGAAATCCGGGCCGCAGTCCCTCTTCGCGCAAGCGCTTCGCCAGAGCGATTGCAAAGGGGGTCTTCCCCGTGCCGCCGACGACGAAATTGCCGATGCAGACGACCGGCAGTTTCGACCTGGATTTCGCAGACGCCATCAGCCGCCGTCCGGCAACGTTTCCGTAGATCCATGCCAGTGGCGACAGGAGAACGGCCTTGAGCGACAGACCCGGTTGCCACCAGAAATCAGGAGCCTTGCTCACGTCCCGCCTCCGGCGCTCCGCCACGAGCTTCTCCCTTCAACAGCGGCTGCAGGAGCTGCAGCGTTTTCTGAAGCGCTCCCCGTCCGGCCTCGACAATCGCACGGGCTCTTGCCGCCTGTTCGCCCGCCTTCTCCGGCTTTTTCAGCAAACCTGCGACACGTTCGGCAAGATCTTCCGGTTCGCCCGCTTTCAGGGCAGCATCGCTGATCCAGAAGTCCTTGTAGACCGCGCGCGCATTGGCAACGTTCGGACCGGTGACCAGGGCGGACCCGGTCAGGGCTGCCTCGACCGGGTTATGTCCGCCGGCATCGTTGAACGAGCCGCCTAGAAAGGTAACGGGAGCCAGCTTGTAGAAAAGTCCCATCTCGCCGAGCGTGTCTCCGAGGAAAACGTGCGTTGAAGCCTCGATCCGCTCGCCCGAACTGCGACAGACCGTCTCCAGCCCATATTGACCGCACATGTCGACAATGTCATCCGCACGGGCGGGGTGGCGCGGAACCAGGATCAGCAGCAGGTCCGGAAAGTCCTGCCGCAACTTCCCGAACGCCTCCAGAGCTATCTCGTCCTCACCCGGATGGGTCAGCGCGCTCAGCCAGACGGGGCGACCGCCGATCTGTGCCTTCAACGCCGAGATTTCCTTCTCATCCGCAACCGGTTCCGAAGCGTCGAACTTCAGGTTTCCCGGCGTCTCCACCCTTGTGCACCCGAGTTGCCGGAACCGCTCCGCATCGGCGGCACTTTGCGCCAGGACCGCATGAAGGCATCCGAAGAGATAGTGCGCGACGCCCGGAAACCGTGCCCAGGCGCGATGGGACCTGTCGGACAGCCTGCCGTTCAACAGGACGAAGGGCACCTTGCGGGACCGCAATTCATCGAACAGGCATGGCCAGATTTCCGATTCCACCACCATGGCAAGATCCGGTGCCCAGTGTTCGAGAAAACGGTTCAGCGGCCCGGGTGCATCGAACGGTACGAATTGATGCAAGGCCCCCTGCGGCAGCCGCTGTCCGGCGAGGTCCGCGGCCGTAACTGTCACTGTTGTCAAAAGAACCCTGCACCCCTGCGCCGACAGGGCCTCGATCAGTGGCAGGACCGACATGGTTTCACCGACGCTGGCGGCATGGATCCAGACAAGACGGCCTTCTGGGCGCGGTGTTCCCGTGCGCCCGAAACGCTCGCCCTTGCGGGCTGGAATTTCCTTGCCGGCCCGGCAGCGGAGCCGGAACAGAAGATGAAACAGGGGCGTCAGAACCCGTGCCAGGCCCCGGTAGGCTTTTATCAGGAAGGGTTTCCGGTCAGCCATCCGACCGGCCGACCAGCTCATAGGCATGCCGGGTGGCAGCGTTGAGGCCTTCCTCAACCTGAAGACGATAGGCTTCCAGCGCATCGTCGTCGGTGTCCGACGGCACCCAGATCAATTCGCCCACGGCGATCCCGCCGCGCCCGAAGGGCAGGTTCACACTCGCCTTGTCCCAGCTGTCCAGTTCCTTCGAACGGCTGGTCGCGACCGCGACGGGCAGGATCGGCCGGCCGGAATGCTTGGCAAGCTGCACGATGCCGATGCCGGACTTGCGCGCCGGCCCCTTGGGCACATCGGCGGTCATCGCGATGGAATAGCCCTCCTTCAGCGCTCGCAGGGCCTCGATGAAGCCGCGCATGCCACCACGCTTCTTGATCTGACGGGCATTCTGTCCGCCGGAAGCCCGGATCAGACCGAGCCCGAGCTTGCGCGCCGCCACCGCGTTGACCTCTCCGTCCGCAGACCGGGAGATCATCACCTTGGCGGGCCAATGAGCGGGCTTGGCAAAGGGCACCATGAAATGCTGTCCATGCCACATGGCAACGATCACCGGCAGATGCTGCGCGGTTTTCTCGTGAACACCCTCGGGGGCCACGACAAAGCGATTCGTGTGATAGACCAGTTTGAGATAGCCGGCGAGCGCGGTGCCCACACCTGACAGGACCCAGGGATGGCGGCCAAGGCGTTTGATCATAATGCTTTCGCCCGAGAGACGTGCCAGGTCAGGATGCCGTTTCCGGATCCAGCAAACGGTGCATGTGAACGATGAAATAGCGCATATGTGCGTTGTCGACGGTGGCCTGGGCCTTGGACTTCCAGGCCTTGTAGGCTTCGGCGTAGTTCGGATAGATGCCGACGATGTCCAGTGCCTCCAGATCCCGGAAAGTCAGTCCTTCCGGGGTTTCCAGTTCACCGCCAAACACCAGATGCAGAAGCTGTTTCGGGGTGTCGGTTTCAGTCATGAACATCCTCACTTGTTGTCGGTGCGCCCTTGCTGCCGGGCCCTAGCCGATTGCGCCCTCAAACAGGCTGCGCACGGGATTGATCAGCGCTTCCGGGGCTGCGATCAGCGCCGGATGGCCGGTCTTCGCGCGGTTGTAGATCAGGTTCCGGCCGGACAGGTCGGTTAATCTTCCGCCCGCTTCCTGCACCAAAAGATCGGCGGCTGCAAGATCCCAGTCGCTCGGTCCGCCACGGGCGGCCCCGACATCGATCCGGCCTGCCGCAACGGTCGCTATCCGGTAGGCGAGCGAGCGCAGGACGGTGGTGCCGACGAAACCGGCGGCCATGACGTCCTTGTTGGCGATGATCGAATGCGGCCCGGTCAGGGTTGCCCCGCCGATGGTCCGACGGCCGGAGACGCTTATCCGGTTGCCATTCAGGAATGCCCCGCCTCCGGCTTTTGCCAGAAACATTTCCTCGCGCCTCGGACAGAAGACCGCACCGGCAACCGGCCGACCGTCTTCCACGACGGCCGCGCAGACCGTCCATTCGTTGCCTCCAGCCAGAAAAGCGCGCGTGCCGTCGATCGGGTCGACGATGAAGACGCGCTTGCAGGCGAGACGATGACGGTCATCCGCGGTTTCCTCGGACAACCAGCCGTATCCGGGGCGATTGCCCCTCAATTCGTCCGTCAGGAACCTGTCGACCGCGAGATCGGCTTCCGACACCGGCGACCTGTTGTTTCCCTTGAACCAGGTTTCCGGATCCTTGCCGAAATATCGCAGGGCCAGCGCGCCGGCCTCGCGGGCGGCGTCTTCCAAAAGGCGCAGGTCCTCGTCCAGAGCGCCCGTCTCAGCTTCCTGCAAGAGCCATTCCTTCAATCATGACAGAGGGGGTTGCGGTGGAGTAGCGGTTGTCCAGGTCGCTGCCCGGCACGAGCCGCTTGAACATGTCGTTCAGATTGCCGGCGATGGTGATCTCGCTGACCGGTTCGACGATTTGCCCCTTCTCGAACCAGAAACCGGAAGCACCGCGGGAATAGTCCCCGGTGATGCCGTTGACGCCATGTCCGATCAGGTCAGTGACCAATAGCCCCTCGCCGGCTTCCGCCATCAGCTCTTCCAGGCTTTTTTCACCCGGCATCAACGTGATGTTCGTCGCCCCCGGCGACGTACCGCTGCCACTGCGATGTGCGCGGCCGTTCGGTTTGAGACCGAGTTCGCGCGCAGAGGCTCCATCCAGGAACCAGTGTTGCAGCACGCCGTCTCCGATCATGTTCAGAACTTCGGCACGGGTACCTTCCCCATCAAAGGGGCGGGTGGCTGCCCCCCGTCGCTTGAACGGATCGTCGACCACCTGGATACCGGGTGCAAACACCGCCTCACCCATCCTGTCCTTCAGGAAACTGGTCTTGCGGGCGATCGAGGCACCGTTGATCGCACCGGCCAGGTGCCCGAGCAGGCTGCGGGCCGCACGGGACTCATAAATGACGTTGGTTGTCCGGGTCGACAGCTTCTGCGGATTGAGCCGACGCACCGCCCGTTCGCCCGCCCGGCGTCCGATCTCCGCGGGATCCTCGAGGTCCTCGAAGTAGGTCCGGCTGTCGAAATCGTAATCCCGCTCCATGGCTGTGCCTTCGCCGGCAACCGCCGTCATGGACATGCCATAGCGGGACGTGATGTAGGACCCCTCGAAGCCATGGCTGGTGGCCAGAACAACACCGGCAAGGCGCCAGGATGCGCCGGCACCGCCCGACTTGCTCACGCCGTCGACGGCCAGACCTGCGGCTTCGGCTTCGAGGGCAATATCAGTCAGCTCATCGGCGGTCATTTCCCGGGTATCCAGAAGCTCAAGGACCGGGAAGTCCTTCACAAGCAGCTCCGGATCGGCGAGACCGGCGTAGGGGTCTTCCGGCGCAACCCTGGCCATGGCCACGGCGCGCTCCGCCAGCCCGTCCGGATCGTCGAGGCGGTTGGCGGAAACGGCAGCGGTGCGCTTGCCGACGAAAACGCGCAGGGTGACATCGTCGCCCTCCGAGCGCTCGGTTTCCTCCACCTTGCCTTCCCGGACATCTACGCCCAGGGAAACACCGGTCACCGCGACCGCGTCACAGGCGTCCGCTCCGGCCTTTCGTGCGGCCTCGACGAGACGCGCTGCACGGGATTGCAATTCACTTTGATCGATCAGTTCCGACATATGTTCCGTTCCGCCTACCATTAAGGCTGATGTTTACGCTCCGAGCAGGCGTGCTGCAACAGGGCCGGTCATTTCCCGCTGTTCGTGCGGCTTTCGTTCTATTGCCCCGGACTGGCGGAGCCAGTTTCCCCCAAAGATAGGCTCGAACCGGCACGATTGTCAGACCGCGCGACAATTCTTCCACCACTGAAGATTCTATAGCGGAAACCCGGGGATAGCCGAACCGCCCGTCAGATTGCCGTTCCGCGTCCCGGGCTTTCACGCCTTCGACCGCCACATGTTTGAACAAGGCGTTACCAGCTTGATTACATTCCGGTAACCCTCTTTGAAATCAGACTTTTTTAACTCTGTCTCTTAAGCGGTTCACGACTTTTGTGCCGTAAGTTCGAAGACATCGAGAGACCAAAAGGTCCGACCACTAAGGTCCGGTGGAGAGTCATTTGAGACGTCAGACAGAAATACAGGAACTGAAGGCAGCCGGGGCAGGTGCGGAAGCGTTTCCGCAACCCGGTTGCCTTCCGGTCCACTTCCAGCAGCGACTGGAATCCCGGCCGGGCACACCGTCCCTGCCGTCAGATATTTTCCTCGATCGTGACAGGGCTGTCATCAAGCGGCGGGTCGCCGGCGTCCCGGTCACCGTTGTTGTCCCCGCAAGCGGATTTGACGGTGTCATGGTGCGGATCGTTCCGGGCGAAGCTCCCGGTGAAATCCTCGCCGCCCTGATCCTGAAACATCCGGACAACGCCCTGTCGATCACGCTGGCGGAAACGGAAAGATCCGAAGATCTTGCCCTGCTCTGGGGCCAGTGGGCGCAAATCTTCAACCTGCCGATGCTCGTCTGCGATCTCGGCGGCAAGGTGAAACCGATTGAAGCCTTCAGCGCCACCCCTGCCGCCAGCCCTGCGCCACGCCGCAAGCTGCGCCTCCTCACCGGCCGCCGGCCGCGCTTCCTGAACAAGCGCCGAACCGGACGGGGCGTCGCGGCTTCCGCAAGTTTCGCTCACGAACGTGAGATCATCGCGCGCAACTGAACCGGGGCGCTCGAAAGAAACGTTTATCAAAGGCTCCGTACGGCGGGGCCTTTCGTGTTTCGGGGCAAAGACCGCTCAGATCCAGCCGATAAACGCGTCCAGTACAAATCCGCCGAACAGGATCCAGCCATAGGTGCCGTTGGAACGAAACAGTTTCAGGCACTGGTCGCCGTCATCAATATCCAGCACCGCGATCTGCCAGCCGAGATGCACGACGCCGGCAAGAAGACCGGCGAAGGCCGCGGGCCCCGCGTCCGCCAGGATCGCCGCTGCCCCGAACAGGACCGTGGCGATGCCATAGAGTGCGATCAGGGCCGGTTTCGTCCGCTCGCCGAACAATCGCGCGGTCGACTTCACCCCGACGAGAGCGTCGTCTTCCTTGTCCTGATGGGCATAGATCGTGTCGTAACCGATCGTCCAGCAGATGCCGCCCAGATAGAGCAGCACCGGAGGCCAGGAGAGAGAGCCGAAGGCAGCGGCCCATCCCATGAAAGCTCCCCAGGAAAAGGCGAATCCCAGGAAAAGCTGTGGCCAGTTGGTGACCCGCTTCATGAAGGGATAGATCGCGACCGGCAGCAGGGAGACCAGGCCGAGGATGATGGTGAAACTGTTGAACTGCAGCAGCACTGCCAGACCGACCAGCGCCTGCACCACCAGAAAGACCTTCGCCTGGAACTTACTCACCTGGCCCGCCGGAATGGGACGCGACCGGGTCCGTTCCACCTGGGCGTCGATATTGACATCGACAATATCGTTATAGGTGCAGCCGGCGCCGCGCATGGCGACCGCGCCGATGAAAAAAAGCAGCAGATGCCAGGGATTGGGCCACCCCTGGCCGGCCGCGATCGCCGCCAGTGCCGCCGACCAGCAGCAGGGCCACAGCAGCAGTTCCCAGCCGATCGGCCTCTCCCAGCGGGCGAGACGCGCATAGGGGCGCATGGAGGCCGGAAGGCGGGTATCCACCCAATGCCGTTTCACCGCATCGGCGACCGGTCCGGTGTCTTTGGTCGAAAACAACATGCTCTGCCTGCCTGAATGCCCTGGGTCTGCTTGTCCTGAACGGTCCTTCTAGCGGCATTTGAAAACTATTTCATCCGGCAATCCGGTATCCCGTCGCGGGGGCGGCCTCTTGTCCGGGGCGAAGAGCGCCGGCCATATCGGGTTTGCCGGGTTCCAACGCACCATTAGCAGCTTGCCGGTGCCCCTGACCATTTGCAGCTTGCCGGTGCCCGTGATAGACCCCGCGCGAGCAAGGCGAACCGGCCGGAATCGGCTAAGGACGGCCTTTCCGTATCAACGCGATTTTGAGACTGGGCTTTCATGAAACTTCTCCTCATCGGATCCGGTGGCCGCGAACACGCCCTGGCCTGGGCACTGGCGAAATCTCCCAAGCTCACCAAGCTTTATGCGGCTCCCGGAAACGCGGGCATCGCCAAGCTGGCCGAACTTTCCGATCTGGACGTTTCAGACCACGAGGCGGTAATCGAATTCTGCCGGCGAAAGGAAATCGATCTTGTCGTCGTCGGGCCCGAAGCCCCGCTTGTTGCCGGACTTGTCGACGATCTGGAAGATGCCGGCATAAAGACATTCGGTCCGCGCAAGGCCCCTGCCCAGCTGGAAGGCTCGAAAGCCTTTACCAAGGGCGTCTGTGACGAGGCCGGCATACCGACAGCCGGCTATGGACGTTTCGATACCGCCGATGCGGCCCTCGCCTATGTTCGGGAGAAAGGCGCCCCCATCGTGGTCAAGGCCGACGGACTTGCCGCCGGCAAGGGCGTGGTTGTCGCCATGACACCGGACGAAGCGGAAGCGGCCGTGAATGCCTGCTTCGAGGGGTCTTTCGGAGCGGCAGGAGCTGAAGTCGTCATCGAGGAGTTCCTGGAAGGCGAGGAAGCCAGCTTCTTCGTACTTTCCGACGGAACGAACGCCCTTCCGCTTGCCACCGCCCAGGACCACAAACGCGCCTACGACGGTGACGAAGGCCCGAACACCGGCGGCATGGGAGCCTATTCGCCTGCGCCTGTTCTCACCGCACCGTTGGTCGACGACGTGATGAAACGGATCATCGAGCCGACCATCTCGACGCTGGCAAAACGCGGCACGCCGTTCAAGGGCGTTCTCTATGCCGGTTTGATGATGACCGCGGACGGCCCGAAACTCATCGAATACAACACCCGCTTCGGCGATCCGGAATGCCAGGTTCTGATGATGCGGCTGAAGAGCGACTTTCTGGAGCTGATCCTGGCCAGCGTCGAAGGGCGGTTGGACAAGGTTTCCGCCGACTGGCGGGAAGACCCCGCCCTGACCGTCGTCATGGCCGCCAAAGGCTATCCGGGCAGCTACGAAAAAGGCACCGAAATCAAGGGACTCGACCAGCTTTCCGCCGACGATCTGGAGGTGTTCCACGCTGGCACAAAAGAAGACGGCGGACGCATTCTGGCCAATGGCGGCCGGGTCCTGAACGTGACGGCCTTCGGCAGAACGGTCGGCGAGGCTCAGAAGAAAGCCTATGACGCCGTTTCACGGATCGACTGGCCGGAAGGTTTCTGCCGGACGGACATCGGCTGGCGTGCCATTGCCCGGGAAACACAAGGGTAACCCGCTTTGTGCTTGGCGAGCACCGGCATGCGCGGCTAATCTCTGCTTGTTGTCAGGCGGAGAGACCGGATTGAACAAAAACCTGCCGGAGATGTTTCCCGGATACGACACGATCGAGATCGAGACCGCCGACGTCAGGTTCTTCTGCCGCGTCGGCGGATCGGGACCACCGCTGTTACTTTTGCACGGCTATCCGCAGTCCCACGTCATCTGGCACACCACCGCTCCATATCTTGGCAAGGATTTCACGCTCGTCCTGCCGGATCTGCCGGGATACGGCCAGTCGTCCGTTCCGCCGCTCGGCGGCAGCCACGAAGCCTATTCCAAACGCAACTGGGCCCGCGCCTTGATCGAAATGATGCAGGTGCTCGGTCACGAAAGGTTCTCCGTCGCAGGCCACGACCGCGGCGGCCGTGTGGCCTACCGCATGGCGATGGACCATCCGGAAGCGCTTGAGCGGGTCGCGGTTCTCGACATTCTGCCGACAGCCGACTACTGGGACCGGCTGGAACGCTCCTTCGGACTGAAAATCTACCACTGGATGTTCCTGGCCCAGCCCGCCCCGTTCCCGGAAAAGTTTATTTCCGCCTGCCCGATCCGTTTCCTCGAACACACGCTAGCAAGCTGGACCGCCGCCAGGAACCTCGATTGCTTTTCCAGAGAAGCTCTCATCCACAACAGGGACTGGTTCTGCGATCCCGACAGGGTCGCCGCGACCTGCGAAGATTACCGGGCGGGCGCGACAATCGACTACGAACACGACAACACGGACCGGATGGCTGGCAGGAAGATAAAAACGCCGCTGCTGGCACTCTGGGGCGACAAGGGCATTGCCGCAAGTGTCGAGGATCCGCTCGCAGCCTGGGCCAACTGGTGCGAAGAGGTCGCCGGCGCAGCGCTGCCCTGCGGTCATTTCCTGCCCGAAGAAAAACCGGTGCAGACAGCAGAAGCACTTCTGAATTTCTTTTCAGCGTGACCCGACCGCATTTTTTCCGGCACAAGTCTTACTTAACGTCAACATTTAGATCCGCACGTTTCATTCGCATAAAACTACAACTAACACGATCGCATTCACGAATGACCTTAATGTTCCTTAAGGAACGCATTCAATACAATTTAACGATTCAGCATTACTGATAAAACTGGCATTGATAGGTTGTGTTAGAACGCCCAACCAAGCGGCGAAAACTGACAGCATACCATCTTGCCGGAGTTGTGCGGTTTCGGCTGCCCATTGGATTAGGTGCAACGCGTGAGCAAGCAGGTATCAGGGGATGCGGAAGGGCTACGTGAGGGCGTGCCACGCCTTCGCGACATGCGCGCACGTCTTGACCGGATCCACGCCCGATGGTGTGCGAATGGTACCCAAGTTGAAAAACCGCTAAGGGCGGTCTTTCTGACCGTCCTCGCACTGACCGTCTGCACACTGACGCTCCTCAATATTGTTTCCGAGTACCGAACTCTGCGTGAACCGCAGGAAATTCTCGTACAGACGGCTGAAAAGTTGCTGATGCAGCAAAGGGCCCTGGGGACGCAAACACTCGATCAGGCCATCAACACCATCAGTGCCAACACCGATCTGCAAAACGCGATCAGGGACGGCAACAAGCTGGAAATCGAGCTCATTGCGGACCGGGTGTTTGCCGGCAAGGCGAACAGGCTCGAAATCGTAGATTTCACGATATACGGCTCAAATCAGGAACTCGTTTATCGCGCCCGCACTTCCGGTGCGCAGGTAGCTGCACCCTCCACGTTTCATTCGGATCTGGCGTCAAGCCTGTTCAGCAAGACCAACAGCATCGAATTCGGTCCCGAGTTGCAGGCGATCGTCAGCGTTTTCCGTCCGTGGGTGTCCGGAGGCACGCTGCTCGGCTATCTGAAGTTGTCTATCGACATCGAACCGTCCCTCGTTCTGGCAGGCGCCGCTGTCAACGCCCAGATCGTGAAGATCTGCCAAATCGAGGAAAAAGACGCTCAATCGGGAACGGTCGTCCGGTACAAGCCCCTCGGCGACACTGCACCGTCAGGTTTCGATTTCGCGGCCATCACCGGCGGCAGCGGCTTCAACGGTCTCAACAGGTTTTCCATTCAGGACGGGCGGGTCTTCATGATCCACGACCTGCCGCTGCCTTTGGCTCAGGACGCCGGCGACATGAAGCTGGTTCTCGTCAAGGATGTCACAAGCAACGCCTGGGATTTTCTGGGAAGAACCCTGATTTCCCTGCTTGCCGGGATTGGCCTGGCATCCCTGTCCTGGATGATCATCCGCCGGTTGCTTTCCGGAATGCAGTCCTCCGTATGGACCATGCGGCAACGACTGGAAACGGAGTTGCTCGAAAGCACGCGCAAGCTTGAACACAGCGCATACCGGCTAAACGAAGCCCAGCGCATCGCGCATATCGGCAGCTGGGAACGGGACATTGGAACAAATGAAATCGTGGCGTCGGAAGAGTTCTTCCGCATCATGGACATTTCCCCCGACCTGCCGGCCGGGGACATCCAGAAGCACTTTTATGCCCGCATTCCCGAGGAACAACTTCGCTCCCTGAGCACTGTCGTCGAGAGTGCCATCGAGACTTGTGGCGACTTCGATTTTGAACATTCGCTGGTGTTGGACAACGGCGGGATCCGGCAATTGCATGTCAGCGGTTATGTTCAGGCCGGTCCCGACGGAAAGGCCGCCCGGGTCTTTGGCATCGTCCACGATATCAGCGAACGTTACCGGGCCGAGCGCCAGAACAATCTTCTGGCAAACATCCTGGAATCGTCCCTCAACGAGATCTACATCCTGAATGCGGAAACCTTCCGCATCGAATACGCAAACAAGTGTGCGCTCAGAAACACCGGCTACAGCGAGGAAGAACTCAAGTCGCAGCGCATCTGGCATGTCAACCCGGTCTACGACCAGGGAAGGGTACGGCGTCACATGGCTCCGCTGCTGCATGGCGTCCAGAACAGCCTGTCGCTTGAGGGCCTGCACCGGCGCAAGGACGGAACGGAATATCCCGTCGACCTGCGGATACAGCTCTTGAGAGATCACGACCGGGAACTGCTGGTTGCCATTGCAAATGACGTTTCAGAGCGGGTCCAGCGGGAAACGGAAACCCGCGAGGCCAAGGTGCGTGCCGAACGTCTGGCCTACTTCGATCCCCTGACCAAACTGTCGAACCGGGCGGGCTGTCAGCGGGACGCCAAGATCCGGTTCGCCGAAGGCGACAAACCCGCCTTCCTCGTTCACGTCGACATGGATGGCTTCAAACGGGTCAACGACACGCTCGGACATCTTGCCGGCGATCACTGCCTGGAGGAAACCGGACGCCGCTTGAGAGAGGTCTGCCGCGGTCTGGGCACCGCCTACCGCTGGGGAGGCGACGAATTCGTCATTCTTGCATCGAGCAGTTCCTCCGACCCGAACGAACTTTGCGAACGGGCCCGCAGGCTTATGCGCGTTCCGATGGAATATGAAGGAAGCCGGTTCTGGCCCACGGTCAGCATGGGCATTGCCCTGTGCCCGGAAGATGGCGGCGACTTCGACACGCTTCTGGTCAATGCCGATCTTGCGCTCTACCAGTCCAAAGAGAGCGGCAAGGATCGCATCACCTTCTTCAAGCCGGACATGAAAGCCGACAGCGAGACCGAGGCCAGGGTCGAGCGGGAGCTGCACGGCGCCGTCAAGAACCGGGAATTCGTACTGCATTTCCAACCGCAGGTGAACATGCGGTCGCACCAGGTGACCGGGGTCGAAGCCCTGGTCCGCTGGCAGCATCCGGATCGCGGACTGGTGTCACCGGGCCTGTTCCTGCCCGTCGTCGAAAAGACCAGCCTTGCTCCCATCCTCGGTGAGATCGTCATCGACAACGCCTTGGCGGCAGCCAGAAGCTGGCTTGACCGGGGGCTCGATTTCGGGCGCATATCGATCAACCTCTCCCCGTCCCATCTGGCTTCCGGTCTGCTGGTCGATCACTTCAAGTCCGCCATGGAGCGGCACAACGTCAGTCCCGAACGGATTACCGCGGAAGTGCTGGAATCGGTATTCCTGAACGACAACCGTTCCGGCCATCAGGCCGCGCTCCGGGAGCTTTACGAGCTAGGTGTCCATATCGAACTGGACGATTTCGGCACCGGTTACGCTTCCCTCACCCACTTGTCGGATCTGCCGATCAACGGTTTGAAGATCGACCAGTCCTTCACCCGGCAGATGCTGGACGATCCCAAGAAGGAAGCGGTCGTCAATCACCTCATCCATCTGGCCCGCGCCCTGAACATCGATGTCATTTGCGAGGGCGTGGAAACCGAAGAGCAATATGACCGCCTGCGGATGATGGGGGACTTTTCCATCCAGGGGTACCTGATCGCCCGGCCGATGACTTATGACATGGTAACCGACTGGATCAGCGAAACGTCCAACGATCTCTATTACGTGGTCTGACCCGTCACGGCTTTTTCCTGCCATCTTCAGCGCCTTCAATACCTTCCGGGTGCTTGGCAAAGCTTTTCCCGCCCCCCATGTGATTGGTGCCTGAAGCGCAAATGGAAGAGGATTGGAAAACATGACCGTCACGACGCACGCGCCCCGGATCGGACTTGCCCTTGGGGGCGGGGGGGCACGCGGTCTTGCTCATATTCCGGTTCTTGAGGCTTTGGACGACCTTGGTCTGAGACCTGTAAAAATCGCTGGAACCTCCATCGGTGCGATCCTGGGGGCTGCCTATGCAAGCGGTCTCGGCGGCGAGGACATCCGGCGCATTGTCCTGGAGATATTCGCCGACCGCAATGCCGTCCTGTCCAGGCTCTGGCAGCTCCGTCCGAGACGCTTCAAGGACATGTTTCGCACAGGCCCCGTCCAGTTCGACCCGGAACGGGTGCTTGAGGTATTCCTTTCAGACTACCTGCCCGACAGTTTTGAAGACCTGAAAACACCGCTGAGGCTGCTTGCGACCGATTTCTATGGCTGCCAGGAAGTGGACTTCGAGTCCGGACCGCTTCTGCCGGCCATAGCCGCCTCCATAGCGATTCCAGCGGTTTTCCGTCCCGTCAGGCACGGGGACCGTTACCTGATCGACGGCGGCGTCGTTAATCCACTGCCCTTTGACGGTCTGCGTGCGGAATGTGACATCGTGATTGCTGTCGATGTCGTCGGCGCACCGGTTCCGCGGGAAAAAGGCGCGGAAATCAGCATGATGGATTCGCTTTTCGGCTCCTCCCAGATCCTGATGCAGACCATCACCACGCAAAAACTCAAAACAGATCAACCGGATATCCTGGTTCGTCCACCTCACGACAACATCCGGGTCCTCGACTTCATGAAAGCCGGGCGCATTCTTGATGCGGCAGAGTCCTTACGGGAAAATACGAAGAAGAGGATAGAAGAACTGGTAAAAGAGTCGATGCCTGTTACTTAGCGGCAACATATACAAAATTTGCCACATAAATCATTTTTATTAGATCCAGGCCGCCATTTAATAAAGCATTAATAAAGTCGCTAAATACTTTTCCTGAGAAACGAGGAGAAAGTTAATGCGGCCCACAGGATCAGCGGACCTGGACAACTGCCCGGTACCAGAGGATTTGCTCAAGCGGCTCATGGAGGCGACCTTGAACGCGGTCTCCGATATTGGCTGCCAGCTTCCCGAAAACCAGCGCGCGGCACTCGCGGTCTATTGTTACCGGCGCGCCCATTTCCGCCGACTCGGCCTTTCCCTGGCCGCCCTCTGCAGCCGCCAGGCGCTTGCCCGGGAAGCCGGTCATGCCGGGGAACTGATCCACATGCAAGCCAGCAACTCCGACGCCCAGGCGGACAAGGAGCGGAGCACCTTGACCAGAGGCAGCAAACCTGCCGTCAGCCTGTACGTCGTCTGAAACATCCAACCCGGGGCCGGTTTCTCCTCCCGCCAGCCCCCACCTCAGGCAACCGCCTTCGCAGATCCGCTGCGCGAGCTGGTTGCCTTTTTCTTTTCCAGGCGAACCTGCTTGCCCTTGAAGATCTGCTCTCTACACTAATTGAGACGCACAGAGTTCGGGTGGCCTGACATGTCGCATGGGATATCTGCCGTTTACAGTCCGGCAAAACAGCTGCTTTGTTTCCTGAATTGGGGAACATTGCTTCTCGGACTGCTTTTTTCGCTCCTCTTCTGCCTGCCAGCCCTCGCCGTCTGCCAGTTTGTCGCCGACCTGCCCGCCGTACCGCCGGCAGCGGGACAGGGCCGCGTCTGGCAAGCTGTCCTGCAGGACGATGAAGTCCAGATTCGTTACATCGGCCATTCCACCTTCGAGATCGAAACTCCGAAAGGCGTCAGGATCGCGACGGACTACAACGACAATGTCAGGCCGTTCCTGCCCCCAACCGTTGCCACCATGAACGGTGCCCACAGCACCCATTTTTCCGTCAGCCCCGACCCGAGCATCGAGCACCTGCTCTATGGCTGGAACCCGGACGGCGGCCCCATCGACCACGACCTGACGGTTCAGGACGTGCATATCCGCAACCTCCAGACCAACATCCGCGGCTGGAACGGAGAGGTCCGAAGGCTCGGCAATTCCATTTTCGTTTTCGAAGTTGCCAATCTGTGCATCGCCCACCTCGGCCACCTCCATCACAGGTTGACCGAGGAAGATCTGAAACGTCTCGGGCATATCGACATCGTCTTCGCCGCTGTCGACAATTCCTCAACCCTGCGGCTGGACAGCTTGATGGACGTTCTGGAAAGCATCGGGCCGTCGATGGTGATCCCGATGCACTTTCACTTCGCGGGCGCCCTTCAGGCCTTTGAGGCCAGGGCGCGGGACGCGGGCTACGAGGTGATGCGGGCGGACACGCCGAAACTGGTCGTCACAAGAACGAGCCTGCCCTCGCAAAAAACCGTCTATGTGATGATGCCCGGCGGCGCCTGAGTGCGGCCCGGAATTTATTCACCGGAACCGTAGCGCAGGAAAAGCACCTGGCTGTCGCCCGTGGCACGCCGGTCAATCTCGGCAAAGCCTGCGGGAACGACAATCTCCGCACTCGCGCGTTCTTCAAGCACGCAGATGGCATCCGGCTTGAGCCAGCCTCCGGATGCCGCCGACGCAAGGGCCTGTTCGCCGAATCCCTTGTCGTAAGGGGGGTCTGCAAACAGGAGATCAAAGGGCTCGATGGTGCCCGCACTGCCGAGCCGGGTCGCATCGCGCCGGAAGATCTTCGCCGCACCGTTCAGCCCCAGCGTTTCCATGTTGCGGCGGATGACACCGCGGGCTTCCGCCCCCTCTTCAATGAAGGTGCAATGGCGCGCACCCCGGCTGATTGCCTCGAATCCGAGGGCGCCGGTTCCGGCAAAAAGGTCCAGAACACGGGCGCCGTCCAGATCAACATCCAGTCCGTGCGCGAGAATGTTGAAAACCGTCTCGCGCAGCCGGTCGCTGGTCGGTCGCGTCGACTGGGACTTCGGCGCGGCCAGCGCCGCGCCCTTGAAACGTCCGGCGACTATTCTCACGAACGGCCTCCGCCGCGCGGACCCCGCCCCCCTTTCGGCGGACCGCCCTGGTCCTTCTTGTCGCGCCCGGTGCGGCTTTCCTGCTGCTTGTCCTCAAGCGTACCCTCCTCACCCCAGATGCGGCGCGGCGGCGGCGAGAAGCGCTCTTCTCCGAACTCCTTGCGCGCCCTGGGTTCGGACGTAAGCCGGAAACGGGAGCGGGGCGACACTTTTTCCTGCCGCGCACCGGCATTCTTGCGCTTCTGCGGTTTTCGCTCCTGATCCGCACCGGCCTTTGCGGACTTGCGGCGATCGGTCTCCGACTTGCCTTCGCGGGCTGTCAGCCATTTGCCCTGACCGCCCTCACGGCGCTCACCGGATTTCCGGTCGCCCTGTTTCCGGTCGCCCTGTTTCCTGTCCCCGGACTTTCTGTCACCCGGACGGCCGCCGGTGCGTTTTGCACCCGCCGGCTTTTTCTCGTCCTCAGGCTTCGGCGCATGGAAGATCGGCGCGTCGAAATCGGCCCCGGCCTCCTCGGCCAGGGTTTCCCCGAGCTGGTCGCGCAACACGCGCCCGCGGATTTCGCGGACATCGCCTTCCGGAAGGTCCATGAGCTGGAACGGTCCGTAGGACAGGCGGATCAGCCGGTTCACCGCAAGCCCCAGATGCTCCAGCACCCGTTTGACTTCCCGGTTCTTGCCTTCGCGCAGCCCAACCGTCATCCAGACGTTGCCGCCCTGCTCCTTGTCGAGCGTGGCCTCGATGGCCCCGTAAAGAACGCCCTCAATGGCAACGCCATCCTTAAGCCCGTCGAGATCCGCCTGGGTCACCTTGCCGAAGGCACGCACGCGGTAACGCCGCAGCCAGCCGGTGGCCGGCAGCTCCAGCACACGCGCCAGGCCGCCGTCGTTGGTCAGAAGCAGCAGTCCCTCGGTGTTGATGTCGAGGCGCCCGACGGTCAGGACGCGCGGCAACTCGGCCGGCAGCCTGTCGAAAACCGTTGGCCGACCTTCAGGATCCTTGTTGGTCGTCACCAGCCCGCGCGGCTTGTGATAGAGCCAGAGCCGGGTGCGTTCACGTGTCGGCAGGGGATTGCCGTCGACGAGCACCTTGTCGTTGGGTGTTACAGTGACGGCCGGGGTCGTCAGGACCTCGCCGTTGAGCTGAACACGGCCGTTTTCGATCCAGGTTTCGGCTTCACGGCGCGAGCAGAGCCCGACGCGTGCCATCACCTTCGCGATCCGCTCGCCGCGGTCAGCGGTTTCGTCGGCAAGACGCGGGGCCGCAGGCGCAGCGTCCGGTTTTCTGGCGCCCTTGGACGGGGCGCGGCGCCTTTCCGGTGCGCGCCGGTCACGCCCCTGGCCCTTGGCAGGCCCCGGGCGTTTTGGAGGAGATTTTCTTGTCGTCATGCGCGCGTCATACCAGAGCTTGACCGTTTCGGGAATCGCTTGTTTTCATCGCCCGCTGCAAGGGTCCTCCCCGATTGCTGCATAGCTCACCTGGGAACCGGCCTTCACACCGGGGCTGACGGGATGCGAAAATGCCTCTAAACAGGGCGCAGACGACGCCCCGAAGTCCCTTCACCACGGATCCCCATGAGCGATTCAGAAGCAGATACATGCCAGCAGTCCTTCATGGACATAGCCCTGGAAGAAGCCGAAAAAGCCGCCGCGCGCGGCGAAGTGCCGGTCGGGGCGGT
>NZ_JBNKYW010000041.1:0-39650 GCF_050301095.1 Roseibium sp.
CTTTCCTCTGTGTTTGAGTTCATCATAAATGTAGGCGGAATCGGCACCCGACCTGAAGGCCCGCCCCGCCCCGGCCAACACCTCCATAGCCGCGAAAAGCAGAAACCCGGATCCGGCCCAGATGCCGCCATAGGCGGCCGCGACAAGCAGGGCCCCGAGCGCAAGCGACGTGCGCCTGCGCACCCTGTCCGCAAAAATTCCCGCTGGAATTTCGGTCAGGAGCTTGGCCAGAAAATGAAGCGCCTGAAGGGTATAGACCTGCTGCAGCGTCAATCCGTGCGATACGTAGAAGACGATCAGGACCGGGCCATGAAACATGGCGAACTGCAAGGCAGTGTAAACGTAAAGACGGGTCATTTTCAGGCGCAGGCCAATATGTCGTTCTGGAGCAGACCAAAGGGCGGCAGGATCATGTCGGCGGGAAGTGCGGTTTCAGATGCTGGGTCCGCGATTATCACCGTCGTCAATTCTCCCTTCAAAGCATCAAGCTGGGCGAGATCGGCTTGCTTGGCCGCGGTGTCGGTAAAAAATACTTTCTGTTTCGCAGAAAAAGCGTTTGAAACCACAAAGACCCATTTCCGCCTGTTCGCGGAGCGGAGCCGGTTTACGATCGGGGCAATCCCGGCCGAATACATTTCCACCAGAACGCAAGTCAAGCCCAGTTCCGAATAGGTGAGAACTTCCTCCAGCAGATCCAGCCTTGACCGGGCGTGTCTGTCCACGAAACCGGATAGATAGACATGCCCCGGATCGAGCAATGACACCCCGAGTGAACGGCCCAGCTTTTCAGCGATTTGCACGCCCACCGGCGTCGTTTCGACGTATTTGAAGACGCGGTTTTCCCGGCACAGTTTACCCGCGATGTCATAGATTTGCGGATTGCCTTCGGTCAGCACGGTGACCTGCGAGACACCAAGGCTCTTTAGCACTGAAAGATACCCGTCGATCAGCAGGATGTTCCGGTCAAAGTCCTCGTAAAAATAGGGCAGGACATAGAGGTTGCCGGACGGGTTCAGGTATCGCACCGTTTCCTCAAATGAACGCCGGAACAGCAGAATATCGCCAGCGCGCGCGATCAGCTCCCTCACCTCGTGCGATGTCAGTTCGGCGCTACTCCCAATTCCAACGAAAGTAACCCGCTGTTCTCCGGAAGTCTCCCCTCTGGTCCGGGAGAGGCTCAGGCGAGTTGATCGTGATTGACGTGCGATCGCGCGACCGGTCGTCAAAAATGAAATGTTCCTGTCAAGCTGTGCCGCTGGATCGCTACGTGTCGCAAAGCGGAACAAGTGCAGTCCCAAATTACTGCCCGTGCGCAACAAGATTTCTTCTGTGGCGGATTCGGCTTCATACAAGGCGAGGCAACGATCGCTTTCCAGACACCTGGCTGCCATCCGCTCCATGCATTGCGGCGAAAATTCACCTGGTTTGGTCAAGACGATGTACCCATCCGCCAGCGGCGAAACCGGCGGCTCGCCCGGAGGGGTTTTTTCTTCAATGAGTCGATTTGCAATATAGTGAGGTTGAGGAAATACACCACTGGCCACGACAGCACCTAAATCAGAAATTGTATCGTGAGCTTTTAAACTCTAAAGATGTAGAGTCAATGGCATTTTTAAATTCAGGTGAATGACGCGCAAGCGTATGAACTTGCGATGAAAATTGCCATCAGTGCCGGACCCGGCACCTGTTGGCAAACGGGCTCGCGCTTTGTTTTTCCAACCCTTGGGACAGAAAATCAGGACCGGTTTCGCGGCGTGTCCAGGTGCCTTTGTGAGGGCAAATACAGCTTCGATCGCGCCGACGCCATGGCCATCAACGTCAGGTCACTGGAATTTGCGTTTCCCTTAGCCTTCGGCGCTGAGACCACAGTTCACCGATGCGAGACTGAAGGAATTCGGCCGTGCCAACGGGCTGCGAAACGCGGATTGCCGGAGTTCGGTGAAGGTGCTTCCGAAGGGATGATCATTAATCTGCGCACGGAAAACCAGCGCGGGCAAAACAGAATTTGAGAAGAAAAAAATTTCGCTGAGGATAGTGGATCGGCGTCGGTCCAGGGAGGAAAGTCCAACGCCGATCCAGGCCGGTCTCAGGGCGTTGCCGGGGTGTGCAACGTCGTGACCGGAACACCGGAGAACGTCGTCGAATGGGTCAGCGCCAGGCTCGGGTTGGTGGATTTGGCCGCGGCCGCACCGGCAAGCACGAGGACGACGACGGCTAAGCTCCAATATCTCATTACACTCGCTCCTTCGAAGCGCGGCACATCTTGATGGGGCCGCTTGATGTTCGCACAGCTGTATTCAACTTTCGTCTATATTATACTTTAGGCGAACAACATGCAATGCCGCAGGGTCAACCTGCTGTTTTACATAGGGTTTTGGAGCTTTTTCGCAATTATCGGCGGCGAATCCCGAATAGACCAGACGCGTCCGGCGCGAAGACGCGCCGGACCAAATCCAGATGCTTTGCGTGGTTTCGTCCGGTATCAGACCAGAGGCTTGCGGCGCTGCGCGGCCAGTTCCCTTGTGTAGGCGGAAAGCGCCTCGAGTTCGCGTGCCGCCGCCGTGCTGTCCTTTTCCTCCAGCGCCTTTGCCAGCGCCTCGTGCAGGTCGGCGATCCGTTCCCGGTCGCGCAGGCGGTAGACCAGCATGTTCATCAGGGGCTGCATGGCCTCGAAGGCCGCGGACAGCTGAAAGGTCAGCAGCGGATTGCCCGTAGCCTGCGCGATCAGCGAATGAAAGGCGACATCTGAGGCGCAGAAGTCCTCGTCGCTGGTCTTCGGCTCCCGCTGACGGCGGATCTCGGACCGCATGTCGGCCAGCTGGGTTCCCGTCCGGTTGAGGGCGGCCAGCGGCAGGGCTGCTGTTTCGAGCGCGAAGCGCGCTTCAGCGGCATCTTCCATCGGAATGTCGTTCATGCTGATCAGCAGACGCGTGGTGGTGAC
Organism: Roseibium sp.; assembly: GCF_050301095.1. Taxonomy (GTDB): domain Bacteria; phylum Pseudomonadota; class Alphaproteobacteria; order Rhizobiales; family Stappiaceae; genus Roseibium. The sequence goes on from NZ_JBNKYW010000041.1 coordinate 2,942, forward strand.
GAGATTGTCCTGCGCCTCCGCCCAGGTCATCCGGTTGACGAAGGCACCACCCGACGAGCCGCGCTCGCTGCGGATCAGGTTTTGCGCGGCCAGCCGTTTCAGTGCCTCGCGTACCGTGGACCTGGAAACCCCGAAACGCTCCGACAGTTCCGCTTCGCTCGGCAGCCGTTCTTCGCCGGCAAGACGGCCTTCCAGAATGGCGTTTCGGATGGCATTGGCGATCTGGACCGACAGGCCCTCTTTCTGAATCGTGTTGAATTCGATCGCCACTGCTTTCTCCAGTTGTCCGGCCGGCGGCCCGCATTTCCCCGCTTGCCCGGAAATTAGACGCGCAGTGGTCGGGGGTCAATTGCAAAAATATAAATGTCAGACAATTAAATGTTTGACTTTTCCATTTTCGAAGAGCAGCGTTGCAGGCAACGACAAATCGGGAGGAGCGCATGAAGACGATCATGCGTCTGATGCCGGGCCAAAGCGTGCTCTGGCTGCTGTTTTTTGCAGGCGTTCTGGCCGCCTGGAGCATGCTCTTTGCCATGCAGGCATCGGCTCCGGATGCCCTCGGCCGGGATTGGTCCGGAGCGGCTTATCTCTGGTCGCTCTGCTCCGGCACCGTGGCGGACGCCGGGTACCTGTCCGCTTTTGTGATGTGGGCTCTGATGGCTCTGGCCATGATGGCCCCGACGGCCTTTCCCGCTTTCAGAACCTATCAGGACCTGACCCATGCGGGCGCGGCGAACGCCATGTCCGTGGCCGTCCTGATCACCGGCTATCTCATGGTCTGGCTGGGGTTTTCGGTCATCGCCGCCGTTCTTCAGGTACAGCTGGCAGGTCTTGGTTTCGTTGATGCCGCCGGCCGGTCCACTTCCGCCGCCCTGAACGGCGCGCTGTTACTGCTTGCCGGGCTTTACCAGTTCAGCACCCTGAAAGACGCCTGCCTGTCGGCCTGCAAGAGCCCGATGACCTTCTTCATGGGCCATTGGCAGCCGGGCCTTTCCGGCGCCTTCCGGCTCGGCCTCAGGCTCGGTGCGGTCTGCCTTGGCTGCTGCTGGGCATTGATGCTGCTCGCCTTTGTCGCCGGCACCATGAACCTTGCCTTCATGGGCCTGGCAATGGTGCTGATGACCCTCGAAAAACTGCCGCAGATCGGCACGAAACTCAGCGCGCCTCTGGGCGTCTTCCTACTTCTGGCCGGAGCGACCGTGATCGTCCTGCCATTTGCAACATCAATCCAAATCTGAGGAGATGAGAATGTCCGGATGGGCCATTCGCGGTGAATTGATCCTGAACTGCAACTGCACGGTTTTCTGCCCCTGCGTGGTTTCGCTCGGCAAGCATCCGCCCACCGAGGGCTATTGCCAGGCCTGGGCCGGTGTGCGCATCGACGAGGGCCACTATGAGGGCGAGGACCTCTCCGGCCTAAATGTCGGGCTTGTCCTGGAAATTCCCGGCCTGATGGGCCGCGGCAACTGGAAGGCGGCCGCCTATATCGACGACCGGGCGAGCGATGCCGCCTATGAGGGCCTCCTGAAGATCTTCTCCGGCGAAGCCAAGGGCACGACCGGTCTCTTCAAGGTGCTGGTCAGCGAGTTCCTCGGCGCCGAGCGCGCGCCCGTCTCCTACACCAACGAAGGCAAGAAACGCCGCCTGATCGTCGGCAAGGCCATCAAGGGCGAGGTCGAACCGGTGCGCGGCGCCAATCCGGACGAGGACATCGTCGTCAAGAACACCGAATACTGGATGGGCTCGGACATCACCGTCGCGACCGCCACACAGGGCCGGGTGCGTGCCTATGGCCGCGTCTGGGATTTCGACGGCCGCAGTGCCGAGATCTGTCAGATCGACTGGTCCGGCCCATCGGCCGAAGCCGCCGCCTGAGCCAAGGAGGACGCGCCATGCAGGTCCCCTCGATTTCAATCTCCCGCCGCACCAGGAAAACCCCGTTTTCCCGCCGCGTGCAGGCAGCCGGTGTCAAGGCCTATACGGTCTATAACCACATGCTCCTGCCAACGGTTTTCGACACCGTGGAAGCGGACTGCCGGCACCTTAAGACCCACGTCCAGCTTTGGGACGTGGCCTGCGAGAGGCAGGTTGAACTCTGGGGACCTGACGCCGCGCGTCTTGCGCAGATGCTGACGCCAAGGGATCTGTCGGCCATGACGCCGGGGCGCTGTTACTACACGCCGATGGTCGACGAGACCGGGGGCATGCTGAACGATCCCGTCACCACGAAACTCGCCGAAGACAAATACTGGATCTCGGTTGCCGACAGCGATCTTCTCTTCTGGATCAAGGGGCTCGCCCATGCCTACCGGCTGGAGGTCGATGTCGACGAACCGGATGTCTCGCCGCTGGCGATCCAGGGCCCCAGGGCCGAGGACCTGGTCGCGCGGGTCTTCGGGGAGCGCATCCGCTCCATCCGTTTCTTTCACTACGATTACGTCGAGTTTCAGGGCCGCAGGCTGATCCTGGCACGCTCGGGCTATTCGAAACAGGGTGGCTTCGAGCTCTATGTCGAAGGCTCGGACCTTGGCGAACCGGTCTGGGATGCCCTGATGGCGGCGGGGGAGGATCTTGACGTCAGGGCTGGTTGCCCCAACCTGATCGAACGGATCGAAAGCGGCCTGCTTTCCTACGGCAACGACATGACCCGCGCCAACACGCCCCATGAGTGCGGCCTTGGCCGGTTCTGCCAGACCAGGGATGCCATCGGCTGCGTCGGCCGTGATGCCCTGCTGCGCGTTGCGGTCGAGGGGCCTGTGCGGCAGATCCGCAGCATCGCCATCGACGGCGACCCGGTTCCGCCCTGCGACGAACTCTGGCCGGTCATTGCAGGCGGCAAGCAGGTCGGCACGATCAGTTCCGCCGCCTATTCGCCGGATTTCCGCACCAATGTCGCGATCGGCATGGTCCGCATGACCCATTGGGACGACGGCACGAAAGTACAGGTCGACACGCCGCACGGCATGCGCTCCGCAACGGTCTGGGAAACGCCGTTCACCAACCAGGGAGCCTGATGATGCAAAAGCATTTCGAGGCCTTCGGCAAGCGGACCGCCAACCACGTTCCCCTGTCGCCCCTGTCGTTCCTGGAACGCACGGCCGCCGTTTTCCCGGCTCGCACGGCCGTCATCTACGAAGACCGTCGCCACACCTGGGCCGAGGTCTTTGAGCGCGTGCGCCGCGTTGCCTCAAGCCTTGCGCGCAAGGGGATCGGCCCCGGCGACACGGTCTCGATCCTGGCCGCCAACACGCCCGAGCTGTTCGAACTGCATTTCGCGGTTCCCTTGACCGGCGCGGTGCTGAACACCATCAACACCCGCCTTGAAGCCGAAGCGGTCGCCTATATTCTCGACCATAGCGACGCCCGGCTGGTGATCGCCGACACGGCTTTCTCGAACGTCGTCAAAGACGCCTTCGAGTTGAACGGCAAGACCCTGCCGGTGGTCGATATTGCCGATCCCCATGGGCCGGGTGGCGATCGAATCGCTGACGAAACCTATGAGGATCTTGTTGCCGGCGGTGACCCGGATTTCGCCTGGCGCGGGCCGGAAGACGAGTGGCATGCGCTTGCGCTGAACTACACCTCCGGCACCTCCGGGCGGCCGAAGGGCGTCGTCTACCACCACCGGGGCGCTTATCTCATGAGCATGGGAACACCGCTCGCCTGGGACCTGCCGCGCCATCCGGTCTATCTCTACACCGTGCCGATGTTCCACTGTAACGGCTGGGGCCACGCCTGGACGATGACGCTGATGGCGGCGACCATCGTCTGCATCCGGCAGGTCACGGGAAAAACGGTCTTCGACAGGATCGCCGAGCACGGTGTCACCCACCTGGGCGGCGCGCCCATCGTGCTGTCCATGCTGGTGAACACGCCGGAGGAAGACAGGACACGGCTGACCGCGCCGGTCAGGATATTGACCGCCGGCGCCCCGCCGCCGGCGTCCGTTCTCGCGGCAACAAAGGCCCTCGGCTTCGAGGTCATGCAGGTCTACGGCCTGACAGAGACCTATGGTCACGTGGTGCAATGCCTGTGGCGGGAGGAGTGGGACGAATTGAGCCCTGAGGAACAGGCCGAGCTGCAATCCTGGCAGGGCGTCGGGTTTCCGATGACGGAATCCGTCGACGTGATCGACCGGGAGACGGGCGTCCCCGTACCCTGGGACGGCAGCACGCAGGGCGAAATCGTCATCCGCGGCAACTCCGTCATGAAGGGCTATTACAAGAACCCGGAGGCAACCGAGGAAGCCTTTTCAGGCGGCCACTTCCGGTCCGGCGACGCGGCAGTCCGTCACCCCAACGGCTACGTCCAGATCCGCGACCGCCTGAAGGACGTCATCATCTCCGGCGGCGAGAATATCTCCTCCGTCGAGGTCGAGGGCGTGCTGCACCGTCACCCGGACGTTATGCTGGCCGCCGTGGTGGCGCTGCCGGACGAAAAATGGGGCGAGGTTCCCTGCGCCTTTGTCGAACTGAAGGAAGGCAGTCAGGAGACCGAAGACGGTCTGATAGCCTTCTGCAAGCAGCAGATGGCCGGGTTCAAGCGGCCGAAAAAAATCGTCTTTACCGAACTGCCGAAAACGGCAACCGGAAAGATCCAGAAATACGTCCTGCGCCAGGAAGCCAGGGCATTCGCAAACCAAACCAGCTAACAGGACAGGTCCGACATGACTTTCAAAGCCCTCATTGTCGACAAGGACGAAGACGGCAAGACCCATGCCGCCATTCAGGAAATCGACGAAACCCGCCTTCCCGAAGGAGACGTCACCGTTGCCGTCGACTATTCGACGCTGAACTACAAGGACGGCCTCTGCATTGGCCCCGGCGGCGGCCTGGTCAGAAATTATCCGCATGTGCCGGGGATCGACTTCGCCGGCACGGTCGAGGAGTCTTCCGACGATTGGTACAAGCCCGGCGACAAGGTGGTGCTGACCGGCTGGCGCGTCGGTGAGGTCTGGTGGGGCGGCTATGCGCAGAAGGCCCGCGTCAAGGGCGAATGGCTGGTTCCGCTCCCCGAAGGCCTGACCACCCGCAACGCCATGGCGATCGGCACGGCCGGTTTCACCGCCATGCTTGCCGTGATGGCCCTGGAAGAGCACGGGTTGAAGCCGGAAAACGGCCCGGTTCTGGTCACCGGCGCCGCCGGGGGTGTCGGATCGGTTGCCACCGCGATCCTCGCCAATCTCGGCTATGAGGTCGCCGCCGTCACCGGCCGGGAAAGCACCTGGGAGTACCTGAAATCTCTCGGCGCCAGCCGGATCGTGCCGCGCGATGACGTCAATGAAACCGTCAAGCGGCCGCTGGAAGCGGAAACCTGGGCAGGCTGCGTCGATGCGGTCGGCGGTGCCATGCTGGCGCGGGTCCTCGGTCAGATGAAATACGGCGCTTCCGTCGCCGCCGTTGGCCTTGCCGGCGGTGCGGCGCTTCCGGCCACCGTCATTCCCTTCCTGCTGCGCGGGGTCAACCTGCTCGGCATCGACAGCGTCATGAAGCCCTACGACGGGCGCCTGAAGGCCTGGGAACGGCTGGCGAAGGACCTGCCGATGGCCAAACTCGAAGCGATGATCCAGCCGGCCACCCTGGAAGACCTGCCAAGGCTCGGCGCGGATATTCTGAAGGGCCAGGTGAAGGGCCGCGTCGTCGTCGACGTGAACGCCTGATGTCAGGTGGGGTGGCGCCCTGCGCCGCCCCACCAAGGCGTGACAAATCCTGACCCGGCCTTCCCGGACGTAGCGTAGCGAAGATCCGGGATCATTGAGCCAGAAGCTAGCGGTCGTCAGGTCCCGGCTCGCGCGCCGCTTGGCCGGGACAGCACCAAAAAATGGCCTTTGCCGGCAACCTGAGAGGCGGTGCTCAGCGCCGCCCCAGTTCCTCCTTCAGGAAATCGATCATCACCCGCACCTTTTGCGGCAGGTAGGTGCGGCTCGGATAGAGTATCCAGGCCGCGGTCTCGAAATTCGCCGGTGCGCAGGCATGGTCCGGAAAGAGATCGACCAGCCTGCCGCTCTTAAGGTCGTTCCCGATCAGCCAGTCGGCAAGCAGGGCCGGCCCCATGCCCAGCCTTGCCGCTTCCCTCAAGGCCAGCGCGCTCGAGATGGTGGTCCTGCCGGTGACGTCGATATCAAAGGGCTGTTCGTCACCGCGCCGAAACCGCCAGGAGTTGCGGAAGTCCGGCAGGGCAAAGCACAGGCAGTTGCGGCCGGTCAGATCCTCCGGTCCGCCCGGATGTCCTTCCGTTTCCAGATACTCCGGAGAGGCAACCACGCGGTAAACCGTCTGCAGCAGCTTGGTGGAGATCAGGTCGCCCTTCGGCGCAGCGGCCAGACGGATGGCGAGATCCAGTCCTTCGGCCAGAAGATCCAGATTGCTGTCCGACGGGAAAAGCTCGACCGAGATGTCCGGATAGCGCTCGTGAAACTTCGGCAGCACCGGCACGATGCCCTCCAGCACGAAGGCGACCGACGCCGTCATGCGCAGGGTTCCTTTCGGCCGGTCGCCGCTGCTGGTCACTTCCTCGTTCGCCGCGTCGATCTCTTCCAGTAGTGGCGCCACGCGCCGCAGGTATCTTTCCCCCTCCTCCGTCAGCGACAGTCTGCGGGTGCTGCGCTGAAAGAGCCGCTGGCCGAGTTCCCGCTCGATGGCAGCAACCGTCCGCGACACATTGGACGCATCGAGATCCAGCGCCCGCGCAGCCCCCGCGATGCTGCCGAGATCGCGCACCAGCAAAACGGTCTTGAGAGCTTGAAAATCCATTCATGCAGTTTACGCACGATTATGCTGTCTGGCACGGCATTTCTCGTTCGAATTCTCAGGAATAGCTTCCGGGCATCGTCCAACAGGAGATCCCCGAATGACCTTGCTCTTGCGCATAAACTCCAGTTCCCGGCAGTCCGGCTCGCACAGCGCGGCGGTTGCCGATCAGTTCGAAGCCAGCTTCCGGCAGAAGCACCCCGGTTGCCGGGTGGTGACCCGGAACGTCGCCGACGGCTCCATTCCCATCATCAGCCAGGCAACGATCGAGGGGTTTTATACCGCGCCGGAGGCAATGTCCTCCGAACTGGTTGAAGCAACCGCTCTCTCGGACCGACTGATCTCGGAACTGCAGGAAGCCGACACGCTGCTTATCGCGGCACCGATCTACAATTTCTCGGTTCCGGCGGCCCTGAAGGCCTGGATCGATCAGATTGTCCGACTGGGGCATACCTTTTCCTATGACGCCGGCGCGTTTCAGGGGCTTGCCAAGACCCGCCGCGCTGTCGTCATCTGCACCTTCGGTGCGGAAGGTTATCTTGAAGGCCAGCCGTTCGCGGCCGCCAATTTCGTCCAGCCTTACCTGAGGTTCCTGCTGTCCTTTTTGGGTATTGAGGATATCCGCTTCATTTCTGTCCAGGGCACCACGGCGGACCCGGAAACGGTCGCGCGGAATATCGAGGCGGCGAAGCAGGAATGCAGGCTCGCGGCCTAGCCGGGCTTAGGGCAGAAGAGCCGGAATCCGCAACTCCGCCGGTTTGACTGCTCAAACGGCCAGAAAGCTGAGGATTCCGGTTGCAATTCACCGCTCGCTCCCATATAAGCGCCCGGTCCAGAGTCGTCCGGCTCGTCGTGGACTGGATTCCTGCATCCTGATGCGGAACCTTCCCCGGCAACCAAGGGCATGCCGTGTCGGCTCTGAATGCACCAACAAAAGAGCATCTGCCGCAAGGCGGACGCACCAAGGAAAGGATGCAAAATGCCCAAGCTGAAGACGAAGTCCGGAGCCAAAAAGCGCTTCAAGTTGACTGCGACCGGCAAGGTGAAAACCGCGCAGGCCGGCAAGCGTCATGGCATGATCAAGCGCACGACCAAGTTCATCCGCAACGCCCGTGGCACCACCACGCTGAGCGATCAGGATGCAAAGATCGTGAAGCAGTTCCTGCCCTACGCATAACGCCAGCCCCTTAAGGAGATCACCTGAATGTCACGCGTCAAAAGGGGCGTAACCGCCCACGCTCGTCACAAAAAAGTTCTGAAGGCCGCCAAGGGCTACTACGGCCGCCGCAAGAATACCATTCGCGTTGCCAAGCAGGCCGTGGAGAAGGCGGCACAGTACGCCTACCGCGACCGCAAGGCCAAGAAGCGCAACTTCCGTTCGCTCTGGATCCAGCGCATCAACGCAGCGACCCGCCAGCACGGCATGACCTACGGCCGCTTCATCGACGGCCTGAACAAGGCCGGCATCGAAGTCGACCGCAAGGTTCTGTCCGACCTCGCCATCAACCAGCCGGACGCCTTCAAGGCTCTGGTTGACCAGGCACAGGGCGCTCTGGCCGCCTAAGGTCTTCAGGACAGACTGAATTTGAGAGCGCGGTTCCCCGGGAACCGCGCTTTTCTTTTGCCCGCACCTGTGCTCCCCTCTTGCCGATCGGGAAAACGGGGAGCCTGAAACCATGCCCTTGTCGCAAAAACAGACCGGCGTGCTGAAAGGCATGATCGCCGCATTGGTGCTCTCCGCCCTGGCGCTGGGTGCGGGCGCTTTCCGGTTTCCGGCGGACTGGTTGCCGGAGGATACTGGCGCCGGACGGGCCATCTTCGCCGCCCGGACTCTCCTGTTCCTGAGCTTCTGGCTTCTTGTGACCATCGGCACCCTGGCACGGCACCGCTTTTTCACGCCGCAAGACATTGACGGCAGCGGCCTCACCTCCGGAACGGATACGGCCCGAGTTCTCCAGGCCGTCCTTCAGAACACGCTGGAACAGACCGTGCTGGCAGCCCTTGTCTATACAAGCTTCGCCGTGCTTGCACCGGTCGCCCTGCTGGGCGCCCTGCCAGTCGCCGCCGGTCTCTTCTGGCTCGGCCGCGCCCTGTTCTGGCACGGTTACGCCCGGGGCGCGGCCGGCCGCGCGCTCGGCTTTGCGCTCACCTTCTATTCCACGGTTCTCTTGTTTCTCTCCACGGTGATCCTGACCCTGATCTGACCGGGTCCGGCAATGCCTCCCGGCAACTTCGCGGCTCCGTAGCGAATCGCTGTCCCGATCCGGTTTTCAAAAGGTCAATTTGAAACGGAAAGATACCAACGCTTTCCACGTTCCTCTGAAGGAGTGTCCCGTTTCAGACCGGGCCGTTAACTTTTTTGACCCCGTTTTGGCAGTTTTCCGGGACAAAAAGTTAACGCCCCTATAAACTGGCACGGTGATTGCGACGTTTCAGGCAAGACGGCACTGAGCGTGCCATTCTGAAACAACGAGGCGTTAGAACGTGCGAGTGAACCCGGTAACTTCGGCAAATCGTGCCAATGTGAGGCGCAAGCGTCCCTCCACGGGAGAACAGGACGCCGAGCCCCGGAACAGTTTTGCCTCGCATCTGCCCGAGCCGCTGCAGCCGGCTCTCGAGCGGGACCACGACGCCTTCACCGGGCGCTACCATCCGAACTCGATTTTCCTCGCCCATCTGATCGCCACCCGCGACGGCGACCCCCAGACACGTACCCGCCGCCAGGCGGAACCGCTCCACGGCGTCAACACCTACCGCGCGACGGCCGCGCTGCCGCGCCAGCGAGCCGCCGGCCACGTGCTCCGTACCGAGCGGTAGATTTCTCAGTTTCGAATTCCAGATGTACCACTGGAAACACTTGGCCCGGAGCATTGCTCCGGGCCTTTTTTTGCGGCTTTTTCTCATGTCCCTCCTGCCCCGATGCAACACCCGCCCTCATCCTGAAACAGCGCGAAGCGCTGTTTCAGGATGAGGCTGAAATTACGAAACGCGCCGGATTCGGCGGTCATCCGAATTGTCCGATTGAATCCGGGATAGCGGCACCTCACCTCCGATCCGGACCTTGCAGAGCATTGCCCTCGGCAAATCTTCCGATATGTGACCCGCAACACAGTCACTTGCCGCGCCCGTCCCTATATTCAGAAACAGATCCGGATACCCCGGACCTCCGACCAGATTGGCCACGGACTGGCCCGCCACGGAGACAGAGATGCAAGTGAGACCCGTTTCAGCGATCCACCCGTTGCGCATTCGCAGCAAACAGATGACCGAGCCGGTTACCAGGCAGGAAACCTCGCCGGGCAGAGGCCGTTTCGACGGCACCGGCATGATCCCGGCCCATATCGCGGCGTCGGCCCTTGCCTGTGACACCCAACACGGCGCCCATGCCGAATACGCCGCACAGTTGCTGGCAGATCCTTACGCTGAGGAAGCAACCGAACTGGAGCGCCGCCGCCTCATGGCGCATTACACGGCGGCCGAGGAAGAGGAACGGACGTTCACGTCCTACACCATCTCGATCTGATAGTGTCCGGTCCGCAGCCATCCTGCGGACCACGCCTTTTTTGAGCGCCGTATTCTCCAACTCCCCTCGTTGCGTACCGATCCCAGCACGGATGTAATTGTCCGCCAATTCGAATGTGCCTAAAGTCGCTTCAAAGAGTGTTGCGATCGACCAGGGGGCCTCATGCCGGCACACAAGGATCCGATTTCCGTCGTCTGTTTCGGAGATTCCCTCACCTGGGGCTTCAACCCCGCCGACAAGTCGCGTTATGGCCATGACGTCCGCTGGACGCGGCTCCTGCAAAGGGAGCTTGGGGCCGAATTCTACGTGATCGAGGAAGGTGTCAACGGGCGAACGACCGTTTTCGAGGACCCGGTCAAGGGCGACAAGAACGGCCTTGCCCATCTTCAAACCGTCCGCAAGGCGCATATGCCCATCGACATTCTGATCATCATGCTCGGCACGAACGATCTTCAGGCACGTTTCGGTATGAATGCGGAAACCATCGCGATTGCCATGGGCCGGCTTCTGGATTTTGCCCGCAGACCCACCGATGACGTCGAAGGCCGTGCTCCGAAGGTGCTGCTGATGTCGCCGCCGCCGCTGGCACCGATGGCAGGAACGCCCTTTGTCGCCCAGTTCAGCGACGCGAGTTATCGGGAATCCCATCGGCTGGCCGCTTGCTACCGGGAAAAGGCTTCCGAATACGGCGCTGCCTTCTTCGATGCAGGTTCCGTGATTTCGGCGAGCCCCATCGACGCCATTCATTTCGACGCCGAACCGCAGGCGGGTCTGGCAAAAGCAGTCGCCAAGGAAGTGCGCAAGCTGGCTGAGGACTGAATTCAGAAGTCGACTGTCAGTCCCTTGACCTCCCAGTCGTCATAACGGGTCGGCTCCAGACCGCCGCGGCCGTTGATTTCCTTCGCCATCGCCTGCTGCTTCGCGTCAATCTGCCGACGCCGTTCCTCGGCTTCCGTCAGCGCGCGCTGCGCGGCCGGAGGCAGATCCTCAAACCGTTTTTTCGGCGCGGTTTCGGTATCCGCCTTCAGGGAAGGGACCTCGGTCCCGGAATAGGTTGCAGTCGGTGTGTCCGTCATCGGCTCGCCACTTGATCAGATTACGAATTTGTCACGCTATATACTGCATTCTTGCCAAGATTGGCAGTAATCCCCATCTTCAGTCCGGAACCGGAGACCATCAGGGTCCGGATCGGACGGAACAGGATACGGAACAAGCGGCGATGAACTACGTTCGCACAGCAATGTTATTGGCGGCCATGACCGCCCTCTTCATGGGGATCGGCTTCCTGATCGGCGGTCAGTCGGGCATGATGATCGCCCTTGCAATTGCCGCTGCGATGAACCTGTTCAGCTACTGGAACGCGGACAAGATGGTCCTGCGCATGCATCACGCGCAGGAGATCGACGAGCGGGCCGCGCCGGAATTTTACCGGATCGTGCAGCAATTGGCGCAAAACGCCGGTCTGCCGATGCCGAAGGTCTATCTGATCAACAATCCGCAGCCGAACGCCTTTGCCACCGGCCGAAACCCGGAAAACGCGGCCGTTGCCGCCACAACCGGACTTCTGGAGATGCTCTCTCCCGAGGAAGTCGCGGGCGTCATGGCCCACGAGCTGGCCCATGTGAAGAACCACGACACGCTGATCATGACGATCACCGCGACCATTGCCGGCGCGATTTCCATGCTGGCCAACTTCGCCTTCTTCTTCGGCGGCAACCGCAACAATCCGCTCGGGATCGTCGGCGTGCTTCTGACGATGATCGTCGCACCGATGGCGGCCATGGTCGTCCAGATGGCGATCTCCCGCACACGGGAATATGCGGCCGACCGCATGGGTGCGGAGATCTGCGGCGAACCGATGTGGCTGGCCTCGGCCCTGGCCAAGATCGCCGGAGGCGTGGAGCGCATCCACAATCCGGACGCGGAAGCCAATCCGGCAACCTCGCATATGTTCATCATGAACCCTCTTTCGGGCGAGCGGATGGACAATCTCTTTTCCACCCACCCGAACACACAGAACCGGATCGACGAATTGCGCAAGCTGTCCGAAGCCGGTCTCGGCACCGGTGGCAGGGCCACTGTCGGCCGCAGCACGCGGGCGCCGGCGGATTTCGACGGCCCCTGGGGCGGCACGGGTAGTGGCTCCGGCCGGTCCCGGCGCTCAAGCGTTCCCAGCCACCCGAAGGGCCCCTGGGGATAATCTGCCGTCCGTGCGGCCAAAAAACGCTTTGCCGGGAAAGTCTTGCGACCTACAATGTATCCGTAACGCCGCAGCCGGACGTCCGGTCTGCGGCGCTTGATTTTAAGACCTTCCGACAAGGACATTTCCGTGAACAAGCGGCCGCACAAACCCAGGAAGCCCTCCGGCAACAACGCCCCCGAGCGGCCGGAGAAGCCCGGCTTCGCCGCTCGCAAGGTGGCTGCGGACATTCTCGGCAACGTCGTCCACAAGAAGCGGCCGCTCGACGGCGAACTCGACGCCGCCTCCGGCCATTCCGGCTTCCGGCAGCTTGCAGCCAACGACCGCGCTCTGGTGCGGGCAATCGTCGGGGCTGCGCTCAGGCGCCGGGGCGAGATCGCGGAAATTCTCGATCGCCTGCTCGACCGTCAGATCCCGGAAAAGACCGGCCGTGTGCTGGATATCCTGCATGTCGCCATCGCGCAGATGCTGTTCCTGGACATTCCCGACCGGGCCGCCGTTTCGATCGCGGTCGATCACGCCGCCGCGGACCGCCGCGCGCGCCCCTATAAGGGTCTCGTCAACGGCGTTCTCCGCCGGCTTGGCCGGGAACGGGACGACGTTACAGCAGATCTCGATGCGGATGTGCTCAACACCCCGGACTGGCTCATGGAAAGCTGGCGGGCCGCCTACGGTTCGGAGACGGCACGCGCCATCGCGGCCGCCCACCGGTCCGAAGCCGCCCTCGATCTGACGGTCAAATCGGATCCGGAAGGATGGGCGGAAAGGCTGGAAGGTACCGTAGTGGGTGCGGGCAGCGTTCGCCTGTCGAAGAAAGGCGCCGTTGATGCGCTCGAAGGGTTCGAGGACGGAGCCTGGTGGGTCCAGGACGCCGCAGCCGCCCTGCCGGCGCGTCTCCTGGGCGATCTTCACGGAAAAAAGGCAGCCGACCTCTGCGCGGCCCCCGGAGGCAAGACGGCCCAGCTTGCCGCAGCCGGCGCCAAGGTGACAGCGGTCGATATTTCCAGGGCACGGCTGAAGCGGCTTGAGGAAAACATGACGCGCCTGGGCTTGAGCGTGGAAACGATGGCCGCCGACCTCAGGGCGTTCGAGCCGGACGCACCGTTCGACGCCATTTTGCTGGACGCGCCCTGCAGCGCGACCGGCACGATCCGCCGGCATCCGGACGTCGCCTGGATCAAGAAAGCCTATGACATTGAAAAACTGAGTGAAATTCAACGCGAATTGCTGGACAGGGTGGTGAACTGGGTAAAACCCGGTGGTTTGATCGTCTATTGCACCTGCTCGCTGGAACCGGAAGAGGGCGAAAGCCAGGTGGCTGCCTTCCTTGAGCGTCAAGCGGGCAAGGTTGAACTGGTGAAGGTCAACCCGCAGGAGATCGGCGGGCTCGATCAATGTGTCACCGGGGAAGGTTATCTTCGATGCCTGCCATGCCACCTTGCCGGGTCCGATCCGGATTTGCGCGGCATGGATGGATTTTTCGCAGCCAGATTCCGGCGACTTTAACGCGGCATAAACCGTTCACTTGCAATGATTCTCTAAATGAAATGCTAACCTTAATGGTTCGTTTTCAGGATTTATAACCGGAGTGCCCCCGATAGCAGCGCGTGACCCATCATTGGTGGGGATGGTTTGGTGAATATTGCAAGTCTCAGTGAAAGAAGCCGTGTGTGGCGTCTTGTGGTCCTGCATGTTTGGCAAAGATCCCTGAAATGGATGCATGGCGGACCCATCTTCCGCATGCAGCCGTTTTCGGCTGTGCCCGCGCGCCTGCTGCTCGCACCGCAGGACCTTCGGACCGCCGACGCGACCAATGCGGCCGACATCTACGGCGGACGGTTTCTCTTTTCCGGTCACCTTGTCGAGACGCAGGGCCGCTCGCCGTTCGAACTGAAAGCGGTGCACGAGGACTGGCAGCGCGAGTTGCACAGTTTCGGCTGGCTCCGGGACCTCAGGGCCTCGGAAAGCCAGATCGCACGTCAGAATGCCCGGGCGCTGGTGGAAGACTGGATCAGATACAGCGGCCGCTGGCACGAGATCGGCTGGGAAGCCGCGGTCGTCACACGGCGCATTCTTTCCTGGCTCGCCCATTCGCCCTTCATTCTCCAGGACGGCGATCACGATTTCTACCGTAGTTTCGTCAAGTCGCTGGCCCGGCAGGTCCGTTATCTGCGGCAGACAATCAACGAAACCGAGGATGGGGTGGAGCGCTTGCAAGCAGCTCTCGCCATTGCCGCGGCCTGCCTGTCGATGGCCGGGCAAGGCCGGTTCGCGCGTCAGAGCATCCGCCGCCTGGAACATGAACTCAACCGGCAAATCCTGCCGGACGGCGGGCACATCTCCCGCAATCCGCGCGCTCTGATCGATATCCTTGCCGATCTCTTGCCGATCCGGCAGGCCTTCGTGACCCAGGGCCTGGAAATGCCCCCGGCCATGCTGCAATCGGTGGACCGGATCATGCCGCTGCTGCGGTTCTTCCGTCACGGCGACGGCGCTTTGGCCCATTTCAACGGCATGGGATCCACCCCCGGGGACCTTGTGGCCACGATCCTGGCCTATGATGACGCCAGAGGCGCGCCACCGGTCAACGCCCCCCATACCGGCTACCAGCGCCTGAGCGGAGGCTCTTCCGTCGTCCTGATCGATACGGGCCCGGCACCCGCGCTCAGCGTGTCCGGCGATGCCCACGCCGGTTGCCTCTCCTTCGAGTTTTCCTCCGGCCACCACCGGATGGTGGTCAATTGCGGCGTTTCGCCCAGATCGAACCCGCTCTGGCGCAAGGTCAGCCGCTCGACCGCGGCCCATTCCACGGCGACGATCGAAGACACCTCTTCCTGCCGCTTCCTTTCCGACAGGCCCTTCGGCCAGCTTCTCGGCGCGCCGATCCTGTCGGGCCCGGTGAATGTGCCGGTGGAACGCGAGGACGATCTGGCCGGTAGCCGGATCACCGCCTCCCATGACGGCTATCTCTCGGAATTCGGCGTCATTCACGAAAGGGACATGCGCTTGTCCGGCGACGGCACCGTCCTGGACGGTATCGACACGTTCAACGCGGTAACCTCCGTCGACCCGGAGTGCCGCTATGCGATCCGCTTTCATCTCCACCCCGCACTGCGTAGCTCGCTCATCCGGGGCGGATCGGCGGTCCTGCTCGTCTGCCGCGATGGCGAGGCCTGGGAATTCGAGGCGCCGGGCAGCGATCTGTCACTGGAGGAGAGCATTTACCTGTCCGATGTCTATGGCCACCGCAAGAGCGAGCAGATCGTTCTCACCGGAGCGCTGCTCGAAGCACCCTCCGCCGGCTGGCAGTTCCGCAAGACGGCAACGGCCAGACTGAGCCGGCGCGGAACAAGCGATTTTGACGATCTGGGCGAACTCCCGCTCGAAGATTAGGGTCCGCCCCCCCGACAAAACGGCACAAAACGGCACGCTGTGACGTTTGGGAACCGCCTTCAGTCTTCCGATTTGTCCGAAGACGTGATAGGGCGACGCTCATACCAAGGGTCATAAATAAAAACCCATCTGACTGGTTAATCCGCTCGTCCGGTTAGGACGGCTTCGCGGGGCGATGCGAGGCATCCTTCAAGAAGCCGGACGTGGTCCGGAAGCTTGGAAAATCAGCCATTGGCGGGCCTTTCAGGCGGGTCTTTATTTACGGCCCTTGGTATCACCCTCCCGAACCTCTCCGATAAGCGAGGAAATTCGATGGCCATCGTGTCCAAAGCCGTTCCTGTTCCCGAACTCGTCCCCGTCAAGCGCGCGCTTCTTTCTGTCTTCGACAAGACAGGTCTTGTCGACTTCGCCAAGGCCCTGTCCGAGCGCGGCGTGGAGCTGGTCTCCACCGGCGGCTCCTACAAGGCATTGAAGGACGCGGGACTGAACGTTCTCGACATTTCCGAGGTCACGAAGTTTCCCGAAATCATGGACGGGCGCGTCAAGACGCTGCATCCCATGGTCCACGGCGGTCTCCTCGCCATCCGTGACGACGCCGACCACAAGGCGGCGATGAGCGAGCACGGCATCACCGGCATCGATCTCTTCTGCGGCAATCTCTATCCGTTCGAGCAGGTTGTCGCTTCCGGCGCCGACTATGCCACCGGCATCGAGAACATCGACATCGGCGGTCCGGCCATGACGCGGGCAGCCGCCAAGAACCACGCCTATGTCACCGTGGTCACCGACCCGGCGGACTATGATGACGTAATTGCACAGCTTGACTCCAATGGCGGCCAGTCGCCGCTTGCCCTCAGAAAGAAGCTCGCGCTCAAGGCCTTTGCCCGCACCGCTGCCTATGACGCGGCCGTCTCCAACTGGATGGCGGCGCAGCTCGGCGAAGCGACCCCGGCTCACCGAGCCGTCGGCGGCGAACTGGCCGAAGTCATGCGCTACGGCGAAAACCCGCACCAGACCGCCGGCTTCTACAAGACCGGCGAAAACCGTCCGGGCGTGGCAACCGCCAAACAGCTTCAGGGCAAGACGCTGTCCTACAACAACATCAACGACACGGATGCGGCTTTCGAGCTGGTCAGCGAATTCGACCCGGCGCGCACCAGCGCCGTCGCGATCATCAAGCACGCCAATCCTTGCGGCGTGGCTGAAGGCGCCAGCCTGAAAGAAGCCTACGAGAATGCGCTGCGCTGCGATCCGGTTTCCGCATTCGGCGGCATCGTTGCACTGAACAAGACCCTTGACGCGGCGGCCGCGGAAGAAATTGTCAAGATCTTCACCGAAGTCATCATTGCGCCGGATGCCGACGAAGCTGCCCGCGAAATCATCGCGGCGAAGAAGAACCTGCGCCTGCTCGTCACCGGCGGCCTCGCCGATGCCCGGGCAGAGGGCCTGTTCGTGAAGTCCGTCGCCGGCGGCCTGCTGGTGCAGTCGCGCGACAACGGTGTCGTCGACGACCTCGACCTGAAGGTGGTGACAAAGCGTGCGCCGAGCGAACAGGAACTGGCGGATCTGAAATTCGCCTTCCGCGTTGCCAAGCACGTCAAGTCCAACGCCATCGTCTACGCGAAGGACGGAGCGACGGTCGGTGTCGGCGCCGGTCAGATGAGCCGGGTGGATTCGGCCCGGATCGCCGCGCGCAAGGCGCTGGATGCGACCGAGACAGCGGGCCTGAGCGAGCCGCTGACCAGGGGCTGCGTCGTGGCGTCGGATGCTTTCTTCCCCTTCGCCGACGGACTTCTGTCCGCCGCCGAGGCAGGTGCGACCGCGGTCATTCAGCCAGGCGGTTCCATGCGGGACGACGAGGTTATTGCGGCTGCCGACGAAGCAGGCCTTGCCATGGTGCTGACCGGCATGCGGCATTTCCGTCATTGATCAGCGGAATTCCGGCAAGATACTGTAAAATATGACAAGAGTTCTTCAGTAAAGATTTACCTTCTGAAGACCTTGTTAATGGTCTCGCGAATAAGGTGTTGCAAGTAGCGGCAGATAGATCATCTGCCGTTTCTTGCGATTCGCGGAGACTGCCCGGTGTTTAAGAAAGCGAAGATTACAACCAAACTGATTGCTGCGAGCGCCGCGACCATGACGGTCGCTCTCGCGCTCGGGATCAGTGCCATCGGCTGGCAAGCATCACGTGCAACCGGCCATCAGGCCATGACGCAAGCCGAAACCGTGGCCCGCGAGCAGGCCCAATTCGTTCAGCGGGGCCTTGAAAACGGATTGAAGTCCGCCCAGGCGCTCGCCAGCACGCTCAGCGGCCTGAAAAAAGCCGGCTCCGTCGACCGCGATGCCTGGAACGCCGTTGTCGAAAACCTGGCCCTGACCAACAAGGACCTCTCCGGTGCCTGGGGCGTGGTCGTCGACAACCAGCTTGACGGCAAGGACGCGGACTTCGCAGGCAACGAGAAGTGGGCCGAAGGCGGCACCTGGCAGCCTTACTTCTTCCGCAAGGCCGACGGCACGCTCGCCTACCGGCCGATCGAGAAAATCGCCGTTGGCGACATGAGCCAGACCGACGAACTGTGGTTCAACGGCGCTTATGTCAGCGGCAAGGACTATGTGACCGAACCCTATAGCTGGGAAGCCGACGGCAAGACCGTAACCGGCGTGTCCTTCTCCATTCCGGTTCGCGACGGCAGCAAGGTTATCGGCGTTGCCGGCGGCGACATTCTCCTGACACCTCTCTCCGAAGAACTCGGCAAGCAGAGCCCGCTTGAGGCCGGATCCGTGCACCTTCTGTCCCAGAACGGCATGTGGATCGCCCATCCGGATCCCGCAGTCCTTGGCAAGAACTGGTCGGAAGGCCGTTCGGAGGCCGATCTGGTCGTTGAAACCGACTTGCTGAACGCGGTCAGGAAGGGCGAAACCTTCTCCTACCAGGGTTATTCGAATTCACTCGGCACCGATGTCTACCGCATCGTCATGCCGGTGACCGTCGGGACCACCGACGCGAAATTCGCGGTGGTCGTGAATGTTCCGATGGCAACCCTCAATGCCGCTTCCGCGCAGATCACAAGGATGATCATAGGCGTGGGCGTCGGTCTGCTCGTTGTTGTGGCGCTCTCGATCTATCTTGTCGGCAACAGCATCGTCCGCCGTCCGCTTGAACGCGCGGTCGGCAGCATCCAGGCCCTGATCGACCAGCGTTACGACGAACCGATCATGGATACGGACCGCGAGGACGAAATCGGCCAGATCAGCCAGGCGCTGGAAGTCTTCCGCGACAAGGCGCGGCAGGCCGAGGCGCTTGCCGCCGAACAGGAAGACATCCAGCGGCAGCAGCTTGCCCGGGCCGAGCGTATCAGCGATCTCTCCCAGAGCTTCGACCGCCAGATTTCCGAGCTGACCCAGACCGTCATGCTTCAGGTGCAGGACCTGAACGCGGCCTCCGGCACGCTGACCGCGGGTGCCGACGACACCAGCGAGAAGAGCACCGCGGTGGCGGCCGCTTCCGAAGAAGCCTCCTCCAACGTTGAAACCGTCGCCTCTGCCGCGGAAGAATTGATGGCTTCCGTGAACGAGATTTCCCGCCAGATGACCCAGTCGACGGAAATCGCCGCCCACGCGGTCGATCAGGCGCAGTCCACCAACAGCAAGATCGAGGGTCTGGCGGAAGCCGCCAACCGGATCAGCGAAGTGGTCAAGCTGATCACCGACATTGCCGAGCAGACCAACCTGCTGGCCCTGAACGCGACCATCGAGGCGGCGCGCGCCGGGGAAGCGGGCAAGGGCTTCGCGGTCGTCGCCGCGGAGGTGAAGGAACTCGCCAACCAGACCGCCAAGGCAACAGAGGAAATCTCGCTGCAGATCCAGTCGGTGCAGACCGAGACAGCCGGATCGGTGGAAGCCATCAAGGGTATCTCCGAGACCATCGAGAGGATGAACGAGATCTCTTCCAGCATCCAGGCCTCCGTCGAACAGCAGGGCCTTGCCACGGACGAGATCGCCCGCAACATCCAGGAGGCCTCCAACGGCACCCAGGAAGTTGCGCAGAACATCGTCAAGGTGGCGGCTTCCGCGGACGACACCGGCAACGCCGCCCGCCAGGTCAGCGCCTCGGCCAACGTTCTGCAAACGGAAGCAAACCGGCTGAAGCAGGAAGTCGAAGGCTTCCTGGAAAACGTCCGCCAGGTCGGCTGACCACTACTGATAGTTTCAGACGAGAGAAGCGCCGGGAACACCGGCGCTTCTTTTTTGCAATGGTTATTCCAATCCGCAGCCGTTCCGGACGCCGCGAAGCGCGAGCCGGGATGACAGGTCCGAAATCATTACCTGGCCAACGCACCAGTCCAAAAGCCGGCGCATTTGCTTGTGACCTAAAACAGCGGTGCTTTCCGCCCGTCGCGGACTGCACGGACCGGCTTCAGCCCCGTGGCGACGCCTTCTGGAATGAAGACCGGGCGCAGGATCCGGAACCGGCTCTTCTTGCCGTTGGCCGGCAGGCTCTGGAAAACCACCTTCTCCGCTTCCATGATCAGAACCCCGCCGAAGGCCGGAAACAGCCGGCTTCCGATCCCTTCCCAGGTCCGGGCCCCGCGCAGGATGAAGCGCGCCCTGGAGGGCGGCATGAAAAGGGCTACCTTGTCGTCCAGAACGTTGAACTGGCAGGTCTTCATCAGTTCCTTCAACTGGCGGCCGGAATAGGGACGGCCATAGCCGAAGGGAGACAGCTCCGACTGCGCCCACAGGCCGCTCCGGTTCGGCACGACGGCAATCAGACGCCCGCCCGGGGCCAGCACGCGCCAGGCTTCTCGCAGGACCGCTTCCGGGTCGGAGCAATGATCGAGCGCATGCACCAGCATGACCCTGTCGAAGCTGAGATCGGGGAAAGGCAGATCCGCGTCGTCCACAAGCGTACAGGCGCTGGCCTCGCGTTCCCTTGGCCAGTGAACCGCCCCTTGCGGGGCGGGCATGGCGGCGATCGCCCGGTCCACCTTGCCAAGATAGGGCCGCATGAACGGTCCGGCATATCCGATCCCGAGCAGGCTCTGGCCTTTCAGGTCCGGCCACATTTTCCGGATCGGAGCCCCGATCAGGCTCCGCAGCAACCGCCCGAGCGGAAGATCGTAAAAGGCGCGCAAATGGACGACGTCGAGATACATCAAGGCTCACGGTTCGCGGTGGTGTCGGCTGGGATTGAACAGGGAACCGGCTTAAAGAGCAAGGGTCTCGTCTTGCTCTCTTTCCCCGACTTTGCCACTGTGCGTTTCAACCAAGCCACCATTGCAGGGAGCCGTCTCATGGCCTTGAGCGAAACCACCCAGATCCGTCAGTTCGCCTGTCTCGACGATAATTTCGGCGTGCTGGTCCATGACACGGCGAGCGGCACGACCATCGCCTTCGACGTGCCCCATGCCGGGGCCTATGAGGCGGTTCTTGAAGAAACCGGCTGGACCCTCAGCCACATTCTCATCACCCACCACCACTGGGACCATGTCCAGGGCCTTGGCGAGCTCAAGCAGAAGACCGGTGCAACCGTGATCGGGCCGGAACGCTCCCGCCAGAAGATCTCCGAGCTCGACCGGACCGTCGAGGACGGTGACGATGTCCTGTGCGGACCTTATGAGGTCAAGGCGATCGCGACGCCCGGACACACGCTCGACCAGATCTCCTGGTTCATTCCGTCCATCAAGATGGCCCATACCGGCGACACACTGTTTTCGCTCGGCTGCGGCCGGGTGTTCGAGGGAGACAAGGAAATGATGTGGTCGTCCCTCGCCAAGCTGATCCGCCAGTTGCCCGACGACACCGCCATCTATTGCGGCCATGAGTACACCGAGGCCAACGCCCGATTTTCGCTGACCATCGAGCCGGAAAATGCCGACCTGCAGGCGCGTGCAAGTGAGGTCGCGGACTTGCGGTCACAGGGCAAATCGACCTTGCCGACCACCATGGGCCAGGAAAAGAAGACCAACCCGTTCCTGCGGGCCGGGGAGGCCTCTGTGGCCAAGGCTCTTGGCATGGAAGGCAAGTCCGCCGCCGAAATCTTCACCGAGATCCGCACACGCAAGGACAACGCATAAGCCACTTCTTTTGCCAATCGTTCGGAGCAGCGGCAAGGAAAGCGCTTTTCTTGTGCAGGAGACTTAAAAGACTGGTGATTGCCCCCATATGCAACCTGTTGTGATCATGAAGGGGCAAACACCATGACACCAGCGAGCGCTGAAGACCCTCTTGCGCGGTCTGCCGAACAGCGGGCAAAAGATGTCGTCAACCGAATTGTCAGCCAGGCCGAATCCATCCCGGTCACCCAGGGCGGCGGCCACCGGCTGGACATGCAGGTTCTTTACGAGGAAGTTGTCGCGGCCTTGCGCGAAACCATCGACGATCTCGCCTTCTGCACGGACATCAAAACGTCCTGAACAGGCCGATATCCGGGTTTCTGCTGACAGCAACCTGAAACCAGTGGAGCCCGGATGCCTGTTTCCCCCGAGATGACCGCCGATGAGGTCGTTGCCCTCCTCAACATGCAGCCGCATCCCGAAGGCGGCTATTATGCCGAAACGTTCCGGGACGAAGTAACCGACGCAAGCGGCCGGGCCGCCTCGACCCTCATCTATTTCCTGCTACCCGAAGGCATCCTGTCCCGCTGGCACAGGGTCGATGCGGTCGAAACCTGGCACTGGTACGCAGGCAGCCCGCTGGAGCTCTCCGTCAGTTCGGACGGTCGCGAAAAGCACGTCCTCACCCTTGGCAACGATCTTCTGGCCGGCGAACGCCCGCAAGGCATCGTGCCCCGCGACGGCTGGCAACAGGCCCGCTCACTTGGCGCCTGGACCCTAGTGGGCTGCACGGTGGCGCCGGGATTTCAGTTCGAAGGATTTGTGATGGCGCCGGAGGGATGGGAGCCGGGGAGCAGGGGCCAAACGGACAGCGACGCGATTTAGTAAAACACCGGAAGACTTTCACCTCCCGGCACTCCAGTTAGCCGCGTCCGAGGCAGAGATCGCACCTAGGCCTTACGCCAGTCCCGCAATCGCGCTGGCGAAGTCTTTTGCCGAGAACGGTTCCAGATCCGCGACGCCTTCGCCGACGCCGATGAAGTGAACCGGCAGGCCGTGTTTGGCGGCGATCGCGACCAGGATGCCGCCACGGGCGGTGCCGTCAAGCTTGGTCATGACGAGACCGGTGACACCAGCTACCTTGCCGAAGATCTCGACCTGGTTGAGCGCGTTCTGGCCGGTGGTGGCGTCCAGCGTCAGGATGACCGTGTGCGGGGCCTCCGGGTCGTGCTTCTTGATGACGCGGATGACCTTTTCCAGTTCGTCCATCAGCTCGGCCCGGTTCTGCAGGCGTCCGGCCGTGTCGATCAGGAGAACGTCGACTTGCTTTTCCTTCGCCTCCTTCATGGCGTCGAAAGCAAGACCGGCCGCGTCCGCGCCGGTGTCGCGGGCAATGACCTCGGCGCCGGTGCGATCGCCCCAGATCTTGAGCTGTTCGACGGCGGCGGCGCGAAAAGTATCACCAGCAGCCAGCATCACTTTCTTGCCCTCAGAACGCAGTTTCTGGGAGAGCTTGCCGATGGTGGTGGTCTTGCCGGTGCCGTTGACACCGACCATCAGCACCACATGCGGTTTCTTGCCGGTATCGAGATCAAGCGGTTTGGCGACCGGATCCAGCACTTTTTCGACTTCCTCCGACAGGATCGCCCGGACTTCCTCCGGCGAGATCTCCTTGTCGTAGCGCCCGTCCGACAGGCGGTCGGTGATGGCCATGGCCGTATCCACGCCGAGATCGGCCTGAATCAGGATGTCTTCCAGCTCCTCCAGCATGGAGGCGTCGAGCTTGCGCTTGGTGAAGATGGAACTGATGCCCTCCGTCAGCGACGAGGACGAACGGGAAAGTCCCTTTTTCAGGCGCTGGAACCAGGAGAGTTTCGGTTCTTCCGGCTGGGCTTCGGGCTCGGGAGCGACATCCGGAACGGGAGTTATCTCGGGCTCCGGTTCAGCGGCGGCTTCGGATTCGGGTTCGGCTAAGGTTTCCGTCGGCTCTTCCGCCTCCGGTTCCGGAGCGACATCGGTCGGAATGGGCTCTTCCGGCGGCAACTGCGAACGCGCAGGCTCGATGTCGGCAATCGCTTCCGGCACCACCTCGATTTTCTGAGGTTGGAACGGTTCGTTGAGCGCGGCAACCGGCCGGACGTCCATTTCAACGTGGAGCGACGGGTCTTCCTCCGGTTTGGCGGCCGCAGTATCTGCACTCACAGCACCTTGCGGAGCAGCCTCATCGGCAACCGTTTCGGCAGCGGTCTCGACCTGATCCCCGGCCTTGTCCTTGCCGCCGAAGAGCCGTCCAAGAAATCCGCGTTTTTTCTCGCTCATGAAACTGCCTTAGAAATTCTGTCTGGCATCGCTTTTTCGAACCGCCAGAACCGGTGAGACCCAATACGCTTCCTCATCCTGAGGAAGCGCGCAGCGCTGTCTCGAAGGATGGGCCGCTTGCTCTTGAATATGCCGCCCATCCTTCGATACCCCACTTACGCGGCTCCTCAGGACGAGGCAGTGCATTTGATCTCAGTCCAGTCTGGCGCATCTGAAAAACAACCTTCGAGAGACCGTGGAATAAACAACCGCTCAGGCGGCCCGTGACAGGGCTTCGCCCAGAAGATGGCGCCCGGTATGGCCGATAATTCTTGTTTCGACAATCTCACCGGCCCCACCGCCTTCCAGTTCAACCTGCGTGAACTGCTCCGTGCGGCCAAGGCCTTCCTTTTCGATGAGCACCGGACGGACCTTGCCGACTTCACCCTGCAGGTGCCGGACGAGAACTTCCTCGCCCTTGGCCCGCAGCCTGGCACCGCGCTCCTTGACCAGATTGCGCGGCAGCTGCGGCATGCGCGCGGCCGGCGTGCCCGGGCGGGGTGAGAAGGGGAACACATGCAGATGGGTCAGCCCGCATTCGTCGACGATCTTAAGGGAGTTGGCGAACATCTCCTCGGTTTCCGTCGGAAAGCCGGCGATGATGTCGGCGCCGAAGACCACGTCCGGACGCATGCGGCGCACATCCTCGCAGAAACGGATCGTATCGGCTCTGAGGTGCCGCCGCTTCATCCGCTTCAGGATCAGGTCGTCGCCGGCCTGCAGCGAGAGATGGAAATGCGGCATCAGGCGCTCGTCCTCGGCGATCACCCGCATCAGGTCGTCGTCGGCCTCGATGGAATCGATGGAGGAGAGCCGCAGCCGTTTCAGCTCCGGAACCATTTTCAGGATCTTCGCCGTCAGCGTGCCGAGCTTCGGCGTGCCCGGCAGATCGGCCCCATAGGAGGTGATATCGACACCGGTCAGGACGATTTCGTTGTAGCCGTTGTCAACGAGGCGCCTGATCTGGTCGATCACCACACCCATCGGCACCGAGCGGGAATTGCCGCGGCCGTAGGGAATGATGCAGAAGGTGCAGCGATGGTCGCAGCCGTTCTGCACCTGCACGAAGGCACGTGCCCGTCCCGTTAGGCCGTCGATCAGATGGCCTGCCGTTTCCTGGACGCTCATGATGTCGTTGACGCGCACCTTCTCGGTTTCGGGCACCCCGAAATTGGCAACATCGGCATAGGACTTGCGTTGCAGCTTTTCGGTGTTGCCGAGCACGAGATCGACTTCGTCCATGGAAGAAAAGCTGTCGGTTTCCGTCTGGGCGGCGCAGCCGGTCACGATGACGCGGGCTTCCGGGTTGTCGCGCCGGGCCTTGCGGATCGCCTGCCGGGCCTGCCGCACGGCCTCGTTGGTCACGGCACAAGTGTTGATGAGAATTGCGTTCGAGAGGCCGGCTTCCTCGGCCTCGCGCTTCATCACCTCCGACTCGTAGGAATTGAGACGGCAACCGAAAGTTACGACTTCGATGCTCATGATGCCGCACCCGCCTCCAGCGGCGCATCGCCCTCGGCGGTCCTGCGCCAGGCGAGCGTATCGAGGTCGACCTCGCCCTCGAATTCCACTTCGGTCAAGCCGGTCATCAGCACGTGGCCATCGCTTTCACGCCATTCGATGCCGAGCGGCCCGCCGGGCAGATGCACTGTCGACTTGCGGCCGGACTTGCCGTCGCGCGCAGCGGCAACGCCGACGGCGCAGGCCGCCGTGCCGCAGGCACGTGTCAGGCCGACGCCACGTTCCCAGACCTTCACGCGGATTTCGTTTTCACCGAACACATGCGCCAGCGAGATATTGGCGCCTTCCGGAAAGACCGGGTGATGCTCCAGCAGCGGCCCGACCCGTTCCAAGTCGTACCCTTCGACATCGTCGACCCAGAAGATGGCGTGCGGATTGCCCATGTTGACGGCGGCCGGCGTGTGCAGGATCGGTTCGTCGATCGGACCGATCTGCAATTCGATGGCGCGCGTATCGGCGAATTCCTCCGCCAGCGGAATCTCGTCCCATTGCAGTCGCGGCACGCCCATGTCGACGGTGATGCTGCGCGGACCTGGAGCATCGGTAGCGTGCAGAAGTCCGGCGTTCGTCTCGATGGACACGAAATCCTTGCCGGATTCCTCCAGCAGCAGCCGGCCAATGCAGCGGGTGGCATTGCCGCAGGCCGAAACCTCGCCGCCGTCGCGATTGTGTATGCGCATGAAGGCGTCGACACCCAGGCTCGAGCGTTCGACCGTGATCATCTGGTCAAAGCCGATACCGCTCTCCCGGTCACCCAATTTGGCGATGACATCCGGAGACAGGCGCAGCGGCTTTTCGCGCGCGTCCCAGACCACGAAATCATTGCCAAGGCCGTTCATCTTCAAAAAGGGTCTGGTTTCAGACGCCATACCGGGTGCACTTCATCTTTGAGGTTGGTGGAATTGGGCCCGCATTCCTGCGGTCATTTGCTCCTATATGGCTGAAAACGCCTGAAATTACCAGTAGGACAACTTGTCAAGGCTGATATGCGCATGCGGACCATATGACCCTGTCACCTGCAATTGTCCTCCCGGCTGCTGCAAGGCGGACGGCAGGAATCCCGCAGTCTCCAAAACAACTTGTGTTTCCGGTAGGTAGCTTCGGGGATACCGGTTCTCCGCCTTGCCGCTTGCGCGTCAAACCGGGACGACAAACACAGCACAATATCGTTGACATACCATCTGCTTTCAAAGGCTCGCCGCGTTGAACGTATCGCAAGCCTCGATCAAACCGGCCTGGAAGCCTTTCCGGAACCATCTGGCCCGCTGCGCCGAGGTGCCGTGGTTGAAACTTTCCGGCACGACATAGCCCTGCGACTGCCGCTGCAGCGTGTCGTCGCCGATGCGGCTTGCCGCGTTCAGGGCTTCATCGATATCGCCGGCTTCGACAAAACCCTGTTGGCGGGCGGCATAATGCGCCCAGATACCGGCGAAGCAATCGGCCTGCAGTTCGACACGAACGGACAGCGCATTGCCCTCCGCCTTGCTCATTGTGCGCCGGGCCTTGTGAAACTCCGGCAGGATGCCGAGCACGTTCTGGAGGTGGTGACCGACCTCATGGGCGAGCACATAGGCCTGGGCAAAGTCGCCCGGAGCGTTCAGTTGCGTTGCCAGCTGCCGATAGAAAGACAGGTCTATGTAGAGCTTGCTGTCGGCGCCGCAGTAGAAAGGACCGGTCGCCGCGCTGGCATAACCACAGGCTGACGGCACGGAGCCGGAAAACAGCACCAGTTTTGGCTCCGGATAGTCGGCGCCGTGTTCGGCCAGGATCCGGCTCCAGGTGTTTTCCGTGT
This sequence comes from Roseibium sp., assembly GCF_050301095.1. GTDB lineage: Bacteria > Pseudomonadota > Alphaproteobacteria > Rhizobiales > Stappiaceae > Roseibium. The sequence continues at coordinate 30,537 of NZ_JBNKYW010000041.1, forward strand.
CGGCCAGGATGACGGAGACGAATTGCGCGGTTTCGTCGCTCGGCTGTGCCGGCCCCTTTGGCGTCTGCGCCTCGAACCTGCCACCGCCTTCCAGCTGTCCGAGCAGCGTCAGCGGGTTGATGCCGCTCAGCCAGGCGATGGCAACAACGATGAGGATGCCTGTGAGACCGAGTCCGCCGCTTCTGCGCACCCGGCGCCCGGCAGGCATCCGCACGCGCGGTCCCTGGCCCATGCTGCGCCTGTCCTCGATGTTCCGGCTGCCGCGTCGGCCTTTCCAGCGCATGACGTTCCAGTCCCCTGTGGTTGTATTTCCCCTCTAGTTAGCAGAGGGAACGATCAACAGCTAAGCAAAATGCCACGCTCGAAACGCCTGCCGGGCACCGGAACCGCCGTCCTTGCGCAACACGCAAAGGTCCCGGAAATGTGATGCTGGTTACAGCGGTTGCATTCGCGCCCGTATAGGCTAGCGTGGAATTGGGGCAGCAAGGAAGGAAACTGCATATGCCCGACGTCACCGCACAACAGGCTCAGCGCTTGATAGCCTTCGCGACCCAGAGACTGGGTCAGGTGGAAGGAAACGGCGAGTGCTGGACTCTGGTCAACAACGGCTTTCAGAGCGTCAGTTTCGTCAAGCCTGCCTCGACCTATGTCTGGGGCCGGGTGGTGAACCAGCTCTCGCAGGCCCAACCGGGAGACGTCTTCCAGTTTTCCCATTTCGAGGTGACCGAGCGCATTGAAAATCCGGATGGAAGCTGGTCGGAGAGCACGCAAACCCGTGGAGCTCCGAGACACACTGCCATTCTGGAGAGCGTCGATGCCGAAGGCAATGCCACGTTTCTGGAAAGCAATATCGGCGGCTCGCGCAACGTGCAGCGCAACAGTTTCCGTGTCAGAACGACCCAGGGCACCGATGCGAACGGCGTGAAGACCACCGTCACGGTCAGCGGCAGTTTCATCATTTATCGCCCGCAGGTCGCTGCCACTCCCTGATGCCGTGCAGACTGCGTTTTCCGGTGAGCGAAAGGACTTGATCAGGCGCGGATGACCATCTCCGCGCCCGGTTCAACCTTCGACAGGAGGAGCCGCATGTGCTGCGGCGATACGGCGACACACCCCTCTGTCGGCCGGTAGTCTTCCCGGGCGATGTGAAAGAAGATCGCGCTGCCCTTTCCCTTCACCGCCGGATACATGTTGCAATCAAGCACGACCACGATGTCGTAGAGCCTGTCGTTGCGCCACATCTTCTCGTGGCTCGCGGCGAAGGGAAGGCGTACCGGCCGGTTGTAGCGGGCATGTCCAGGGTCGTCGCACCAGCCCGAGCAGGGTTCAAGCGGTTCGACCGGCAGTCCCGTGGCAGGCGGCAGGCCCTTGTCCGGGCGGTAATAGACCTGCAGCAGCCCAAACCGGCCCACGGGCGTACCGCCGTCGCCTTCGCGCTTGCGGGTCAGGATGCCGGACCGGCCAAGCGCACACGGAACCGTGATCTCTCCAAGACGCAGGATTCCCTTGGTTCGGTCGCTCGGACGGGCCCGGACTTCTAGGTAATCCGCCGTTTTTCGCTGCATCCTTCCGCTCCCTGTCATCTGCAACCGCTGCACGGTCGAACGTCTTGATAAACCGGCCCTAAACCCCGCGTGAAGAAGAATTGACGAACCACGCCTTGTGTGACGACAATTTCCCACGCACATAAGTCAGGAACACGCTTGTGTCATTTGCACAAGTTGGCGTGAACAGGTTTGAAGCTTTTGGCGAGGACAGCAATATGACCGCCCGCACGATTTTGATAATCGACGACGATACGGAACTCCGCGAAGCGCTGGTCGAACAGCTTTCGCTTTACGATGAGTTCGAAACCATTCAGGCGGACTCGGCGACCTCCGGCATCGCCATTGCCAAGCAAGACCATATCGACCTGTTGCTGATGGACGTCGGCCTGCCGGATATCGACGGCCGCGAGGCGGTCAAGCTTCTGCGCAAGAACGGCTTCAAGGCACCGATCATCATGCTGACGGGACACGACGGTGACAGCGACACCATCCTCGGGCTGGAGGCTGGCGCCAACGACTATGTCACCAAGCCTTTCAAATTCGCCGTTCTCCTGGCGCGTATCCGCGCCCACCTGCGCCAGCACGAGCAGAGCGAGGACGCTACTTTCGCCATCGGCCGCTATTCCTTCCGCCCCGCCGCCAAGGTGATGCAGGACGATGCCGGCTCCAAGGTGCGCCTGACGGAGAAGGAAACCTCGATCCTCAAGTTCCTCTACCGCGCGGGCGAAAAACCGGTCACCCGGGACGTGCTGCTGCATGAGGTCTGGGGCTATAATTCCGGTGTGACAACCCACACGCTCGAGACCCACATCTACCGCCTGCGCCAGAAAATCGAGCGCGATCCGTCCAATGCCGAGCTTCTTGTCACAGAAGCCGGTGGATATAAGCTTGTGCCGTAACCGCTAATCGGCGTAAATCTTGGGCATGAGCCTTGCCCAAGACATTGCGATTCTCAAACAAATCCCGATGCTTTCGGACTTTCAGGACGACCAGCTCCGCCTGCTCGCCTTCAGCGCCGAAAGCATGGATTACCGAAGCGGCCAGCGCCTGTTCGATCAGGGCGAGCGCGCCGACGGCGGTCTCGTGATCACAAGCGGCACCGTCAGCCTTCAGACAAAAAACAACGACGGCTTTGCCGAGGTCGACAGGGTCGGCGAGGGAACCTTGCTCGGCGAAACTGCGCTCCTGGCGGAAAACAAGCGCCCCTGCCGCGCCGAGGCGGTCGATGATGTGCGCATCATCCGCATCCGGCGGGCGCTGTTCAAGCGCATGATCCAGGAATATCCCGAACTTGCCCTGCGCCTTTTCGACCAGCAGGCCGGCCGCTTCCAGCAGACGGTCGCCAGACTTCGCCCGATCGGCGAGAAGATGAGCGAACTCGAACAGCTCAACGCGGAACGCCGGCTCCGCGACGACGAGAAACAGTCGCGGGAGTGAGATCCCGGATCCGATTTCTCTCCTGTCATTTCAAAGATGCAAGCTGGACGGAGCTTCCAGAAAATGTCACCCCGGACAAGCGTAGCGCTGATCCGGGGCCCACTCGCGTTTCCGTCTTGATGAAGCATTTGCAGAGTGATCCAGCTGGTTCATCAGAATTGTTACAGCTCTGGAAACCAGCAGGCCCCGGGTCTCTCCGTGCGCGCTCGGGGTGACTCTCGTCGGGGTCAAATCACACCCGCCTCAAACCCAGCTTCATGCTCACGGACCCTGTAAGGCTCTGAAGAAGCGCTGCCGCCGAAACTCCGAGCCCGGTGATACCGACCCAGACCGCGGGACGGATGACGGTGGCAATGTCGAAATTCGCCTGAAACACCCGGTCTGCCGGGATACCGGTGGCAAGCGCGTACCAGGCATATTCGATGCCGGCCGCACCTGCGACTCCGAGCCCTGCGCAGGCTGCCAGGACAAGGGGATTGGCGAGATTGAATCCGGCCTTCACCGCCAGGCGGTAGATCATCAGCAGAACGAAAAGCCCGGCCATCAGCGTTGCCTGGGTGACATCGGACTTCGACTGCAGGAAAAAATGAAACAGGCCCAGCGCCGTGATCGGATAGACCAGGGAATGCAGCTTCTGCCAGTTTCTGCCAAGGCGCCGGATCATGCTGTCGAAGGAGGTCGACCCCAGGACAGCCAGCGCGGCAAGCGCCACGAAACCGATGGTGAGATAGAAGCGAAGCACGATCTCGGAAGCGACCTTGACCAGATTCCAGTGTTCCGAGGCGGCATAAAGGCTCAGGTGCAGCAGCGCGTAGAAAAGCACGGAAACGCCGATCATGCGCCGGACACCGGCAATCCGGTTCCAGCAAAAGATCCGCCGCAGCGGCGTGACCGCCAGAGTCAGCAGCAGAAACCGCACGGCCCAGTCGCCGCTTTGATGTAGCGCCTGTTCGTACGGTTCGGGAAAGACCGGCCCAAAGAGGAGATCGTAAAAGATCCGTGCGGCGGGCAGCAGCAGGAGAAGAAACACGCCGAGCCGTAACCCGGACACGTTTCCCCGGCGGTCAGTCCAGGGCGCATGTTTTGCATAAGTCGACAGCGTCATGCCTTCCAGTTAATGCACAAATTTTCGGGAATCACTGCACGGTTCTTCAAGCCTGTGTGAGGTTGAGGGGAGAAGAACACCTCGGCCGGACCGGGTACAAGCCCCTGACATATGGTCAGGCCTTTCCGCAATTGCCTTCCCGGACGAAGCGTAGCGAAGATCCAGGATCTTTCATCTGGAAACCGAAGAAAAACGAGAAACCGACAAGTCCTGCAATCTGCAGGTCCCGGCTCGCGCTCCGCTTGGCCGGGACGGCGCTCAAAAAATTGAACCTTGCCAGACAAAAGAAAAGCCGGATCAGATGACCCGGCTTTCTGTTCGCTTTGGCGTGAAGGGCTCAGACCCAGGGGCGGGCTTCGCCCATCTTGCCTTCGAAGGTGTCGATCTCTTCCGACTTGGCCATCGTCAGGCCGATGTCGTCGAGGCCGTTCATCAGGCAGTGCTTGCGGAAATGGTCGATCTTGAAGGCGATGTCGCCGCTTTCCAGGCCCTTGATCTCCTGGGTCTCCAGATCGATCGTCAGGGTGAAGTTGGCACCGCGCTCGGAGGCATGCATCAGAGTGTCCAGTTCGTCTTCGGAGACCTGGATCGGCAGAATGCCGTTCTTGAAGCAGTTGTTGTAGAAGATGTCGGCAAAGCTCGTCGAGATCACGCAGCGGATGCCGAAATCGAGCAGGGCCCAGGGAGCATGCTCCCGGGACGAGCCGCAGCCGAAATTGTCGCCTGCGATCAAGATCTTGGCGTTGCGGTAGGCCGGCTTGTTCAGAACGAAATCGGAATTTTCGGAACCGTCGTCATTGGTGCGCATTTCGTGAAACAGCGCAGCGCCGAGCCCGGTGCGCTTGATCGTCTTCAGAAACTGCTTCGGAATGATCATGTCCGTGTCGATGTTGACGATCGGCAGGGGTGCCGCAACACCGGTCAGGGTTTCGAATTTTTCCATTTTTGTCTCCTGAAAGGTCAGCCGAAGCCGGTCACCTCAAGCTGCCAGGCTTGTGGTCTGATCGACACCGAGCATCAGATTGAGGTTCTGCACGGCCGCGCCGGACGCGCCCTTGCCGAGATTATCGTAAACCGCAACGATCGCGGCCTGCGCGCGCGCGTCATTGGCAAAGACCTGAAGGCGCAGGCTGTTGGTATCGTTGAGCGCCTGCGGGTCGAGAGAATCGGACCGCTCCAGCGCTTCCAGCGGCGCCACCTCGACGAAACCGCCCGTCGCCGTGAAGTGATCGGCAAGCGCAGCATGAATTTCCGCACCGGTCGGCACCCTGGCGAGGCCCGCCAGATTGAGCGGCACCACCGTCAGCATGCCCTTGTAGTAGTTGCCGACGGACGGCGTGAACAGCGGGGCGCCGTCCAGCAGTCCGTATTCGGTCATTTCCGGCAGATGCTTGTGGTTGAAGCCCAGCGCATAAGGCGCGAACACATTGGCGGAAGCGCCAAGTGCATCGTAATCGGCGATCATGCCCTTGCCGCCGCCGGAGTAGCCGGAAATCCCGTGATAGGTGAGATTGAAGTCCGCCGGCAGCAGACCGGCGGCAACGAGCGGACGCACGGCGGCGATCAGGCCCTGCGGCCAGCAGCCCGGATTGGTGACCCGCATGGCAGCGGCAATGACGTCGCCCTGATCCAGATCCATTTCCGCAAAACCGTAGGCCCAGCCGTCCGCCACCCGATGGGCGCTGGAGGCATCGATCACCCGCGTGGTGTCGTTCTCGATCAATGCGACGCTTTCCTTTGCCGCCGCATCCGGCAGGCACAGGATGGCGATGTCGGCCTTGTTGAGGCAGTCGGCGCGGGCGGAAAGCTCCTTCCGGCTTTCTTCGGGAATGGAGATCAGCTCAAGATCGCGGCGCATGGCAAGGCGCTCGCGGATCTGCAGACCCGTCGTACCGGCTTCGCCATCGATGAACACGCGCGCGACCATGGCCCGCTCCTCTCCTTCTCGAAATTCGCGAACGTCTTACACCCAATTCCGGAGCTTGTCACCGCCACCGAGCGTGGCAAGAGCTCAACGCGCCCTTGAGTGATACTCATCATTCGGACGCATGTCGGTTGCCGCCGCCACCCGGTTGGTCATGTTGAAGAAGGCCGCCACCGAGGCGATATCCCAGATGTCGCGGTCGCTGAAGCCGGCATCGCGCAGGCCCTGCCGGTCGCTCTCGACGATTTCGGCGGGCTTTTCGGTCAGCTTGACGGCGAACTCGAGCATGGCCCGTTGACGATTGCTCAAGTCCGCGACGCGGTAGTTCATCACAATCATTTCACCGAGCACCGGATCCCTTGAAAGTTCACGAACCGCCGCCCCATGTGCAGTGAGGCAATAGAAACAATGATTGACGGAGGATACCGCTACGGCAATCATCTCACGTTCCAGCTTCGAAAGCCCGCAATCCGCCAGCATGAGGTCGTTATACATATCGGTGAAGGCACGCAGCTTCGTATCGTCAAAGGCATAGGCTTTGAGCACATTGGGTACCAAACCGAGCTTCTCTTCGCACAAATCGAAATAAGCCTGTGTTTTTTCGCTCAAAGATTCATTTGAATCGATTTGCAAGGCTGTGACTTTGCTTGACAATTTGTTCCTCCCGTCATGAAACCTTTTATGTTGCGGAAATAATCGACACTACCACGCGACAGAGCCAAACCTAAGATCGCCTAAGGGGATTAAAATGCCGGACAAACACGACGTCGAGAAACAGAAGCTCATCGACGCGGTCCAAGCAAACCTGGAAAAAGAAGATCCCGGCCTCGCCGAGTTCGCGCACGCGTTTTACGAGCGCGGCGCGGCGGAAGATCTTGTGTCCTATTCGACGGACGAGCTCATCGCCTTTGCCCGGGACGCCTGGCAGGATTTCCAGAACCACACGCTCGGCACCCACAGGGTCAGCATCGCCGATCCCTGCTTCAAGGCGAAGGGCAAGAAGGTCAAGGGCCTGACAGTCATTGAAATCGTCAATGACAACATGCCGTTCCTGGTCGATTCGGTGATGGACGAGTTGCAGGAAAGCAAACTGGAAGTCCATCTGGTCCTCCATCCGATCTTCATCGTGGAACGGGAGGAGGATGGCAAGCTTGCCTCCGCCGCCGCCCGCAGGAAGCCGGCAAAGCGCAAGGACCGTCAGGAAAGCCTGATCCACATTCATGTGACGCGGATCGATTCCGAGGAAGCCCGCGAAGCGCTCAAGAAGCGGCTCGACAAGGTGCTGTCGGACGTCCGCTCGGTCGTCGCCGACTTCAAGCCGATGCAGGAACGCCTCGCCGAAGCCATCGACATCTACAAGACGACGCAGATCCCCAGCAGCAGTGACGAACTCTGGGAGGCCATCCACTTTCTGGAATGGATGGAAAACGACAACTTCATTTTCCTCGGCATGCGCGAATACACCTTCGAGGGCGGCGTCGAGGAAGGCGAACTGTCCCCCCACGAAGGCACCGGCCTCGGCCTGTTGTCCGACCCGGACGTGCGTGTGCTCCGGCGCGGATCCGAATTCGTCCAGATCACCCCGGAAATTCGCGAATTTCTGAAAAAACCCGAACCGCTCATCATCGCCAAGGCAAACGTGAAGAGCACGGTGCACCGCAGGGTCCACATGGATTATGTCGGTGCCAAGCTCTATGACGACGACGGCAAGATGATCGGTGAGTTGCGCATCGTCGGCCTGTTCGCCTCCACCGCCTATACCGAACCCACCAGCACGATCCCGTTCCTGCGCCGCAAGGTCGCCAGCGTCCTGGCGAGGGCGGGCTATGGCTCTGAGAGCCACTCGGGCCGCGCGCTCCGCAATGTTCTGGAAGCCTTCCCGCGCGACGAGCTGTTCCAGATCGAGAAGAGCAGGCTGTTCGACTTTTCCATCGCCATTCTCCAGCTCGACGAACGCCCGCGCATCCGCGTGCTCGCCCGGCCGGACAAGTTCGACCGATACGTCTCGATCCTCGTCTTCGTTCCGCGCGACCGCTATTCCACCGAAGTGCGCCTCAACGTCGGCACCTATCTGGCTTCCATATACGAAGGCCGCCTGTCCGCCTGGTACGTGACCTATCCGGAAGGCCCGTTGGCACGGGTTCACTACATCATCGGCCGCGACAAGGGCGAAACGCCGAAACCGGATCAGGAGGAACTGGAAGCGGCCGTGGCCGACATGGTGCGGTCCTGGTCCGACAGCGTCCGCGATGCGCTCAATCATGAATTCGCACCCGCCCAGGCCCGCACGCTGGCCGACCGTTATGCACTGTCCTTCCACGGCGGCTACAAGGAAGTCTACAACGCGCAGTCAGCGCTCTTCGACATCGTCCAGCTGGAAACCCTGACGGACGCCAGGGAAACAACCATCACTTTCCACCGGCCCACGGGCACGGAGAAGAACCGGCTGGCCCTGAAGGTCTACCACCGGGGATCGCCCATTCCGCTGTCCGCGCGCGTGCCGCTTCTGGAAAACATGGGCTTCAAGGTCATCAACGAGCGGACCTACCGGATCACGCCGGCCGATGCGCCCCTGTCCTACCTCCACGAGATGACACTGGAATCGCGCAGTGGCGAGGTCATCGACTTTACCGAACAGCTCCAGAGCCGGTTGGAGAGCATGTTCATGGCCGTGTGGACCGGCCGCGCGGAAGACGACGGCTACAACCGTCTGGTGCTGACGGCCGACCTTGCCTGGCGCGACATTGCCGTCGTGCGGGCATTGTCGAAATATCTGCGCCAGGCCGGCATCCGGTTCTCCGAAGACTACATGTGGTCGACGCTGAACAATTATCCGGCGATCGCCGCCAAACTGGTTGAACTGTTCCACCTGCGGTTCAACCCGAACGTGACCGAAAAGGACCGCAACCTCGGCACCGAACGCCTGGAGGGCGAACTCACCGCAAATCTGGAAGACGTGTCCAGCCTCGACGACGACCGCATCCTGCGCCGCTTCCAGAACGCCATCGAGTCGATCCTCAGAACCAACTTCTACCAGCTCGGCAAGGACGGACAGCCGAAGCCGACCTTCGCCTTCAAGATCGACAGCCGCAGCATCGACG
>NZ_JBNKYW010000042.1:0-22051 GCF_050301095.1 Roseibium sp.
CCGCCGATCACCACCATCAGCAGGATATCGATCATGATCTCCATGGAGAGCGTCGTGGCGGGCCCGGTGTAGCGCAGCCAGATGGCCAGAAGCGATCCCGCCAGTGCCGCCATGACGGCGGAGAGCACGGTGGCGGCCGTCCGGTACCAGACCACGCGATAGCCGATGGCTTCCGCCCGGAAGGCGTTGTCGCGCACCGCCTTCAGCGTGCGCCCGAACGGTGAATTGACGATCCGGAGCATGACCAGGAACAAAATCGCGGAGGCGAAGAACACCAGGTAATAAGCAAGCAGCTTGCCGTTGATCGAGACGCCGAAGACCTTCGCTTTGATCAGCTTGAAGGCAGGGGTCAGCTCGCGCGGGATCTTGTAGTTGAGCCCGTCCTCGCCGCCGGTCAGCCAGGACATCTGCGAGATCAGGACCGCGAAGGCACTGGCTACCGCCAGCGTCACCATGGCGAAGAAGATCGCCTTCACGCGCAGGGAAAAGAGGCCAATGGCAAGGGCGAAGAGCGCAGCCACGAGTGCGCCTGCCGCCGTGCCCCAGATCAGCGACCAGTAGCTCGGTCCCGTCGTCGACAGCGCGAGTGCCGTACCATAGGCGCCGATGCCGAAGAACATCGTGTGGGCGAAGGAGACGATGCCCGCATAGCCAAGCAGGAGATCGTAGCTTGCCACCAGCACGATGAAGATCGAGATGCGTGCCGCCGTCTCCAGGCTCTTGGTGCCGGGAAACAGGAACGGCGCGAAGGCCAGCGATATCAGCACCAGCAAAAGCAGCGCCGTCAGCAGGCTGCTGCGGGGCGTGTCGCCGGAGAGAAGTTTAGCCCGCATTTCTCACCCTCCCTGCGGTGTGCGTTTTGTTTTGGCGCGGCAAATGCGATCCCAGATGGCGAAAAGCGTATCGGGTCATACGGTTGAGCCGCATGGATCCGCAGATGTCCGCTATAACAAAACCCTGCGGGCCGGCTGAAGCGCGCGACAGCGAGGGTGAGAAATGCGGGCTGGTCAGCATGGTCCTCTCCTCACTTCGCCTTGACGACCGGGTAAAGGCCCTGCGGCCGCCACATCAGGACCGCCACCATCAGGGCGATGGTGGATATCAGCGCGACCTTCGGCGCCAGGAAGGCGGTGTAGTTGGCCAGCAGCCCGACCAGCATCGCGCCGATAAAACAGCCCTCGACCGAACCGAGCCCGCCGATGATCACCACGATGAAGACCAGCACCATGATTTCCGAGCCCATATGGGCCGTGATCGTCTCCTGGTAGAGCCCCCACATGACCCCGCCAAGACCGGCCAGCGCGGACCCTGTCATGAAGACGATCAGGAACAGGCGTCGGATACGGTAGCCGAGCGCTTCGACCATCTCGCCGTTCTCGACCCCGGCACGAACCAGCAGGCCCACCTTTGTATTCTTCAGGATGTGGCGCATGGCCAGGAACAGGGCGAGACCGACGGCGACCGCCACAAGGCGGTATTTTTCAATCGCCGCCTCACCGATCACAAACGATCCCTGGAACGCCTCCGGACGGGAGATATGCATTTCGTCCGGGCCCCAGACCACATAGATCATCTGCTGGGCGACGATCAGGCCGCCCATGGTCACCAGGATCTGTTTCAAATGTTCGCCGTAGACCGGCATCACGATGACACGCTCGAAACCGAGGCCGAGCAGGCCGGTGACCAGCATCGCCGCCAGAATGGCGATCAGCACGGCGGCAAGGTTCAACATCACGCTCGGCGAAGCCGTCCAGCCGGCGAGCCAGGCGAGCACCGTGAAGCCGACGAAAGCCCCGACGGCGACAAAGGCGCCGTGGCCGAAATTGATGACGTCCATCAGGCCGAAGACCACCGTCAGCCCCGAGGCCATGATGAAGATCATCATGCCCATCGCAAGCCCGGCAACCGTCAGGGTGAGCCAGCTTGCCGGATTGCCGATGGCAACGAGGCCCGCGAGGCCAAGCAGGGGGACCAGCAGGATCGGAAGCTTCTGAGAAACCTGCTCTTTCAACGGAATTTTCTCGATGCGGGGTTTGATCGCCGTCTCGCTCATTGGTGCGCCTCCAGACTCAGGCCCATCAGTTTTTCCTGCAAGGCGGCGTCCCCGGCCAGCTCCGGCATGGAACCGGAATGGACGATGCGGCCATCATCCATCACGGCGACCGTATCGCCGATGCTGGAGGCCATGGCGAAATTCTGTTCCACCAGCAGGATGGTCGTGTCGGTCTCCTTCAGTTCCCGCAAGGCATCGGTCATCGCCTTGATGATCGCCGGCGCCAGTCCCTTGGTCGGCTCGTCGATCAGGATCAGGCGGCGCGGCTCGATGATTGCGCGGGCAACAGACAGCATCTGCTTCTGGCCGCCCGACAGCGTTCCGGCGGAAGACTTCCAGAAGGTTCCGATCGGCGGGAAGAGATCCCTGATCCAGGACAGGCGTTTTGCATCCACAGGACCGTTTGCACTTGCCAGGATCATATTTTCTTCCACCGTCAGGTCGGTGAAGATGCCCATGTCCTCCGGCACGAAGGCAATGCCGCGCCGGGAGATCTCGGGCGTCGTCAGCTTGGTGATGTCGTGATCGGCAAAATGGATTTCACCCCGGCTGGCGGTCCACAGCCCCATGATGGTGCGCAAGGTGGTCGTCTTGCCCGCGCCGTTGCGGCCAAGCAGAACGGTCACGCCGCCCACCGGCACGGTGAGGTCGACGCCCTGGAGAATGTGATAGGGGCCGATGTGGGTATGCACACCTTTGAGAGACAGAAGCACATCCGTCATCACGCCGCCTCCCCCGCGTTTTCCGGGCTCTTGCCGAGATAGGCTTCCTGGACGATCGGAAGCGCGATCACCTCGGCCGGTTCGCCGTCGGCCACGAGCGCGCCGTTGTGCAGAACGATGATCCGGTCAGCGAGAGACCGGATCACGTCCATCTTGTGCTCGACCAGGAGGATGGTGCGGTCCATGTCGCTTTTCAGTTTCTGGATGAGTTCGAGGATGACCGGCACCTCGTCGACACTCATGCCGGCGGTCGGCTCATCGAACATCAGCACCTGCGGCCCGAGGGCAATCATCATCGCCACCTCCAGCTTGCGCTGGTCGCCATGAGGCAAGGACGATACGGTCTGCTCGGCCTGGTCGATCAGCCGGACTTCCGACAGGACATGGTCGGCGCGTTCAAGAAGCTCGACGTGGCTTTCGGCAATCGAAAAGAGATCGAACCCCTTGCGGGCCTTGGCCTGCGCCACGAGGCGGACGTTTTCGCGCACGCTCAAAGTGGGAAACAGATTTGTGAGCTGAAAGGCCCGGCCGATACCCCGGTCGGTGCGTTCGGGCACGGACATGCGGGTGATCGTCTCGCCGTTCAAAAGAACCTTGCCTTCGGTCGCCGTCAGCTGACCGGAAATCAGGTTGAAATAGGTGGTCTTGCCGGCACCGTTCGGACCGACAATCGCGGTCAGGGTGCCCCTGTCGAAGCTGCAGGAAACATGATCGACCGCCACATGGCCGCCGAAGCGGATGGTGAGATCGCGCGTTTCCAATATGGGATGTTCCTGGGCCACGTCCTATCCTGTTGCTGGCGATCCGGTTGCTGGGTAGGTTCTCGGGCAGCTTGCACCCGGCCGGACAGAGGTCAACCGGCCGGGACAATTGTGGTTTCTACAACCACGAAGGCAGTAGAGCCACGAAGGCGATGGGGCCACGCTGGCGGGCAGGTCAGCCCGCCGCGTTTCGTCGTGTCACTGCTTGTTGCGAACCGGAATGTTCATGTCTTCGATTTTCAGTTCGCGCACCAGTTCCGGGATGCCCCATTCGACATCCGGGTCGACCTTGATCTTGAAGTGATACATGGACTGCAGTGCCTGGTGGTCTTCTGCGCGGAACATCATCTTGCCCTTGGGCGTTTCGAACTCCATGCCTTCCATGGCCGTGATCAGCTCTTCGGTGTCGGTCGAGCCCGCCTTGCGGATGGCCTCGACGATTGCAATGCCTGCCGACATGCCGCCCGCGGTGAAGAAGTCGGGCGGTGCATCGAAGCGCTTCCGGTGTTCGGCGACCAGCCAGTCGTTCACCGGGTTCTTCGGGATGTCGTAGTAGTAGTAGGTCGCGCCTTCCATGCCGGGCAGTTCCTTATAGGCCTTCATGGCTGCCAGGATGTTCCCGCCGGTGGCAATCTCGACACCGAAGCGCTCCGGCTCCATTGCCTTGATCTTGCTGATCGGGTTGCCGCCGCCGGCCCAGATCACGAACAGGAACTTGCGGCCCGGTTCGTCCTTCAGGGCATCGAAGACGCGCTGCGCGTTGGCGGTGAAGTCCTTGGTATCGGTCGGTGCGTATTCCTCGAAGACGAGCTTCGCGCCGGTGCCTTCCAAAGCTTCCTTGAAGGCGGCGACACCATCACGGCCAAAGGCGTAGTCCTGGGCGAGCGTTGCGATGGAGACGCCTTCCTGGCCGAGCGCGACCGCGTTGGAAATGGCGTCCTGCGAGGAGTTGCGCGCGGTGCGGAAAATATAACGGTTCCAGTTCTCGCCGGTGATCGAGTCGGCAACCGCCGGCTCGACGATGAGGAGCTTTTCGTATTCCTCGGCGACGGGCAGCATGGCGAGCGCCACACCGGAGGAGACCGGCCCGACGGCAATGTCGACTTCATCGTCGCCATAGGCTTCGGCGAGAGCCGCCTTGCCGATGTCCGGCTTCAGCTGGGTATCCTTTTCGATCACCACGAGCTTGCGGCCGTCAATTTCCATCGTGCCGTCGGTGGCGTATTCCAGACCCATCATCAGGCCGACATGGGACTGTTTCGCGTAGGCCTCATACGGGCCGGTCTTGCCGTAGACGTGGGCGATCTTGATATCGTCGGCCAGGGCGCCCGTTACGCCGGCAGCGGCAAAGCCGACCCCTGCCATCACCGGCAGCGCCCAGCGGAAAACGCGTTTCGTCATGAACTCTCCTCCCAATGCGCGCGAGGCCCGGCCTGGCAGATCAGGCTGCTCCCACAACCTTGCCCAGTGCCCTCAGATTGCCTGACGCTGATCCATATATGAAACCTGAATCAGTATTCATGTCAAGACGAATTGCTGAGCAAATGCGGACCGCATGCGTATACGGCTGCGGTTCATGCAGGCAGGACCAGGCAAGGACCGGTGCCGAAATCGACGCGTCCTCACCCGCCATTTGAAACATAGCGCTCTTTTGATGATGTATGATGACGGCTGGATCGATCCGGCCTCAATCGGGGACAAAGAAGCCAGAGGCGCAGACCTCAAGCCACGCCCCGTCACTCCGGACAAGCGCGGTGCAAGCTGTGCGCCGATCCGGAAACCAGCGCATCAGAGAGAGCGTAGCGAGCACTTTCTTGAGAAGAAGAGGCGCGCCAAAGGAGCGTTTCAGCTTGCTGAAAATGCCGCCCATCCCGATTCACATTTTATCTTGAGGCGCGGAGCGAAGCCTCTAACGATGGGCTGCAAATTCGAGAGCTCGCCACCCATCCTTCGAGACGGACCTGACGGCCCTCCTCAGGGTGGGGTCGTTTGTCGAAGTTCTTCAGAAATCCGAACCGCACCCTGAAACGGAAGCAGTATCCGCAACTACCGCAACCGCTGCTCCGTCTTCGCATCGAAGAACAGCGCGGAAGCAGGGTCGAAGGTGACGGCAACGGTGCCTTCGGAATGCGGGGCCTCCTCGCCCTTGGTCTCGACGATGATGCGCTCGCCGGTCGGGCAGATGAGGTAGGAATAGGCAACGCCGCCGAGCTGTTCGCACAGGTCGACCTTTGCGCCTTCATCACTCTCGGCAACGGACAGGTGCTGCGGGCGCAGGCCGACGAGAACCTTTTCGCCCTTGGCGGGCAGGGCGACGGAGGCGGGAACGTCGATGCCGCCGAAGGCCGCAATCGAGACGGCACCGTCCCCGGCCACGCCCTCGACGAAATTCATGCTCGGGCTGCCGATGAAGCCGGCGACAAACCTGTTGTCCGGGTCGGAATAAAGCTCCATCGGCGAGCCGACCTGTTCGATGTTGCCTCCGCGCAGCACCACGATCTTGTCGGCCAGCGTCATCGCCTCGACCTGATCGTGCGTCACATAGATCATGGTGGCGCCGATGTCCTTGTGGAGGCGCGCGATCTCCACGCGCATGTCGACACGCAGCTCCGCGTCGAGGTTGGAGAGCGGCTCGTCGAAGAGGAAGACTTCCGGCCCGCGCACGATGGCGCGGCCAATGGCGACACGCTGGCGCTGGCCGCCGGAAAGCGCCTTGGGCTTGCGCTTGAGATAGGGATCGAGTTTCAGGATGCGGCTGGCTTCGGCGACCTTCTCGGCAATTTCCGCCTTGGGATGGCCGTTCATCTTCAGGCCGAATCCCATGTTCTCCTCGACGCTCATATGCGGGTAGAGCGCGTAGGTCTGGAAGACCATGGCAACGCCGCGCTCGGCCGGGTCCATTTTCGTCACGTCCCGGCCGCCGATGGCGATCGTACCGGCTGTGGTTTCTTCCAGCCCGGCAATCATGCGCAGAAGCGTTGACTTGCCGCAGCCGGACGGACCGACAAAAACGCAGAACTCTCCATGTTCGATCTGAAGGTCCACCCCGTGGATGACCTGCAGATCGCCATATTGCTTGACCGCCTTGTTCAGTGTGACGCCAGACATGAATTTCAAACTCCCTGGGAAATGTTCAGGCGGGGAATTGCCAGTCCTCGACGGAGGCTGCGATTTTCGAAGCCGCCTCCTGAAGAGCCGGACGGACCTCCTCAAGGTCCTCCAGGCTTTTCCGCCGCGTGGATGTCGTGACAGACAGGGCGCCGATGGCCCGTCCCTTCGATGTCAGAATGGGGGCCGCGATGCAGATGATGCCGGGCTCGTGTTCTTCCCGGTCATAAGCCACCCCCTCGCTCCGTATGTCTTCCAGCTCCGCTTTCAGCGCGGCCTCGGTGACGAGTGTCGCGGGCGTGTACCGGTAGAAGGACTGTTTCTTCAGAATGTGATCGAGTTCGCCCGGATCCTGAAAAGCCATCATCGCCTTGCCGACACCGGTGCAGTAGGCGGGGCCGACCTTGCCGGCCTGGGAGAACATGTCGATCGGATCGGCGGCGTTGCGCTTGTCGACATAAAGCACCTGTCCGCTGTCGAGCTGGGCAAGGTGAACCGTTTCGCCGGCCACATCCGCCAGCGCACTGACAAAGGGGCGCGCGATCGGCGCAATCGAACTCTGGCGCCAGGCGGCATGGGCAAGCCGAACCAGGCGGATGCCGAGCGAATAGGTCTGCTGCTGGTCGTCATATGCCAGCATGCCCTGGCTCACCAGGGTCTGCAGCAACCGGTAAAGCGTCGCCTTGGGGTGGGAACTGCCTGCCAGCAACTCCGAAAACCGGACCGGCCTGCCGACCTCCGCCACCTTGTCGAGCACTTCCAGCGCCTTGCCGACCGTCCCGTCAGCCGTCGCCCTTTTCGTCATTCTTTCCTCCACTCGTCCGTTTCTTTCCGCCGGACCTGTTGACAACCTAACCGCTTCGCATCAAAGTATCAATATGTAAAACTCAGTTTCACATAATGGAACAAACAGGGAGGACACCATGCGTTCCATGCTCAAGACGTCCGCTGCGGCGTTTGCCATTCTGGCTGCAATTCCAGGCGGAGCATCCGCCGACGGCCTGACCGGCAATCTGAAAATCTTTCTCGACACGTCCAACCCGGCTCCAAGGGCGACGATGGAAGAGATGATCGCCCAGTTTCAGGAAAAGAACCCGGACCTGAACATCGAAACCACCGTGATCGACCGGGAAGCCTACAAGACCCAGATCCGCAACTTCCTGACCGCGAATGCGCCGGACGTTGCCACCTGGTACGCGGCGAACCGCATGCGGCCGTATGTGGAAGCGGGCCTCTTCGAAGACGTCTCGGACCTGTGGGCGGATCCGGCCATCGGCGAGAACCTGGCCTCGACCAAGGGTGCGATGACCATCGACGGCAAACAGTGGGGCGTGCCCTACACCTACTATCAGTGGGGTGTTTACTACCGCAAAGACATCTTTGACGAACTGGGTCTCTCCGAACCGGCCACCTGGGAAGAAGAAAAGGCCAACTGCCAGAAGATCATCGACGCGGGCAAGAAGTGCTACACCATCGGCACCAAGTTCCTCTGGACCGCAGGCGGCTGGTTCGACTACCTGAACATGCGCACCAACGGCTTCGACTTCCACATGGACCTTCTGACCGGCAAGGCCTCCTGGGAGTCCGACGAAGTCAGGAAAACCTTCGCCAACTGGCGTGAACTCATCGACATGGGCGCCTTCATCGACAACCACCAGACCTACAGCTGGCAGGAAGCCCTGCCCTTCATGGTCAAGGGCGATGCGGCAGCCTACCTCATGGGTAACTTCGCGGTCGCGCCGTTGCGCGAAGCCGGGCTCACCGACGACCAGCTCGATTTCTATCAGTTCGTCGAAATCACCCCGGGCGTTGAAAAAGCCGAAGACGCACCGACCGACACGTTCCACATCCCGGCCAAGGCCGAGAACAAGGAAAACGCACGCGAATTCCTGAAGTTCGCGGTTTCCCCAGACGTTCAGACCTGGATCAACGACGGCAAGCATCTCGGCCAGCTGCCGGTAAACGCCAAGTCGTCCGTGGACCAGGACAAGTTCCTGGAGCAGGGCTTTGCCATGCTGTCCACGAACTCCCCGGGCGGGGTTGCCCAGTTCTTCGACCGCGACGCGCCGGCCGAAATGGCGAAAGTCGCCATGGAAGGCCTGCAGGAATTCATGGTCAAGCCGGATAACCTGGACAAGATCCTGACGCGTCTGGAACGCGCCCGCGCGCGCATCTACCAGTAACGCCTAGCTGAGCCCGAAACGGGCGGGGTGCCAGGCTGTTGCTTCGGCACCCCGCTCTTCGTTTCCGCTATCATCCCAGTCTCCAGACGTCCCGGAAGAGCCAAAATGGCCCAAGCGACCATCGCCGAAGTCCGCCAGAGTTCCTGGTGGCATAAAAACCAGCAGAAGCTCACCCCGTGGCTGTTCCTTGCCCCGGGCATCCTGTTTTTCCTGGTCTATGTGATCTTTCCGATCTTCCAGTCCTTCAACCTGTCCCTCTACGAGTGGGACGGATTGGGCGAGGCGCAATTTGTCGGCCTCTACAACTACGAGGAACTTTATTGGGACGATGCGTTCTACACGTCGCTGAAGAACAATGTCATCTGGCTGGCTCTCTATCTTCTGGCCATTCCGGCCGGTCTCTTCATCGCGCTGTTCCTGAACCAGACGGTCACCGGAATCCGGCTCTACAAGTCTTTGTTCTTCTTTCCCTTCGTGATCTCGCAGGTCGTGGTCGGTCTCGTCTTCACCTGGTTCTACGATCCGACCTTCGGTATCCTGAACGTCCTGCTCGGCGCCGTCGGCCTGCCGCCGCTCAACGTTCTGGGCGACGAGAACTGGGTCACCGTCGGCATTATCGTCGCTGGCCTGTGGCCGCAGACCGCCTATTGCATGATCCTATATCTGACCGGCCTTAACGCGGTGGATCCGGAGCAGATCGAGGCGGGGCGCCTTGACGGTGCCAGGGGCTGGCGCATGCTCTGGTACATCATCGTGCCTCAGCTGCGCCCGGCGACCTTCATCGCGTTTGTTGTGACCATCATCGGCGCGCTGCGCTCCTTCGACCTCATCTCCATCATGACCAACGGCGGCCCCTTCGGCGCCAGCCGGGTGCTGAGCTTCTACATGTTCGAGGTGGCGCTGTCCGAATACGGCTTCCGCATGGGCTATGGCGCGGCGATTGCCGTCATCCTGTTCCTGATCATGCTGGCCTTCATCGCCTATTTCCTCTGGTCCATGTACAAAGAAGAGAAGGTGCGCTGACATGTTCCCGACACCGATCGAACGCACCTCGCGCTCCTGGCAGATCACTTACCAGACCCTTTTGCCCCTGGCGTTGATCCTTTGGCTGCTGCCGCTGATCGCGGTCGCGATCTTTTCCGTCAAGCCGGATACGGATTTCACCAATGCCAACTACTGGGGCTGGCCGTCTTCCTTCGAGGGCTTCACCAACTACGGCATGGTCTTTACCGCTTCGGACATGCCCTGGTATCTTCTGAACTCGTTCAAGATTACCATTCCGACCGTGATCGGCGCGGTGGCGCTGTCCTGCATGACCGGCTTCGCCCTCGGGGTCTACAAGTTCAAGTCCAACATCTGGATCTTCTTCCTGTTCGTGGCCGGTAACTTCGTGCCGTTCCAGATCCTGATGGTTCCGGTGCGCGACCTCACCCTGCAGATGGGGCTCTACAACACCATCACCGGCCTGGTGCTGTTCCACATCGCCTTCCAGACCGGTTTCTGCACGCTCTTCATGCGCAACTTCATCCGCGCGCTGCCGTTCGAACTGATCGAGGCGGCCAGGGTGGAAGGCATCGCGGAATGGCGGATCTTCTGGTATGTGGTGCTGCCCCTGATGAAGCCGGCCATCGCGGCCCTCTCCGTGCTGATCTTTACCTTCATCTGGAACGACTATTTCTGGGCGGTGGTGCTGACCCAAGGGGTGGAAAGCCAGCCGGTTACCGCCGGCATCACCTCCTTCAACGCCCAGTACCGCGCCGCCTATCACCTGATGAGCGCGGGCTCCATCGTCGCGGCCCTGCCGCCGGTGGCCATGTTCTTCCTGATGCAACGCCATTTCATCGCCGGCCTGACGCTTGGAGCGGTGAAATGATCCCGGCGATGCCTCCTGAGAACGCCCGTCAGAGCGCGTCCCGCCTCCAGCGCGCACCGGGTCTGGACGCCGAAGCGCTCTTTCAGGTAATACGTAGAGATCAAGGCAATGACCCCGAACTTTGCCGCGGCGGCTCCTTCCGTAAGACAACAATCCTCGAGATCATCGGACGTCTTCCGATCTCCCTGGACTTCATGTTGCCTGACGGCCTCGGGAGACGACCGCTGGTCTTGAGGGCGACATGCTGAGGAACGTAACTCAAGCGGGCTTTGCGGGTGAGGCCGCCTGACGAAATAAGGAACTGAAATGTACGCTCAATTTCCGGATCTCAGGGACACTTCGGTCTTCATCACCGGGGGCGGTTCGGGTATCGGCGCGGCACTGACCGACGGCTTCCTGGGCCAGGGCGCGAAGGTCGCCTTCGTGCAGCGCTCCGATGCAACACCGTTCTGTGACGAGATGGAACAGAAGCACGGACGGCGGCCGCTGTTCCTGCCCTGCGACATCACGGACATGACCGCCCTCAAGGACGCGATAAAGCAGGCGGGCGAGCAAAACGGTACCATCACCGTGCTCGTCAACAACGCGGCCAATGACCAGCGGCACAAGACCGAGGAGGTCGACGAGGCCTTCTGGGACTGGTCCATCGCAATCAACCTGAAGGCCTATTTCTTCGCCTGCCAGCAGGTGGTGGCCGGCATGCGCGCGGCCGGTGGCGGATCGATCGTCAACTTCTCGTCGATCTCCTACATGATGGGCAATGCGGGCTACGCGATCTACACCACCGCCAATTCCGGCATCAACGGCATGACGCGGAGTCTTGCGCGGGAATTCGGCCCGGACCGCATCCGGGTCAACGCGATTGCGCCGGGCTGGGTCCTGACGCAAAAGCAGAAGGACATGTGGGTAACCCCGGACGGGCTTGCCGCCCACATCGACCGGCAATGCCTGAAGGAGGAACTCCAGCCGGAGGACATGGTCGACCCGGTGCTGTTCCTGGCCTCCAAGGCGAGCAAGGCCATGACGGGACAGGCAATGGTCGTGGACGGCGGGGTCGTGGTAACGGGATGACCAGCAAAGCAAAAGCCGCCTGGATCGCCGCCGACTGGGGCACGACCAACCTGCGCATCTGGGCTCAAGGCCCGGACGGCACAACCATCCGGCACCGCAGTTCCGACAAGGGCATGGGCAAGCTCGCGCCCAGGGACTTCGAGCCCGCGCTTCTGGAGCTGGCCGAAGATGTTCTTGATGCGGATCGCAAGACGACTGTCATCGTCTGCGGCATGGCCGGATCCAGGCAAGGCTGGACGGAAGCCCCCTATATCGAGACGCCTTGCGCCCCTCCCGGCATCGACGAGGCGACAACGGTTCAGGTCGAGGATCCGCGGCTTGATGTGCGCATCCTGCCCGGCATCAAGCAGCTCGACCCGGCCGATGTCATGCGCGGCGAAGAAACCCAGATTGCCGGTTTCCTGGCGGACAATTCCGGCTACACCGGCACGCTTTGCCTGCCCGGCACCCATACCAAATGGGTCGCGCTGGATAACGGGCGCATCGAACGCTTCCGGACCTGCATGACCGGAGAAACCTTCGCGCTCTTTGCCAATCATTCCGTCCTGAGGCATGGGTTGTCGGAAAAAGCTCTCGACGACAAGGCCTTCCGGGATGCCGTGGCACGCATCTACGCGTGCCCTCAGTCCCTGTCTGCCGATCTCTTCGGCATAAGGGCGGCCGGGCTCGTGGCCGGCCTGTCACCGGAAGCCGCCCGCGGCCGCCTGTCCGGCATTCTGATCGGCTCCGAGCTTGCCGCCGTGCGGGAAGTGTTCGACCTTTCCGATGTCGCCCTGCTCGGCAGCGACGGTATCGCCAGGGCCTATGGAACGGCTCTCGGCTGCATCGGCGGTTCCGCACGGCTGCTGGACGCGGAAACTATCACCCTGAGAGGGCTTGCCCTCGCCTACTCCTCCTACCTGAAAGTAAGTGCATGAGCAGGAACCTGATCGCGATCCTGCGGGGCCTGACCCCGGTCGAAGCGCTGCCCGTGACCGAAAACCTGATCGAGGCGGGGATCACACGCATCGAGGTTCCGCTGAATTCACCCGAGCCGCTGAAGAGTATCGAGGCGATGGCGAGGACCTTCTCCGCCCGGGCCGAAATCGGTGCCGGCACGGTGCTGGAGCCCGGTCAGGTTCTGGACGTGAAAGCCGCCGGCGGCACGCTGATCGTCTCGCCGGACTGCAATCCGGAGGTCATCCGGGCAACAAAGGCCGAAGGCCTCAACTCGTTTCCGGGCGTCATGACGCCGAGCGAATGTTTCACCGCCCTTCGCAACGGCGCGGACGGGCTCAAGTTCTTCCCCGCCTCGCTGATCGGCCCAGACGGGCTCAAGGCCATGCTGGCGGTCCTGCCGAAGGGAACCGCGACCTACGCGGTCGGTGGTGCGGGAGCGGACAATTTTGCCGACTGGATCAAGGCGGGGGCGGCCGGTTTCGGCATCGGCACGGCGCTCTTCAAACCGGGCTTTACCGTCGCCGAGGTCCGGGAACGCGCGGACAGGATCGTTGCCGCCTACGACAGGGCGGTCGCAGTGAACGGACAAGGCTCATGAGTACAATTTTCGATGAACGCCAATGCCTTCTCGGCGAAGGTCCCCTGTGGCATCCCGAACGGCAGCAGCTTTTCTGGTTCGACATTCTGAACAAACGGCTGCTCAGCCGGGAAAACGGCACGCCGAAAACCTGGCAGTTCGACGAATATGTCTCGGCTGCCGGCTGGGTCACGAGAAACGAGCTGCTGGTCGCCAGCGCCAGCAAGCTGTTCCTGTTCGACCTGGAATCGGAGATTTCGAAAAAGCTCTGCGATCTGGAGGCGGACAATCCGGTGACCCGCTCCAATGACGGGCGCGCCGACCCGAAAGGTGGCTTCTGGATCGGTACCATGGGCATCAATCTGGAACATGGTGCCGGCTCGATCTACCGCTATTTCAAGGGCGAGTTGCGCAAGCTCTATGGCGACATCACCTGCTCCAACGCGATCTGTTTCGCACCGGACGGAAACACGGCCTATTTCTGCGACACGAAAACCCGGATGATCCGGAAAGTGGCGCTTGATGACAACGGCTGGCCGGCCGGTGCTCCGGAGACATTCGTGGACCTTTCGCCTGAAGACCTCAAACCGGACGGCGCCGTGGTCGACAGCGAAGGCTATCTCTGGAACGCCCAGTGGGGCGCCAGCCGGGTCGCCCGCTACGCGCCGGACGGCTCCTTCGTTGAAGCGGTTTCATTCCCGGCCAGCCAGACGTCCTGCCCCGCCTTTGGCGGTGCCGACCTTAACACCCTGTTCGTGACCACCGCCTCCGAAGGCCTGACGGGTCCGGAAGAAGGCAAGACGTTCTTCGCGCAGGTTTCCGCACGCGGACAGAGCGAGCACAGGGTGGTGCTGTAGGGAAGCGTGACCTGTGATTTAAAGATCAAGACCAACAGAGCTGCGACGGCACGAACCAACTGAACTTGTCGTCCCTGCGCCCGCTTTCGTTGGCATAAACTCCGGCAGGGATCCGGTAACCTGTTGAACTGGATTTGTGTTCCAGGCCAGCCCTCCAGTCTACGGGTTCCCGGTCTTCGTGCTGCGCGTCAAACCGGGATGACAAACGGGAAGGTCAGAAGATATTGCGAAGTCGCAGCATCGAATTTTTTCAATAGACCGATCGGAGGGTTTGGCGCCTCCGAACCCATCTGAACACACTCGTGAGCCCCCCATGAAACGCACCCTCGGCACCTGCTACTACCCCGAACACTGGCCGGAAGAGATCTGGGAGGCCGATGCCCGCCGCATGGCCGAGACCGGACTGACCTGGGTTCGGATCGGCGAGTTTGCCTGGTCGCGGCTGGAGCCCGCCCCGGGGGACCTCCACTTCGAGTGGCTGGACAGGGCGATCGAAACGCTCGGTGCGGCAGGCCTCAAGGTCGTGCTCGGCACCCCGACGGCAACGCCGCCGCGCTGGATGATCGACAAGCATCCGGACATGCTTGCGGTCGACGCCGACGGCCGGCCCCGGAAATTCGGCTCGCGCCGCCACTATTGTTTTTCACACGAAGGCTATGGCAAGGAGAGCGACCGGATCGTCCGCCTGCTTGCCGAACGCTACGGCCGCAATCCTCATGTCGCCGCCTGGCAGACGGACAACGAATACGGCTGCCACGACACGACTCTCTCCTATTCGGCGGCGGCCGAAGCAGCCTTCCGGATCTGGCTGGAGGCGCGCTACGGCACCATCGAGGCGCTCAACCGCGCCTGGGGCAATGTCTTCTGGTCGATGGACTATTCGTCCTTTCAGGAGGTCGACCTGCCGAACCTGACGGTGACCGAGGCCAACCCCTCGCACAGCCTTGCCTTCCGCCGGTTCTCCTCCGATCAGGTGGTGCGCTTCAACCGCAGGCAAGTGGAGATCATCCGCGCGCATTCGGGCGCGCCGGTCAGCCATAATTTCATGGGCCGGATCACCGATTTCGATCATTTCAAGGTGGGCGACGATCTCGACATCGCCACCTGGGACAGTTATCCGCTCGGTTTTCTGGAAGACCGGGTCGGCGCAGACGAGACCCATCAGCGCACCTTCGCCCGCCAGGGCGATCCCGATTTCCAGGCCTTCCATCACGATCTCTACCGCGCCGTCGGCAAGGGCCGCTGGTGGGTGATGGAACAGCAGCCCGGACCCGTTAACTGGGCGCCCTACAACCCGGCACCGCTGCCCGGCATGATGCGGCTCTGGGCGTGGGAGGCCTATGCGCATGGCGCCGAGGCGGTCTGCTATTTCCGCTGGCGCCAGGCGCCTTTCGCCCAGGAACAGATGCACGCCGGCATGCTGCGTCCGGACAATGCCGATGCGCCTGCCCTCATCGAGGCCCGCAAGGTTGCCGAAGAGCTTGATATTGCACCGGAGGTTTCCACGCCTCAGACACCGGTCGCGCTGATCTTCGACTACGACGCGGACTTTGCCTGGTCGGTCCAGCCTCACGGCAAGGGGCTCAGCTATTTCCAGCTGGTCTTCGACACCTACAGGGCGCTGCGCAAGCTCGGCCTGTCGGTGGACATCGTCCGCGGTGAGGCCCGCGACTTTTCCGGCTACCGGATCGTTGCCGCCCCCGGTCTCATCCATATGCCGCAAGACTTGAAAACGGCCCTCGCCGAAGCGGGCACGCTGGTCGTTCTCGGCCCGCGCACGGCGGCCCGCACCGCCGACATGGTGATCCCGGTACCGCTGCCGCCGGACATACCAGGGCTGGAGGTCACCGTTGCGCGCGTTGAAAGCCTGCGGCCCGACATGCCGATACCGCTGAAAGGCGGCGGCAAATTTGTGGGCTACCGGGAAGAGCTGGACGGCGCGGCCGATGTCATGATGGAACTGGAGGACGGCGAGCCCGCCGTCTTCCGGCAGGATCACCTGACTTACGTCGGCGGCTGGGGTGACGAGACCGTCCTGAAACGCCTTTATTCGGAGCTTTGCGAAGAAGCCGGTATCGAGACCCGGGAGCTATCGGGCGGTTTGCGCTGCCGGGATACGAAGGGTGTCCGGATCTGGACCAACTACGGCGCGGAGCCTGCCGAGACACCGGCGGGCCCGATCGAGGCGGCAGGGGTTCTGTTCGAGAAGCTGTAAGGCAATCAACGCGAGGCCCATATGTTCGCGTTAATACAAACCTCATCCTGAGGAGGACCGTCAGGTCCGTCTCGAAGGATGGGCAGCACACACCTGAGCAAGCGGCCCATCCTTCGAGACGCTTGGCGCTGCCAAGCTCCTCAGGATGAGGTTTAACTGATTGCGAAGCCGGGGCTTCGTCCGTCAGGGCCTGAGGTTCAAGCCGCTTCCTTCACCAATTGCCGAATGATTTCCGCGTAGTTCTCCTCGCCCTGTGCACCGGACACCAGATGCTGGCGGTCGAAGATGACGGCGGGAACGCCGTGAATGCCGTTCTGCGTCCAGAACAGTTCCTCCTGCCGCACCACCTCTGCGTAACGGCCGTCCTCCAGAACCGCCAGGGCTTCCTCGCGGTCAAGTCCGATGGCGGCAGCGACATCCGCAAGCACGTTGCTGTCGCTGACGTCCCTGCGGTCGCGGAAATAGGCTTCGAACAGGGCCATCTTCAGCGCATGTTCCTTGCCTTGCGGCCCCGCCCAATGGATGAGCTGATGGGCCTTGAAGGTGTTGAGCATGCGCGAGTCCTCGGCAAAGCGGAACGTGAAGCCAAGCCCTGCGCCCAGCTCTGTCAGCCGGTCGCGGGCGGCCTGCGACTGCTCCGCTGTCGAGCCGTATTTCTTCATGATGTGCTCGCGCAGGTTTTCGCCTTCCGGTGCCATGTCCGGGTTGAGTTCGAACGGATGCCAGTTGACGGTGGCCGAAACACCGGTCTCCTCAATGGCCTTTTCCAACTGCTTGAAGCCGACGATGCACCAGGGGCAGACGACATCGGAGACGATGTCGATCCGCAGTACGTTCTCTTCGCGGGCCGCGTTTACATCAGAAGTCATGAGGTTTCCTTTTACCGTCCCTGCTCTGCCATCCGCGGCCGAGGGTTTCGTTCCCTGTCACGCATATAGGCACGGGCCAAGGACGAGAAAAGGCCGAGGTTACCGGAGAGAAACCTGTTTCTCGGCGCAAAACTCCCCATCCGCCTTACAAATGCAGCGCAGGAAGACGGTGCAGGCAGTACCCTATTTCAGCGTGACGCGACGACCGGTTTCACCCGCCTCGGCGATTGCGTGAATGACCGCCTCGAAATGCAGCGCCTCCTTGAAGGAAGGCACGGCCTCGCGTCCCTCGGCAATTGCCTTCAGGAAGGTGTGCGCCTCGATGATCTTCAGGTCGTTGAAGCCGAGCTGGTGTCCGGCGGCGGGCACGAACTGGCCGTAGGGCGGATGGGCCGGACCGGTCAACAGGGTCTTGAAGCCCTGTTCGGAGACGGGGCCCCGGTTCTGATAAAGCCGCAGTTCGTTCATCCGCTCCTGGTCGAAGGTGATCATGCCCTCCGTGCCGTGAACCTCAAAGGCGATGTAGCTCTTGCGGCCCCAGGCACTGCGTGAGGTAGAGATGACACCATGCACGCCGTTTTCGAAGGTCAGCAGCGCGGAGGCGATGTCCTCGTTTTCCACCGGGCGCCGCTCGTCCGAGCCCTCGCCCATCGGGCGCGTTTCGTGCACGGTTCTGGTTTCGGCCATCAGGCTTTCCACCGGTCCGACCAGCGCGGTTGCGAGCGATATCAAATGACAGCCCAGATCCCCGAGCGTTCCGAGCCCCGCATCCGCCTTGGTCGCACGCCAGGTCCAGGCAAGCTCCGGATCGGCCTGATAGTCCTCGTCCACCATGCCGCGGAAATGAACAATCCGGCCGATGGCACCGTCCTCGATCAGCTTGCGGGCATGGCCGATCGCCGGATTGTGCAGGTAGTTGTAGCCGACGATGGTCCTGGCGCCGGTCTTGTCCGCCGCCGCCAGCAGAATGCGGGCATCTTCCATCGTCAGCGCCATCGGCTTTTCAAGATGGACATGCTTGCCGGCCTCAAGCGCGGCGAGCGCCATCTCCTTGTGCACCTTGTTGGGCGTGGTGATGCAGACGATATCGACCTTCGGGTCGGCGACCAGATCCATCCAGTCATCCGTTGCGCGGGCAAAACCGAACTGGTCGGCGAAGGCGGAGGCCTTGTCGCCGGGAACATCGCACAGAACTTCCAGACGCGCCTCGGGCACATCTCCGAAGACCGCCCTTGCCGACCGGTAGGCCAGCGCGTGGCACTTGCCCATGAAGCCCGTGCCGATCAATCCAATGCCGAGACTTTTCACTGCCCGGGCCTCCAAATCATTCTCTGTACAGGTGTCCCCCTGAACGACCTCATCCTGAGGAAGCGCGAAAGCGCTGTCTCGAAGGATGGGCCGCTTGGCTCAGGAGTTTGCTGCCCATCCTTCGAGGCGGACCTGAAGGTCCTCCTCAGGATGAGGTCGACAGCGGGGTGAGGCTCAAACTTCATCCACACCGACGGCGCGGCGTTCGGCCACCGACTTCAGGGCGGCTTCCGCGAGAGCGAGCGCCTTCAAACCATCCTCGCCGCTCGGCGAGGGGGCGTGGCCCGACTTGATCGCTTCGACGAATGCGGTGATCTCGGCCGCATAGGCTTCCGTGTAGCGGGTCATGAAGAAGTCGTGCAACGGCGGCTTTGCATAGCCGTCCGCGGTTGCCACCTCGATGGAGACGGCCCGCTGGTTTTCAGCGCTCACCGCCCCGAGCGACCCGTGCACCTCGATCCGCTGGTCGTAGCCGTAGGTCGCGCGGCGGGAGTTGGAGATGGAGCACTGCTTGCCGGAGGCGGTCGTCAGCACCACAGTGGCGCTGTCGTAATCGCCAAGCTTGCCGATCTCGGGATCGACCAGCACCGAGGCCGTCGCATAAACCGTCGAGATCTCTTCACCCAGAAGAAAACGCGCCATGTCGAAATCATGGATGGTCATGTCCCGGAAGATGCCGCCGGAGGAGGTGATGTAGGACGGTGGCGGCGCACCCGGATCGCGCGAGGTGATCTGCACCATCTCGACCTCGCCGATACGGCCGTCATCAATGGCCGCGCGCACTGCCCTGAAATGCGGGTCGAAACGGCGGTTGAAGCCGAGCATAAGGGTCGCGCCTTCTTCCTCGACAGTCTTCAGGCAGGCCTTGACGCGGTCGAGGGACAGGTCGATCGGTTTTTCGCAGAAGACCGCCTTGCCGGCCTTGGCGAATTTCTCGATCAGATCCGCATGGGTATCGGTCGGCGTGCAGATGATCACGGCGTCGACGTCAGACGCCCCGGCGATTTCGTCGATGGTGCCGACCCTGGCGTCATAAGCCCGGGCCAGCTGTTCGGCCGCCTCGGGAAAGGCATCGGCAACGGCAACCAGTCTGGCACCTTCGGCCGTGCCGATTGCCTTTGCATGTACTTTTCCGATACGTCCGGCCCCCAACAGGGCAACATTGACTGCCATTTCCATTTCCTCCCGGATGGCGGGGTGGCCGACCGCGAACCGGCGGCTTGCCAATTTAGAATAAAAATTCCAAAATCACTTTCGACGGAATGTGTCAAGCCGGAAAAGAAGAACACCATGAATGATGCTAACGAGAATGCAACTGCTGCGTCTCCAGCCAGTCCTGCCGCTCCCGAGAGTACCGAGGCCTTTTTCAAGCTTCTCGGCAGCAGGGTGGACCAACTCCCCAAACGGCTGAAACAATTCGCCAATTTTATTGCCGCCAACCCCGACCGGGTAGCGGTGTCGACCGTCGCCGAACTTGCCGAAGGCGCAGACGTTCAGCCGTCCGCCGTCATGCGTTTCTGCCAGGAAATGGGCTTTTCCGGCTATTCCCAGATGCAGAAATTGTTCCGCTCCGATTATTCGCAGAAATGGCCGGATTATGCCACCCGTCTCAGCAAACTTCGCGAACACGGCACAGAATCACCCTCCGCGCTCCTGGCCGAATTCGTCGAAGTCGGACGGGCGTCGCTCGAGAACCTGTTGACAACGGTCGACCCCGTCGGCCTGCAGCAGGCCGTCGATGTGCTCGCCCGGGCCGAGACCATCCATATGATCGGCTTCCGCCGCGCCTTTCCGGTCACATCCTATCTCGCCTATGCATTTGAAAAAATGGACGTTCCGGCCGTTCTCCATTCCGGCATCGCCAACATGAACATGGAACACCTGATCCGGCCCAACGACGCTGTGATCGCGGTCACCTTCGCGCCCTACTCGGAATTGACCATCGACATGGCGACGCGCGCCCGTGCCACGGGGGCGGACATCGTTGCCATCACCGATGTGGTCACGAGCCCGCTGGCCAAGCTCAAGGCCATCCAGCTGCTGGTCTCCGAACTCGATGTCGGCGCGTTCAGAGCCCTCTCCGCAAGTCTTTCCCTGGCCATCGCTTTGGCCGTTTCGGTGGGGGCCGCGCGCAACCGGACGTGACTTTTTGGAAAAAATCTGTTGCACAAAAAACAAAATAGAATTTATATTCCAAATGTGGTCCGGACCTGTCCGGCCACACACGGCTTCTGAAATCGCGGCCGGATATTCGAGGCCCGCGATCCACGTTCTGGGAGGAACTCATGAAGAAGACACTCATTGCAATGGCAGCCGCCGCCGTTGCCTTCACCGGTCTCACTGCTCCGTCTTATGCCGAGGGCGAACGCTTCGTGCTGGTCAGCCATGCACCCGACAGCGACAGCTGGTGGAACACCATCAAGAACGCCATCGCCGTTGCGGGCGGCCAGATGGGCGTTGAAGTGGAATACCGCAACCCGCCGACCGGCGACCTTGCCGACATGGCGCGCATCATCGAGCAGGCGACCGCCTCCAACCCGGACGGCATCATCGCCACCATCGCCGACTTCGACGTCCTGTCCGGACCGCTCTCCAATGCGGTCGCCAAGGGCATTCCGGTGATCACCATCAACTCCGGCACCGAGGAACAGTCCAAGCAGATCGGCGCACTGATGCATGTCGGCCAGCCGGAATATGACGCGGGCAAGGGTGCCGGTGAAAAAGCCAAAGCGGCCGGTGTCACCAGCTTCCTTTGCGTGAACCACTACATCACCAACCCGGCGTCCGTCGAACGCTGCCAGGGTTATGCCGATGCGCTCGGGGTGGAACTCGGCGGCCAGATGATCGACAGCGGTCAGGACCCGGCAGAAATCAAGTCCAAGGTCATGGCCTACCTGCAGAGCAATCCGGACACCAACGGCATCCTGACGCTCGGACCGACTTCCGCGCATCCGACCCTTGCCGCCCTCGAGGAGATGGGCAAGTCCGGCACGATCCACTTCGGCACCTTCGACCTTTCCGGTGAAATCGCCGGGGGCATCAAGTCGGACGTGATTGCGTTTGCCATCGACCAGCAGCCTTACCTGCAGGGTTACCTGCCGGTGGTCATCCTGACGAACCTTGCCCGCTACGGCGTGGTTCCGGGCAACTCCATCAACTCCGGTCCGGGTTTCGTAACCAAGGCCAACATTTCGCTGGTGGAAAAATACGCGGGCGAATACCGCTAAGGCTTCATGCATGAGCTCCGTGGCCGCCAATGCGGCCACCTGGAGAGGCGGCCTCCGCCTCTCCCCTCAAAAAACGAATTTGGCGCTCTGGTGTTGAGCGCATTTATCCGGAACAATTTCTGCGGCCGGGCCGCACGGAGCAATCCCAAAAGCGGCCGGCCCCACCGGCACGCAGGAGGAAACTTATGGCTGAAACACAAACGGCAGCCGCCCCGCAAAAGGACGAGCGCATCCGCGAGATGTCGCCCCTGCGCAAGGCGCTGATCCGCCCGGAACTGGGTGCCATCT
>NZ_JBNKYW010000043.1:0-9201 GCF_050301095.1 Roseibium sp.
GTTTCCGCCAGGATCATCTCGCGAACCGCGACGATCCGCTCACCTTCGAAGAACATGTGCTCCGTCCGGCACAGACCGATGCCTTCGGCACCGAAATCACGAGCCACCTTGGCATCCTGAGGTGTCTCGGCATTGGTGCGCACCTTCATGCGCCGGACATTGTCCGCCCATCCCATCAGGGTGCCGAAATCTCCGGAAAGGACCGGCTGCAGCATGTTCACTTCACCGAAGAGCACCTGGCCGGTTGCCCCGTCGATGGTGATCACGTCGCCCTGTTTAAGCTGACGCCCGGCAACGTTGATCACACCGTTGCGGTAATCGATGCGCAGCATGCCGGCACCGGAGACACAGGGTTTGCCCATGCCGCGGGCAACCACGGCCGCGTGACTCGTCATGCCGCCCCGGCTGGTCAGGATGCCTTCCGCAGCATGCATGCCGTGAATGTCTTCAGGGCTGGTTTCCACTCGCACCAGAATCACCTTCCGGCCTTCTGCCCGGGCTTCCTCGGCGGCGTCCGAGGTGAAGACGATGGCGCCGGAGGCAGCGCCCGGCGAGGCCGGCAGGCCGGTGGTCAGGATGTCGCGTTCCGCCTTGGGGTCGATGGTCGGGTGCAGCAACTGGTCGAGAGCGCCGGGCTCAACACGGCCGATTGCCTCTTCCTCGGTAAGCAGGCCCTCGGCCACCATGTCGACGGCGATCTTCAGCGCAGCCTTGGCCGTGCGCTTGCCGGCACGGGTCTGCAGCATCCAGAGCTTGCCGTTCTCGATGGTGAATTCCAGATCCTGCATGTCCTTGTAGTGGGCTTCCAGCTTGGCGCAATAGGACTGGAACTCCGCGAAGGCTGCCGGCATCAGGGCCTCGAGCGACGGGCTGCTGGAGCCCGCTTCCTGGCGGGCCTTCTCGGTGATGTCCTGCGGCGTGCGGATGCCCGCGACCACGTCCTCGCCCTGGGCATTGACCAGGAACTCGCCGTAAAGGGCGTTTTCCCCGGTGGAAGGATTGCGGGTGAAGGCAACTCCGGTTGCCGAGTTTTCGCCCATGTTGCCGAAGACCATCGCCTGGACGTTGACGGCCGTGCCCCAGGAGCCCGGAATGTCGTGCAGGCGGCGGTAGGTCACGGCACGCGGAACCATCCAGGAGGAGAAGACCGCGCCGATGGCGCCCCAGAGCTGCTCCTGCGGATCCTGCGGGAACGGGCGCTCCAGTTCTTCCATTACAAGCGCCTTGAAGCGCTCGATAATGCCAAGCCAGGAGTCGGCATCGATATCCGTGTCGAGCGACAGGTCGTTGCGCTCCTTGTGATCCTCGATGATTTCCTCGAATTCGTGATGGTCGACGCCCAGCACAACGTCGGAATACATCTGGATGAAGCGGCGGTAGCTGTCATAGGCAAAGCGTCGGTCGCCGGTCTCCGCTGCGATGGCTTCGACCGTCTGGTCGTTTAGCCCGAGATTGAGCACCGTATCCATCATGCCCGGCATGGACACGCGCGCACCGGAGCGGACCGAAACCAGAAGCGGCCGCTCAAGGTCGCCAAACTTGCGGTTGGTGGCCGCCCCCACCTTGTCCAGAGCATCGGCGACTTCCACCGCGAGGGTCTCCGGATAGGATTTGCCGTGTTCGTAATACCAGGTACAGACTTCCGTCGTGACGGTAAAACCGGGGGGTACCGGAAGGCCCAGGCTGCTCATTTCAGCAAGATTGGCGCCCTTCCCGCCCAGAAGGTTGCGCATACCGGCGGAGCCCTCTGCCGTGCCGTTGCCGAAACTGTAGACCCACTTGGCCATGTCAAACTCTCCTCGCTTCGTGCAGGAGACGTCCCGCCCCCGTCATTTTGCACCGCACATAACTGCTACGGCATTTGACTGTCATCAAGCCCTTTTTGACAGAATCCCGTATCCTTTGACCATAAGTCTCAGTATTTCCCACGATCGGCAAAATCTAAAAGATTTAAACTTGCAGAAAGTTATCCCTGCCGCCTTGCCGCTCAGCCTTAAAGACGCCATTGTCAAGGTCAATAAGCAATCAATGAAATTGCCAGCGACGAAACTGCGAGGAACAATGACACAAGTGACCGGCGCCGTTGCCAAAATGGACCGCAGGCCCTTCAAACTGAAGCTTCTTGCGCTGGTCAGTGCAATCGCCCTTCTGCCGGTAGCAGCAGCCGCCGAAACACCGGCGCAAACGCAGACCTACGGCACCCCGTCCGACCTGCCTTTCACCCTGTCTGGTTCCTACCTGTCCGGACGTCTCGCCGGTTTTGAAAAGGACTACGCGCAGGCCGCGGCCTTTTTCGAGGAAACCCTGGCCGCCGACCCCTCCAACACCATGCTTCTGGAACGCACCTTTCTCCTGAAGCTGGCCAATGGCGATGTCGAACAGGCCGTCGTTTACGCCGACGAGATGGAAAAGGCCGGTCTGCAGAATTTCCTGGCTCAGCTCGCTCTGGGCGGTCAGCGGGTTGCCGACGGCAATTACGCCGACGCGGACGCGATCCTGGAGTCAGGACGCAACGGTCCCCTTGCGCAGCTCTCCACCGGAATTTCGCGGGCATGGGCCCTTTACGGCGCAGGCAAGGCGGACGAAGCGGTTGCCGTGATTCAGAGCCTTGACGGTCCGGAGTGGTTCGACGTCTTCAAGGCCACACACGAGGCCCATATCCTGTTCGCCGCCGGCAAGAACAAGGAAGCGCTCGAAGCCATCCAGGGCGCCTATGAAATCGACCAGGGCGCCATTCGGGTCGTCGATGCCTATGCCCGCATTCTTGCCGCCAACGGACGGCAGAAGGAAGCCATCGAGGCTCTCGACACGTTCGACATCCGCTTCCGCGGTCATCCGAAAATCAGCCAGACTCGGGAAACCATCGAAAGCGGCGCGGTCATTCCGCCGATGGTCACCGACCCGGCACAGGGCATGGCAGAAATCCTTTACGGCCTCGGGGCGGTTATCGGACGGGATGGCGGCGAGGAACTCTCCAGCTCCTATCTGCAGCTCTCGCTCTATCTGGATCCGCAGGCCGAGTTTGCGGCCATCGCCCTTGGCAGCGTGTTCGAGCGGATGAACCGGCCGGCAAGGGCTATCGAAGCTCTCATGAAGGTACCAGCCGACAGTGTTTTGAAACGCGAGGCGGAAATCCTGGTCGGAACCAATTTCAACGCGCTCGACAAACTGGACGAAGCGCGCAGCCATCTGGAAAAACTGATCAAGCAGGATCCGTCCGATCTGGAAGCCGTCATCGCCCTTGGCAATATTCTGCGCTCTCATGAGATCTACGCGGACGCGGACCAGACCTACACAAAGGGCATCGACACGATTGCCGAGTTGAAGCCCGAGCACTGGCTTCTGCTCTATTTCCGCGGCATAGCCCGCGAACGGTTGGGTAAGTGGCCTGAGGCGGAAGCCGACTTCCGCAAGGCGCTCGAACTGAACGAAAACCAGCCGCTGGTGCTCAACTATCTCGGCTATTCCCTGGTCGACCAGGGACTGAAGCTCGACGAAGCGCTCAACATGATCAAGACCGCCGTCGACCTGCGCCCAACCGACGGCTACATCGTCGACAGCCTTGGATGGGTCTATTTCCGGCTGGGCCGCTACGAGGAAGCGGTTGTCGAGCTTGAAAAGGCGATCGAGCTGCGCCCGGCAGATCCGGTGATCAATGATCATCTGGGCGACGCCTACTGGATGGCGGGCCGCAAGAACGAAGCCCGCTTCCAGTGGAACCATGCCCGCGACCTAGGACCGGATGAGAAGGATCTTCCCAAGATCCTCGACAAGATCGAGAACGGACTGAAAGAAGTGCCCGGCACCGACGCTGCCAAGGCGGCGACCGGCGAAAACGGCGGCTAACGCACCATGGACGTTTCCTCAGCGCCGTCTGCCCGGGCAGAGCTTGCCCGGGCGAAGGTCAATTTGACCCTGCATATCACCGGACAGCGTCCCGACGGATACCACCTTCTGGAATCGCTTGCCGCCTTTCCCCAGATCGGCGACCGTCTGGCCGTTGCGGCTGCGGAAAAACTCGAACTCGTGGTGGAAGGCCCCTTTGCGCGTGGGCTCGACGGCCCGCCGGACGGCAACCTAGTCCTGAAAGCGGCGACAGCATTCTCGAATGCCGCCGGAATCCCGGTGCCGAAGGTTCGTTTCACGCTGACAAAACGCCTGCCCGTTGCCTCCGGGATCGGCGGAGGGTCCAGCGATGCAGCGACCGCGCTGCGCCTGCTTGAGGACTTTACCGGCACCTATCTTGCGGAAAAAGACCTGCACGAACTCGCCCTTTCGATCGGGGCCGATGTCCCGGTTTGCCTGTTCCCCGAACCCCAGCTCATGCGCGGGGTCGGCGAGGACCTGGAACCCGGACCTATCCTGCCGAAGTGCGGTATCGTGCTCGTCAATCCGAAGACGGGCGTCTCGACGCCGGATGTATTCCGAGCTCTGGAGGTCCGTGATAATCCGCCGATGCCGGCGTTGCCTGAAAAGTTCGACGACCTGCCTCGCCTGGCTTCCTTCCTGAGCGAGTGCCGGAATGATCTTCAGGAACCGGCAATCGGGCTGTGCGGCACAATCGGCGATGTTCTCTCGGCTCTGAAGGAGGACACGCGGATCGCGTTTGCCCGCATGTCCGGATCCGGCGCCACCTGCTTCGGCTTGTGCGAGATGAAGGACGCGCTCGACGTCGAACGGTCCCTCAGGACTGCCCATCCGGACTGGTGGATTGCCTCGGGTCCGCTGACCTGAATTCATCCGGTCAAGGGCGCCGCTTTGCTGGCGAAGCCGTTTTCAGGAAATCAGCTCACGCGTGAGATACAGAAAGCCACGGCCTCGGCAAGCGCGTCGTTGTGTGCGCCGTTCGGAAGGACTTCCAGAGCCTTCACCGCGTTTTCACCATACGTGCGGGCGCGCTCAACGGTGTCCGACAAGGCGTCGTATTTCTTGAGCAGGCTGATGGCCTCTTCCAGATCGCCGTCCCCGACTTCCTCGCCTTCCAGACAGCGTTTCCAGAACGTCCGGTCGGCGTCCGTGCCGCGCGCAACCGCCAGAACGACCGGCAGCGTGATCTTGCCTTCCCGGAAATCGTCACCGACATCCTTGCCGAGGTCTGCGGAGGACCCGCCGTAATCGAGCGCATCGTCGACAAGCTGGAACGCATAGCCGAGTTCCATGCCGTAGGTACGGGCCGCCAGCTTCATGCCGTCGTCCTGCCCTGCGATGACCGGCCCGACCTCGGCCGCGGCCGCGAAGAGCGCAGCCGTCTTGGCTTCGATCACGCGCAGGTAGTCCGCTTCGCTCGTCGTGATGTTCTTGGCCGCGCCGAGCTGAAGCACTTCGCCTTCCGCGATCACCGCGGAGGCCGTGGACAGGATCCGGAGCGCCTCGAGCGAGCCGACATCCACCATCATCTTGAAGGCCTGGCCGAGCAGATAGTCGCCGACAAGCACGCTGGCCTGGTTGCCCCAGAGCTTGCGGGCTGCCAGCTTGCCGCGGCGCATGTCGCTTTCATCGACCACGTCGTCATGAAGCAGTGTTGCCGTGTGCATGAACTCGACGCTGGCTGCCAGCGTGACATGCCCCCCGCCCTGATAACCGAACATGTCCGCACAGGCGAGTGTCAGCATCGGACGCAGCCGCTTGCCACCCGATGAAATCAGATGTTTGGCGATTTCCGGAATAAGCTCGACATTCGACCCTGCCTTGGAAAGGATCAGTTCGTTGACTTCGCCCATGCCCGCGGACACAAGGTCAACGAGAGACTGTATGCTCGCACGGCTCGGCTGAGTGTCAGAATAAGTTGCGACAACGGCCACCAATGGCACTCCCTGAATATTTGAGCGGACAATATGTTGCCAAGGCGCGCGGGGCAAGACGCCATTCCGGTGACAAACTGTTGAAATGCCACATTCCGCAGGTTTTGCTGTACATCAGAGCAATGTGGCGCGTAAACGTGCCGCTGCCTGCCTTGCCGCTAACACCGGGAAACCAATGGAAGAACTCGTCAGAACCAACGACCCCGTCCTGATTTCCTTTCTGGAATCGATTCTTCAGGAAGCTGGCATCAAGCATTTTGTCGCAGACGGCAACATGAGCGTTCTGGAAGGGTCCCTGACAATGATCCCACGCCGCATCCTGGTCGCTTCAGACCAGATCCGGGCGGCCCGCCGCATTCTGAGAGAAGCCGGGCTGGATCATGAACTGCGACCGGAAAGCGGCCAGTCCTGACATGACGGAAACCGGGCAATTGCAGGACACCGAAACGACCCGGGACGCGTTTCTGGGGGGCAAGGTCCACATATACCAGCCCAGGCGCGGCCGGCACCGGGCGGGTCTCGATGCCGTTTACCTGGCCGCCGCCCTGCCCGAAGGCACGGCCGGACACGTGGTCGACCTCGGCGCCGGGGTCGGCACGGCCGGTTTTTGCGCGGCCGCCCGCCTGCCCGGCATCACCGTCACGCTTGTCGAATTGGACACCACCGTTCTCACGCTGGCCAAACGTGGGCTGGAAGATGATGACAACGCGGGTTTCGCAAGCCGGGTCTCCCTGCTCGAAGCCGATATCACGGCGAAGGGCAGTCTGCGGCATGCGGCAGGACTGACACCCTCGATGGCCGATCATGCCATCATGAACCCGCCCTATTATGAAGCGGACAGGTTTCGCGCCTCTCCAAAGGAAGCCAGGGCCGGAGCCCATATGCTGGATGAGCGCGGCCTGGAACCCTGGGCCAGAACGGCAACCGACATTGTTCGCGAAGGCGGAAGCCTTACCGTGATTTTCCGCGCCGATGGCCTGCGGGAACTCCTCGACGTGCTCCAGGGCCGTTTCGGCTCGATCGATGTCATTCCGCTGCGCCCGCGTCCGGACTCGGCGGCAACCCGGATTCTGGTCCGCGCCATCCGCGCCAGCAAGGCTCCACTGCAGCTCCTGCCCGGCTTCGTGCTTCACGAAGGCGACGGTTCCGAGTTCACCCGTCAGTCGCGAGCGGTCATGCGGGACGGCGAAGGCCTTGGCCTCGTCCCCCGCAAGTAAACGTCCGAACGCCCGCGGCGTCAGTGAATCAGGATCTCACCTTCCGCATATCGGAAGTCGACGGGAGAAATGAGGTTCTGATGGGCTATGCGCACAGAGTGAATACGGCCTTCGATTTCTCTTTCCCAGAATTTCAGGAACCGGCTGAGTTCCGGAAACTTCGGGGCCAGGTCTTCCGTCTGCCAAAGGAAACTTTGCAGGAGCTTCGGATGGTCGGGAAGCTGGTAAAGGATCTCGGCCGTGAGCAGTCCGTAGCCGAGGAGCCGCTTTTCAAAGTCTGAGTTGGTTTTCATGCCAATCCTTTCTTTGCTGCAAAGAAAGATTGTCACGGAATGCTGGTTAACCAAACACAACTTTTTGGGAATTTCTGTTTACAAACATAACTTTAGCAGCACTCACACGCGCCTGCTAACAAGACACCGTGCCGCCCCGGTCCGGAAAGTCATTTTTTCTGAATGGAGGTCAGATACCCCAAAAAGGCATCGATGTCATCCGGTTCGAACGAAAGTTCGGGCATGTTCTCATGGGCGGTGACGATGCCTTCCGCCAGCGATTCTTCCAGGCTCTCGAGGGGATAGCGCGCCGACAGATCGCGAAATGCGGGAGCATTGTCCTGCGCGCTGATGTCGTCCGTCCCGACCGCATGACAAGCGGCGCAATGGGTTTCCGCCAGCACCCTGCCGGTGGCCAGGCTGGCATCGTCGGACGGATACGCCCCATCCGATGCCTGGGCATAATTGCCGAAAGCCGTCAGCATTACGGCACAAAAAAGCGGTCTCCAGTCCGGCACAGCCGTCTCCTCCCTTGAATCGATGGGCCTTTTTATAGAAGGTCCGGAGAAGAAAGCACATCAGGGAGATCACGGGGACGACGATTTTGATAGCCCTTAAGGCATGTTCACGCAGCCTGGCTCCCTATATAAAAACAAATACCCTTTTCCGGAGGTCACATGAGCCCGACACAAATTCCCGCTTCCATCGACGACACCCTCACGCTGATGGACCAGGCGGGTTATGTCGCGGACCGGTCGCTGGCCACTGTTCTGCATCTCGCGTTGAAAATGAAACGGCCCCTGTTCCTGGAAGGCGAAGCCGGTGTCGGCAAGACCGAGATCGCCAAGGTTCTCTCCTCCAGTCTCGGCCGGGACCTGATCCGGCTGCAATGTTATGAGGGCCTCGACATTGCCTCTGCGGTCTACGAATGGAACTATCCGGCACAGATGGTCGAGATCCGTGTGGCTGAAGCTGCCGGCGACACCGATCACACGGAACTTTCCAAGTCGATCTTCGACGAACGCTTCCTGATCAAGCGCCCGGTGCTTCAGGCCCTCGAACCGTCCCTTAACGGCGCGCCTGTCTTCCTGATTGACGAACTGGACCGCGCCGACGAAGCCTTTGAAGCCTTCCTTCTGGAGGTGCTGGCGGACAATCAGGTGTCCATACCCGAACTCGGCACCATCAAGGCCAGCGAACCACCGATCGTCATCATCACCACCAACCGTACCCGTGAAATCCACGACGCCCTGAAGCGCCGCTGCCTTTACCACTGGGTCGACTATCCGGACGCCGAACGCGAGCTTGAAATCGTCCGCAGAAAGGTTCCGGGCGCCGCCGAACGCCTCGCCGCCGAAGTTGTTGCCTTCGTCCAGAAACTCCGGGCCGAAGAGGACCTTTTCAAGCAGCCCGGCGTTGCCGAAACGCTGGACTGGGCAACCGCCCTTTCCGAACTCAACGAAATCGCCCTCGATCCGGACATGGCCTCGGACACGCTCGGCGTTCTCTTGAAATATCAGGACGATATCGAACGTGTCCGCGGCTCGAAGGTGCGCCACATGATCGACGAAATCCGCAAGGAAGCCCCGCATCCGCAGTCCGTACCGGCGGTTTAGGCTACGATGTCTCCCGCAAGCCCCACCTCCCTGGCCCTCCCCCACAAGGAGGGAGGGAAATCAGAGCGGCGGCGCCGCAAACTCGTTCCAACACCCACTCGTGGGGAAGGGGCAGGTGTGGGGGTGTCAGCGGATAGGGTATGCGCACAGGGAGCTCCCTTATGACGGCCTCCCCTGACCTGCGCTCGCGCATCACCGACAACATCGTCTATTTCGCCCGCACCCTGCGCAAGGCAGGCGTGCCTGTAGGGCCCGCATCCGTCGTGGACGCTGTCAATGCGGTGGAAGTGTCGGG
>NZ_JBNKYW010000044.1:0-70909 GCF_050301095.1 Roseibium sp.
GTCTTCTCCGCACTGATCTATGTCGGGATCATCGTCGCAATTTCCGCCTGGCGCGGGGATGCGCCCCCGGTCAGGGGCTTCACGTGGGGCGAAAGGTTCGAAAGCGTCCCCGGTACGCTGCCGATCATTGCCGTGGTGGCCATCATCTTCTGCTCGTTCTTTTTCGGGCTGGCGACGCCGACCGAGGCAGGATCTCTCGGAGCCTTCGTGGTGCTGGTGGTTGCCTTCGCCAAAGGCATGCGGACCCGTCAGCTCGGGCAGGCCCTGCATGAAACCGCCAAGTTGACGGTCATGATCTTCACGCTCATCTGGGGCGTGCTGGTCTATGTCCGCTTTCTGGGGTTCGCTGAACTTCCCGATGCCTTCAAGGACTTCATCGTCAGCCTGGATT
Source organism: Roseibium sp. (assembly GCF_050301095.1). Lineage (GTDB taxonomy): Bacteria > Pseudomonadota > Alphaproteobacteria > Rhizobiales > Stappiaceae > Roseibium. The sequence continues at coordinate 392 of NZ_JBNKYW010000044.1, forward strand.
ATTCGCCCTGGGTGGTGATGGTCTGCATCCTGCTGGCTTATGCGGTGCTCGGCATGTTCATGGACGCGATCGGCATGCTGATCCTGACCTTGCCGGTGGTCTATCCGGCGGTGATGGCCCTGAACGGCGGCGAGGGGGTGTCGGCCGCCGACAGCGCCTTCGGCATGTCAGGCGAGGCCTGCGCGATCTGGTTCGGGATTCTGGTGGTGAAGATGGCGGAACTCTGCCTGATTACGCCGCCCATCGGGTTGAACTGTTTCGTGGTGTCGGGCGTCAGGCCGGATATTCCGGTGCAGGAGGTCTTCCGCGGATGCGTGCCGTTCTTCGTCGCGGACGTCCTGACCATTGCAGGGCTGCTGGCCTTCCCCTCGATCATCACGATCCTGCCGGAGCTGATGGCTTAGCTCTCGACAACCTTTAAAACAAAGACGCCGCCGGATTCGCTCCGGCGGCGTCTTTGTTTCGGGGGGGCGCCCGGTGCACAGTTCAGTCGAAAACGTGGGCCTGGCTTGCTGGCGTGTCGAAGCGGTTTGGGCCGCGTGTTCCGGCAAAGAAAGCATTGGCGATGCCCTGGAACAGACAGGGAAAGATGCCGATGATCGGGATGAACCAGACAAACATCCACAGGGCGGAAACATCTCTGTCGTGGAAACGTCGCACCTGCAGGGAAATATTGGAGACTGAAAATGGCAGCAGGATCAGCCAGAGCGAGAGCAGACTGGCATTTGCCAGGATCCGCTCGGCTTCTTCCCTGTTGTCGAAGTCGATATTGAGCGCTGCGAAATAAGCAAAGACGATCGCGATCATCATGGCCAGGTTAAAAGTGCCGAGTCCCCAGTAGCCAAGGCGGCCTATACGGCCGTTGAAACTGAAAAACAGACCAAGGACGTGAGTGACGGCGCCCATGGCGGAAAAACTCATTTCCCCCGCAAATTGAGCGGCTTCTGCTCCCGCCCGTGCATATGCACCGTTGCCGGACGGATAGGCCATTGTGGCGGAAGCCGCCGCGCCTCCAGATTGCCTGGAGGTCCAAGTCACCGGGTTCGGCTGGTTCAGACCGCGTTTTCCAAATTGCGTACGCTGCGTCGGCATTCGCGCCTCCGTGCTAATCATTGTTTGAATTAACAGGAGGCGAGGTTAGAAGAAGCAACTTTAGATTGCTGTTATGAAATTGGTTCAAATTTGACGCATCGGCGGTTTCTCTCACGATTTGTGCCGGAAAAGAGCTGCGGGAGGGGCATTTTGGCTGGCAAAAGGCCGAAGGGCGAATACCGGAACGGTCTTCGCCCTTCGTTGGAAAGGTGGGTTGCGCGGCTTTGTGTCAGGCGCGTCAATAGCCGAAGCGGTTGGGGCCGCGCGTGCCAGTGAAGAAGCAGTTGGCGAATATCTGGCAGATGCCGACGATCGATCCGGCAATCGGAATGAACCAGGTCAGGATCCAGTAGGCCGACACGTCCCGGTCATGAAGGCGCCGGACTTCCAGCGACCAGCCGCACAGGGACAGCAGGAAAAAGGCAAAATAGTAGGCGATGCCTTCTGTCTGGAGGGTCACGACGACGATGTCGACGATGTCCTGAAGCCCCCTGGCGTCGAGCCATCTGTAGTATGCGATCGCAACCATCGTCAGCAAAAAGAAGCGGGCGCCGCCGATGCACCAGTACTCCATTCTGTTGATCCGGCCCTTGAAGCTGAACACCATCGCCAGCGCATCGACCAGCATGGTTTCGATGGAAAAATTGTCGTCGCTTGAGAGCGTGAGATCGGCGGCCATCGCGGGCTGAAAAGAGGGAATGGCCAGGTTGGCTTCCTGCATTTGCCATTGCGGGCCGGCCGACCGGGTGAGGCTGCGTTTGCCAAACTGTCTGCGATGCATCGTTTCCTTTACCTCCGTCGTCGTTTTCAACGGATCGAGCGATGTCTTACTTTACGACAGGTTAATTGAGTTGAAGGTAAATCGCCCTGGTAAAACTTTACGAAAGGCGTAAAGGTGCTGATTTTCAAGGGAATTTTGAGTGAATATTTCGATAATCGGTTGTCTTCGGCGGTGCCCGGAAAGGAGTTTCTGGCGTAACTTGTTTAACTTTGCATGTCCTGCCGCCGATGGATATCCGAATACGCCTTTTCATGTGTCTTTGGTCCAAGGGTGCTTTTTGTCGGCTACGGCAGGGCGGTGTCTTTACAGCCTCGTCAATTTTACGTGGTATAGAGGCCTCTCCTGCCGAAGACGGCAATTGCACGGAATTTCTAATGATCAATGTCGATGGCCGGCGCATAAATGACCCGGGCATGTTTTCTTTGCCCGAAATTGCCGATGCCTGCGAAAAACATGGCGAATTGGTGGTTCAGTTCACTGAGGCAGTAGCCTATTCGCCACCGCTTCTTGAGGTGCTGAATGAAGCCTGCGGTCTCTTTCAGAGCCGTCTTCAAGTGAGGTTCTACTGGCACCAGGACGAAGTATTCGACGCCAGGGTTCTGCGTCACTTGCCGGAAGTGCGCAATCTTTCGTTGGATTGCCTGTCGCAGATTGCGCATGAAGACGAAATCGGCCGGTTGCCGAAACTGGAGCGCCTCCATTTCGGAGTGTTCGAATTTGACCGTCCGGACTTCCTGAACTCGCTGAGGCTTGGCGCGCTTGAGCGTCTCAGCCTGGCCGAAAACCGGAAACGCAATTTCGATCTTGCGCCAGTCAAGCACTGCGTATCTCTCCGGGATTTTTTCGTTCAGGGACACGCCAGGAACATCGGCGCAATCGTAGACCTGCCGCAACTCAGCAAACTGACGTTAAGCGCCTTTGCCAAGAAGCACGCGCTGGACTTCGCCGGAGCCATTCCAAACCTGAAAGAGCTGATGCTGATCATAGGGGGGCGCACCGATATTGACGACCTGTCGAGTGCCAGTATCGAAGTCCTGCAGATACTGCGCGTGCGCGGGTTGACCACCCTGGGGGACCTGTCCCGATTTCCCGCTCTCTCCGCGCTGCGTTTGGAGGACCAATTGCAACTGACAAGTCTGGACCTTGGCGGGGCGGATCTGGAAAGGCTTTCCCTGGCAAACTGTAAGAACCTGACAGAACTGCAGGGCCTGGACAGGCAGCGGCGGCTTCGGGAGTTCAGCGCCTCGCAGGTCGCCTTGGACATGAACGCCCTGCTGGAACGGGACTGGCCCGCGTCAATGCGGTCTGTGCGCCTGTTCACCAACAGCTTGAAATGGAACGATGCTGCCGCGATGCATCTGGCTGGGCGGAAGCTGGGTGAGGCGGGTAGCGAATGGATGTGAGGCGGGTTGCTTCGCGCAGGTAGGCCTTGCAAGGCGCGTTTGGCGCAAACCAGCGTCTCGCGCCGCCGCGTGGAGCGTGTGACCTGATCAGACTGGTCTAAAACAGACTGCCCTGATCCACGGGCTTCCCGGCATCGGGTTTTTTCCGCTTCGGCTTGGCTCCCCTCGTGTCCGGCCCTCCGGACGTGGCGACCGCATCGATGCTGCCGTCGGCCAGTTCGATGGAAAGCGCGGCGCCGGAGGAAACGGCTGCGGCGGAGCGGACCGGCTGGCCGCTGTCATCGCGGACAACGGCATAGCCGCGGGCCAGAACGTCCTTGTAGGAAAGGGACTTCAGCAGTTTCTGCAAGCCATCGACGCGGGCCTTCTCCTGGGTGAGACGTGCCAGATAAGCGCGGTCGAGCCGCTCGGCGAGTCCGGTCAGGCGCTCCTTGCCGAGTGTTGCCTGCTGGGTGAGGCGGGCAGGTGTCAGCCGGACAGCTACGGCGGCATAGGCTTGCCGCTTCTGGGCAAAGGCGACGGTGAGGGCACGTTTCTGCCGCTCGCTGACCTGGTCGAGGTCCTGCCGGGCCTTGGAGCTCAGACGAGTGAGCAGAATCGGCGACAGCCGTCCGGTAAGATTCTGAAAATACGTGCGGTGCGTGCGGGTGCTGACGATCAGCGACCGTTCCAGACTGCTTGCCAGCGTGTCGAATTTCTGCCGTGGCAGGGCGAGCAGGTCCTGGGGAGCGGGCAGGGCCGCGCTTGCGGCGCGCAGCTCGGTGCGCCGGGACGTGACAAAGCGGACAAGGCCCGAATTCAACCGTCGGGAACGGTCGTCGACCATCGCCATCAGCTCGGCCTTCACCGGAACTGCGATTTCGGCCGCGCCCGTCGGTGTCGGCGCGCGGACATCGGCCGCCAGATCGATCAGGGTCCAGTCGGTTTCGTGTCCGACTGCTGAAATCAAGGGAATCTGGCTGTCGGCCGCCGCGCGCACGACCGCTTCCTCGTTGAAGCCCCACAGATCCTCGATGCTGCCGCCGCCGCGGGCGACGATCAGAACATCGGGGCGCGGGATCGGCCCATCCGGATCAAGCGTGTTGAAACCGCGAATGCCATTGGCGACTTCGGCGCCGGACGTCTCACCCTGAACGCGCACGGGCCAGACAAGCACGTGAAGGGGAAAACGGTCGTCGATGCGGTGCAGGATATCGCGGATCACGGCCCCGGTGGGCGACGTGACGACGCCGATGACCTTCGGCAGCGGCGGCAGCCGCCGCTTGCGCTCCTCCGCGAACAGGCCTTCGGCGGCCAGCTTCTTCTTGCGCTCCTCCAGCAGCGCCATCAGCGCGCCGGCACCGGCCGGTTCCAGCGCATCGATCACCATCTGATATTTGGATTGTCCGGGGAAGGTGGTGATCTTGCCGGTGGCGATCACCTCCAGGCCCTGTTCGGGCTGGATCTTCAGCTTGGAGGCAACACCGCGCCAGATGACGCCCGAAAGCACCGCCCGGTCGTCTTTCAAATCCAGGTAAATGTGACCCGATCCCGGACGGGAAATCCGGCCAAGTTCGCCGCGCACCCGCACATAGCCGAAAGCATCCTCCATCGTGCGCTTGATGGAAAAGGAGATTTCGGAGACGGAAAACTCGGCAACGTTGGAAGTGCTGTCGGCCACAAATGATTCCTTTTTGAGAAGGTCAAAACTGGTCATTCCACTGCGAGGGGTCAAGGGGGCGATGACAGGGCAGGGGACTGCGGTGTCATTTCACTGTGCGTAACGCAAGCGGTGCTTCGGGTGGGCAGGGAGAGCAGTCAGGGCCGAATAGTGTGCATGGATTGCGCCATGAGGCGTTTTGCCTTGAAACTTTCACATTCGCTCACCTAGCTAGAAAGATGGCAAAATACGAGTTCAAAATGCAGCGCCTGTTTCTCCGGCATATCCTCGCCGACGGGGCCCGAATCGAGGCGGACCGGAGCCAGTCGAACTATCTTCTGAACGTCCTGCGCATGAAGGACGGCGACTACGTGCTGGTGTTCAACGGCAGCGACGGCGAGTGGCTGGCCAAGATTTCCAGCAATGGCCGCAGAGACTGTGCGCTCCAGTTGATGGAACGCGTGCGCGAACAGACCGCGCGCAACGACCTGATGTATATGTTCGCCCCGCTCAAGCACGCCCGCCTCGACTATATGGTCCAGAAGGCCGTGGAGATGGGGGTCGGCAGCCTGAAGCCGGTGATGACGCAGCACACGCAGGCAAGCCGCGTCAATCTGGAGCGGATGGAAGCCAATGTGATCGAGGCGGCCGAACAGTGCGGCGTGCTGTCGGTGCCGGAGGTGCTGGCGCCGCAACCCCTGAGCGACGTTCTGTCCGTGTGGAGCGATGCGCAGCCCGGACGCAAATTGCTGTTCTGCGACGAGGCGGAGGGAAGCCAGAACCCGCTTCTTACCCTGGCCCAGATGAAAGAGGCAGGCCCGCCACCGCTTGCGGTCCTGATCGGTCCGGAAGGCGGGTTTTCCGAAGAGGAACGGGACCTGCTGCGCAGTCTCGATTTCGTCACTCCCATTCCCCTTGGACCCCGGATCCTGCGGGCGGATACGGCAGCCGTTGCGGCTCTGACGGTCATTCAGGCCACCGTGGGCGACTGGAGATAACGGTATGACACGGGAGACCCTTCCTCAGGTATCAGGGGCGGCGGAAAGTGCTCCGCTCTCGCAGGATGCAGGAGGCAGGGCGACCGGAGCAGTGTCTCCGGAGGTGCCGGTCCGGCCAGGGTTCCGATTGCCGGTGGGCGTTGCGCTCGGCCTGGTGTTCTCGTTTCTCCTGGTGGTCATCTGCGGCATCATCATCACCTATATGGCTGCCTCCGACAGGCGGATTGCAGGCCGGCTTCTGGACGAGCAGGGTCTCGCGGTCCTGAAGGGCAACGAGGCTGTGCTGACCGGGTTTTTCCGCGAGCAGGAACAGGTTTTCAGATCGATTGCCCTCGCCACCGCTGGAAACGGCGTCCATCTGACGGAGGCCGATATTCAGCCCTTCGAAAAACTCCTTCCCGAGGGGGCCGGACTGGAACTTGGCCGCTCGGTGATGAGCGAGACTCCGCCCGATGAACTGCCGGACGTTGCCTGGTCGGACTTCACTTATGAGGAGGGCTTTGGAGAAGCGGTCAAGGTGGCGGAACTCGATCTCGGCAACGGTCAGCTCCTGAAGGGGCTTTACCCGCGGTCCGTCTTTGCCGCCATTGCCGGGTCGATGGCCTTTGAAGGGCGGCAGAGCGTTTTCATCCTGTCGGGGCGCGACAAGGCCATTGTTATCGGCGGTCTGCCGGTATCGGCTTTCGCCGCCAGTCCCGAAGCCCCGCTTCCGGCCCTGGAAGACCTTGGCGGATCGCCTCTCTCCCGGATCTGGGTCGAAGACCGGCGGGCGCACAATATGGGCGGATCGATCAAGGGACGGGTGTTCCCCGGCGACAATGGCATGTTTACGGCCATCTATACGGAGATCGGTGCCGGACCGGCGCAGGGCTGGATCCTCGGCACGCTTTACCGGGCCGAGGAATTCGGTGCCGCGCTCGACCAGACGCGGATCGTGCTTTATGCGGCGATCGTTGCGCTCATTGTCGGGGCCGTTCTGTCTTTTGCCGTCGGGCGCATGCTCGGGCGACCGCTGATCCGGCTGGCCCAGACAGCGGCCGGGCTGCGGCAACTCGACTTCGCGGGCGTCGAACGCCTGCCGCGCTCTCGCCTGAGCGAACTCGACGATGTCAACCGGGCCTTCAACGGCTCCATCGGCGCGCTCAATGCCTTTGCGAAATACGTTCCGCGCCAGCTTGTCTCCCGCCTGATCGAAGAGGGCATGACCAGTTCCCGCAATATCGAATTGAGGGAAATGACAATCGTCTTCACCGATCTTGCCGGGTTCACGACCATGGCATCAAACCTGACGGCGGAAGAGACCGCGGCCTATCTCAACGGCTATTTCGAAACTGTTTCCAGCGCGATCACCAAGCGGGACGGTACGATCGACAAGTTCCTCGGCGATGGCGTCATGGCCTTCTGGGGCGCGCCCTCGGACCAGCCGGATCATGCGGCCAGGGCAATCGAGGCGGTCAAGGCGCTGGCGGAGCAGATCGAAGCCTCGCCGATCCGGAATCTGCGGGTCCGCATCGGCGTGCACACGGGCAAGGTCGTGGTCGGCGACATCGGCTCGGCGGCCCGGATGAACTATACGGTCATCGGCGATGCGGTGAATGTCGCCGCGCGGCTTCAGGAACATGGCAAGCAGGTAGACCCCGGCGCCAAGGTGATTGCACTTGCCTCCGCCGAAACCGTGGCCCAGCTTCCCGAAGGCACGAGCGCGACCAGTCTCGGGTCGGTTCAGCTGCGCGGTCGCGCGGAACCGTTATCCATCTTCAGGATCGCGTGAGGTCCATCCTGCGTCGTTTCCACGCTTGCAATCTTGTTTCAAGACTCCTAAATCACGCAAGCTCATTGGCGTTTGTCGGAACGCAGCGGATTATTGCGGTTTGTCGGGCGCCTTGACGCGCCGGCTGGCGGGCTGCACAGCATTTAGGACGGTTTCATGGCCCGCGATACGGTCGATTCCACCCCGATTGAAACTGTTGCGGATCTGGCCGCAACGCTTGCAGAGGGCTGCAAGCCGGAGGAAAAGTTCCGGATCGGTACCGAGCACGAGAAGTTCGGCTTCTGCCTGAAACAGCTTTCCCCCATTCCCTATGAGGGCGGCAATGGCGTCGAGGCCGTGCTTGAGGGCATGGAAAGCCTTCTGGGCTGGGAGCGGATCGAGGACGACGGCAAGATCATCGGCCTTGCCGACGATACGGGCGGTGGCGCGATATCCATCGAGCCGGGCGGCCAGTTCGAACTTTCCGGCGCACCGCTGGACAACCTGCACCAGACCTGCCGCGAGACCAACCAGCATCTGGCCCATGTGCGCCAGGTTGCCGAGCCCATGGGCGTCGGTTTTCTGGGCATCGGCATGGCGCCGACCTGGACGCGTGCCGAAATGCCGCGCATGCCGAAATCCCGTTACGACATCATGACCAACTACATGCCGAAGGTCGGTTCGCTCGGTCTCGACATGATGTACCGGACCTCCACCATCCAGGTGAACCTCGATTTCTCGTCCGAAGCCGACATGGCGCAGAAAATGCGCGTCGGGCTGGCGCTGCAGCCGATTGCGACCGCCATCTTCGCCAATTCCCCCTTCACCGACGGCAAGCCCAACGGCTTCAAGTCCTTCCGGGCCCAGATCTGGACGGATACCGATGCGGACCGGACCGGCGACATGCCCTTTGCCTTCGAGGACGGCTTCGGCTTCGAGCGCTACGTGGAATGGGCGCTCGACGTGCCGATGTATTTCGTCAAGCGCGGAACCACCTATTACGACGTGACCGGAACCACCTTCCGCCAGTTCATGAACGGCGCGCTGGAAGGAAGGGTGCCGGACGCGACGCCGAACCTCGGCGACTGGAACAATCACCTGTCGACCCTGTTCCCGGATGTGCGCCTGAAGAAATATATCGAAATGCGCGGTGCCGACGGCGGCCCGTGGCGGCGCATCTGTGCCCTGCCGGCGCTTTGGGTCGGGCTGCTTTACGACAAGGGTGTCCTGGATCAGGCGATGGAACTCGTCAAGGACTGGACCCGGGAAGAACGGGCGGCGCTGCGCCGGGACGTGCCGAAAACAGCCCTGCAGACGCCGTTCCGCGACGGTACGGTTCTCGATGTGGCGAAGCAGGTTCTTGAACTCGCACAGGAAGGCCTGAAACGCCGTAACCGGCTGAGTGACGGCGATCTCGACGAGCGCGTTCATCTGGCTGCGATCGAGGAAGGCCTTGCCTCGGGCATGTGCCCGGCCGACGTGCTGCTGCAGCGCTACAACGGGTCCTGGAACGGCGACATTTCCAACGTGTTCAAGGAATATGCCTACTGAGGACAGGTCCGAAAGTCTCGGTTCTGGCGGATGGCCGGCATCGGGAATTCAGGACAGGAGTTCCTTTTGCGGGGTCTTGGCGATCCTTGAAACGCGCCCCATGAGTGTTCGTGCGATTTCGTAGGTTCGAGGATCGTTCAGAAGACTGTCATGACCGTGGCCGGGCAAGATCTCGACCTCGACATTCGCAAACGGTTCGCAAACCTGCCCGTATCCTAGCGCGTTCACAGCCGTATCGTCTTCTCCGGCAATAATCAGGACCGGTCCTTCCATCGCAGCCAATCCGTCTGCGGCCGTTAAGGGAGGCAGCGGTAAACCGGAGGCCATCGCACGGAACGAATAGGCGGGGAACTCCGGCGACGCGTTCAGGTAGGCGACGGGAAGGTGGTTGAAGGCCCGGACCCGCAGACTGTTCAACGCTATGAGCCCGGAAACGCGGGGCTTGTCTATGTGAAGTATGGAATCCGGCTGGGGATGTGCGGGAGCCGTCGGTCCGGGGCCGAAATACGGAGCAAACAACAGGTAACCTGCCATTTTCGGACGGGATTGCTTCAAGGCATATCGAAGCGCGATACCGCCTCCCATGGAGTGGCCGGCAAGCCAGAGGCGAGCGTCCGGATGCGTGTCATGAAATAAATTGAAGATCTGGGCGAGATCCTCCTCATATTGGCCGATCCGATCTAGATCATACCGTTGGCCACCGGAGTCGTTGTGTCCGCGAAGATCGACGACCACTACCAGGGCGCCCGTTGCATCGGATAGCAATCCCGCCGGATTGTTCCACCGTTCACCAGCCCCTCCCATGCCGTGGACCAGAAGCACAATGTCCGCAGCATCGTCAGATCCGAAAACACGGGCTGCGATGTGTTCGCCGTCTGTCATGGAAAAAGCAGCCGATCTGAAGGGGTATTTCTGATCGAAGCAAACGCCGTTTGCGATTTCGATCCTGCGGTATTCTTCCGCGGTACAGCTTCCTGCCTTGAACGGATGCTTTCTTGGCCAAAGCGTGATTGCAAGAACCCCGAGCAAAACCAGAAAAAGGATACCAACAAGGCTCGTTGCAATCAGCGCAAACCAGATCATTCGTTGCTCCAATCCTTGTGCTGCGCGCCATTCTCCCGCGACCCCTGCCTTCCTGCGGGCATTGCCGGGCGATTTCATCGCCTCATCAAATCGTACCCATTGGCAGTGTCACGCCGTGCGCAGAAAAAAGCTTATTTTGACAATTTTATTGTCATATTGACATTTGAGTTGTCAATATGAATTTGTCTTGCCATCACGCCGTCATCTCTCTGAACATGACGGTCGGTCACGCCCCTGAGGCGTGGCGGGATTGCGTGGAGATATTGAGCCCTGTTGAAGCGGAGAATTGACCTGACGCCTGCAAAGGGCCACTGTGGTCAGCGAACGGTCTTTTATCTCAGGACCTTGGTACAATGACCGGAGCAGAGCGATGACTGGCGGCGATACGGCGGCTCCCCCTTTCGACATCTTTTCGCTGACGCAGGATGTTCGCGACCGGTTCGGCTGGTCCAACGAGGACTTGAGCCGGGTGATGGAGCAGCTGTTGCCGGCCGCGCTCAACGGGTTCCGGTACTTCGGCAGCACCATGCCGGGTTTTTCCGAGTTTCCGGGCAATCTCACCCAGCCGGCCGCTGCCGCTTCGAATCCCTTTGCCGCCTTCACCGGACTTTTCCAGGACCCGTCGGAGGCGGCCTTGATGCCGTTCTTCGGGCCAGAGGCGGTGCAGAAGGCCCTTGCCGGCCAGATTTCCGCCCTGACGGGTCTGCGGAGCGATGCGATCCACGAAATGATGCCGGTGGCGGCGACGCTTGCCATGGGACAGATCGCCCGTCCGTTCGTCCACGGCGAGGCTCGAAACCTTCTGGATGCCTATTTGCGCGGATTTGCCCGTGGCCGGCCGAAGCCGCAGCCGACGCCTGCCGATTACCTGCAAGGCTATGCGGACGCCATGCAAGCCTTCTGGGGGGCATTCCTGCAACCGGCCAGCATCGTGACAAAATCCCCGGAACCAGAACCAGAACCAGAGCCAGAGCCCGAGCTTGAAGCAGTGGCCGGCCCCGAGGAAGAAGGCGCTCCTGAAACCGAAGCCTCTGAGCTCGAGGAAATGGTGTCCAGCTGGATGTCCGCCGGGCGCGATTTTCAGGCCGGCCAGTTCAAGGCGTTCGACAGCTTCTTCCAGAAGGCCTCGAAAGATTTCCGCGGAGTTTAACCGCTTTTGAAATCCTGTTGGTGTATCCATCCATCCATGGCATACGATGTCGAGTAAGGGCGAAGTGCTCTGTGGCGCTCCGCTGTTCATGAGGTCCCGCCCGGATTGAAGCGGAATGCTGGCAAGAACAAACAAGATGCCGACACAAAAAACTCACCGGAGAGGCAGACCGGTTTTCAAGGCGGTTTTGTTGAGCCTGACAGGTTTGCTCCTGCTCGCTGTTGCGCAATCGGCGGCCGCTCAGGAAAGTCGCAAATTCACAATCGCCTATGCCAGCGAATGGTCGCCTTACTCCTACGGCCTCGGGAGCGATGTTGACGGCATTTTGCCTCGCCTGATGGACCGGATCTTTTCCGGAATTGACGGGTTCGAATTGGTCCATGACGGCCTTCCCTGGGAAAGGGCGCAGCAAGTGTTCTTCGGCGGTCGGGTTGACGGGATGGTCACCACGGCGACGGAGAAGCGCCTGCGGCATTCCCGCCAGAGTGCCGAGGCGGCGCTGGAAATACCGTTTCATCCGATCATCCGGCGGGGCAGCCCCGTCAAGGATGTTCTTTTGAAGGACAGGCGGCTGAGCGCGCTGAAAAACTACCGGTACTGCGATGTACTCGGCAACGGCTGGGCAGAGGAGTTTTACACAAGCCGGAATGTTCAGTTTTCGGTCGCTCCGACAATCGACAACTGCCTGCTTCAACTCAAGCTGAACCGTGTGGACATTGTCGTCCACGCAAAACCGGTTCTCGAGATCTTCAGCAAGCAACTGGATCTCGAGGACGATCTGGAAATTGTCGACCTGAAATACGACGAGAGTCCAAAATTTCCTTTGCTGGTTTCAAACTCATATGAGTTTGCGGACGAGCTCATCGAACGGTTCGATCACGAGGTATCACGACTGAAAGGCGGTGGTATCTACGAGGACTTGATGAACGAGCTTGTTGAGGCCGAAAAGGAAAAACCCACCACCTGACACTGATGGTCCGACCTGCCCGCAAAACCCGGCGATGGTGAGGTGGCGGCAAAAAAAGACCCGCCGGAAAGGCGGGTCAGTTTCGTCAGCAAGGCTTGCCGACAGGGGCTGCAAAAAGGGGAGGTCAGCCGATGGCCGCCAGATGAGGTTCCTAGGCGGCCAGCTGCCCGCACTTGGCTCCGGCGGCGCCGGCGATCGAAAAGACCGGATTGACCGAAGCATTGGCCGCGTTGAGGCTCGGAGCCTGGCGGGAAGCGGCGGAGCCGGTCACCAAAGATGACGGATCGGTATAGAACGGTTGCGCCAGGGCACGTCGAACATCGCTCCGGGTGAGGCCGATGTCATTGAGCTGTTCATCGGACCAGTCCTGAAGTTCCGCAAAGTGCCGGCGGTTTGCAAATACACGCCATGCACGGGCAGCCATCTGCCCGAAGAGAGCGAAGAAGGGGGTGGTTGCTGTATGTGTCATGACAAAATTCTCCTGTGAGCGGCCGGAGAAATTTCCGGCAGCCTGTTCCGCGCCACGCATGGCTTTCCTTGTTTGTGGAACATGCTCTAGATGGGCTTTCTTCTAATATTAATCCAACGAATGTTTGTGATGTGAATGATCACTTCCCGTGATGTTATCTGGAGAACTCGGTGCGGAACGAAGCATCTTTGGCGGGTGGGTCTAAAACATTTCCAATCTGAATGGGTTTTGTGGTAAGTATGAGTATCTCTTATATTTGAGGCGCTTATGCTCGACCTGGATCAGCTCCGAACCTTCGTGGCCATTGCCGAAAGCGGCAGCTTTACCCGGGCGGCGGACAATGTTCACAAAACCCAATCGGCGGTGTCCATGCAGATGCGCCGGCTGGAAGAACGTGTTGGAAAACCACTTTTTGTCCGGGTCGGACGGCAGTCACGGCTGACCGAGCATGGCGAACGCCTGCTGCATTACGCCCGCCGCCTGGTCCAGTTGAACGACGAAACGCTGGCCGCATTCGACGATACCGAGCTTGCCGGTCTCGTGCGTCTCGGAACGCCGGACGATTATGCGGACCGGTTCCTGCCCGAAATCCTGGCGCGGTTTTCAAGGTCCAATCCGAAGGCGGAAGTGAGCGTGGTGTGCGCCCCGACGCCGAACCTTGCAGACATGATCTCGGAAGGGGAGCTGGACGTCGCCATCATCACCCACGTTCAGAAAAAGGGCCGCAAGCACGTGGAGGTGGTCCGCCGGGAACCGCTTCTGTGGGTGGTCTCCGCCCGCCATGCGGTGGAAAACGAGTCGCCCTTGCCGCTTGCCCTGGGGCGGGCGACCTGCGACTGGCGCAAGGCGGCCATCAATGCCCTGAGTGACCAGATGCGCGAGCACAGGCTGCTTTATTCGAGCTGGAACTCGACTGCGGTAGGGGCCGCCGTCCTGGCGGGGCTTGCCATTTCCGTCCTGCCGGAATCAGCACTGCGGTCCGGCATGCGCGTTCTGACAGAAGCCGAAGGCTTTCCGCGTCTTCCCGAATGTGAAATCGGCATCATGCGGTCCTGGCACAACAGCTCCAGGGTGACCGATGCCCTTGTGGAACACATCGTTTCTTCGCTGGACAATCTTTCCGTTCCCCAGGCTGCGGAGTAGCGCTCTCGCGGACGCCAGAATGCATAATTTCATGAGGCCGTGGCTTGAGGCATTCGCGACGACTTCGCCATTTTGTCGATAAATTTCAATTGAAATGTAAGAGTTTTTGATGTATAAACGTATAATCAATTCGAGAAACAGATTACTCGGCTGACAGGTGGCTCACATTTAGGAGCTCGCATGAATCACGCACTAGATATTGATCAGCTGCGCACGTTCCTGGCGATTGCTGAGCTTGGAAGTTTCACCAAGGCCGGGGAAGCCGTTCACAAAACCCAATCGGCGGTGTCGATGCAGATGCGCCGCCTCGAGGAACGGGTCGGCCAGCAGATCTTCATCAAGGACGGCCGCCAGTCAAGGTTGACGGAAGACGGTTTCCGGCTGGTTGAGTTTGCCCGGCGCATGATCCTGCTGAACGATGAAACCCTGTCCGCCTTCAACAGCAAGAAGGAAGTCGGCCACGTCAAGCTCGGTGTGCCGGACGATTATGCCGACAGGCTGTTGCCGCAGGTCCTGGCGGCCTTCAACCGCCTCAACCCCTCCATTGAAGTCCTGGTCGAGTGTTCGTCGAGCGCCAAGCTGACGGAAGCGATTCGGGAAGGAGCGCTGGATGTGGCGATCACCACCTCGGGCGATACCATGGATCTGCGCGGCGAGATCATCCGGCGGGAGCCGCTTTATTGGGTCACCTCCACACAGCATTGCGCCCATACACAGGACGTCATCCGTCTTGCGCTGGGGCCGGCAACCTGTCACTGGCGCAGGCTCTCCATGGATGCCCTGGACCGGGCCGCGCGTCCCTACCGGGTCTCCTACACCAGTTCCAGCGCCGCTGCCCTCGTCGGCGCGGTTCAGGCCGGTCTTGCCGTGACCGTCTTTCCGGAAAGCGCCATTCGCGACGGCATGCGTATTCTGGACGAGAAAGACGGTTTCCCGGCGCTGCCCTATTGCGATATTGCGCTGCTCAGATCCGATGCCGCGCGCGAAGCGATGCACGACAAATTGTGCAATCATCTGGTCGCCGCCATAGGCAATGTGGGCAATGGCACGACTCAGGTTGCTGCCGAATAAATCAGGTTGAATTGCGGGCCCGAGCTCCGGGCGCAGGTCCAGCCCGCGCCCCTATCGGGCGCGAAGCATCAGCATGTTTCCGCCGAGAACGCAGCACAGGCCGGCCGCGGCGAGCGGCGTCCACTGGTAGCCCTCGAAAATGGTCGACAACGTCAGGGCGACGACCGGGAAGAGCACCGTTGCATAACCAGCGCGCGCCGACCCGATGCGTCCAAGAAGCGTCAGGTAGGAGGCGAAGGCGATCACCGAGGCGACCACGGCCAGGTAGATGAGACCTCCGAAATAGGGGAGCGACCATTCCACCGAGAAGCTCTGGCCGCGCAGAGCCGATACGATTCCGAGAAAGATCATGCCGTAGACCATGCCCCAGGCGGTGGCGGGGGTGACGCCTATGCCACGCCGTTGCGTGTCGGCAGACAGCATGTTGCCGAGGCAGAAAGACAGCGTGCCGCCGATGCACATGGCGAGGCCGAAAGCGGCGCCGGAATTTAAACCGGTTCCGGAAAGTTTGGGCCAGAACATCAATGCGATGCCTGCGAAGCCAAGGACGCCGGCGGCCAGGGCCAGCAAGTTCGGGCGCTGCCCGAACAGGACCAGCCCGAGGAACAGGTTGAAGATCGAGGCGGTAGAGAAGATCACCGCCAGCAGTCCGGAGGGAAGCAAAGCGGCGCCGTAATAGAACAGCGTGAAGTTGGTTGAAAACAGCAGCGCCCCGAGGCCCGCAAAACGCAGGTGATCCTTGAGCGGAAAGGCCAGATTGTGGCCGCGCACTTTCGCCCAGGCCAGCATGATGGCGGCGGCCAGCACGAACCGCCAGAAGACGGAGACTTCCGGCGCAACCGTTGCCACCTGGCCCTTCATGGCAATCCAGCTGAAGCCCCAGGCCAAAACCGTGGCGGCGTAAAGCCCGTAATCCATGGTGCTGAAACCGGCGGGCCGGTTTTGAAGGGCGGGCGAGGCAACGCTCATGACGGGAACTTTCGTGTGAGGAAGTTGACCATAATCTGAAGGCCGAAACACTTAAGCGCAAATGATTGTTTTTGATCTTCTCATAAGAATGGCAGATGGATAATGTCGCCCTTCCGATAAGAACTTCAAACGTTTGCAGACTATGGGTGCCATGAGCTTTCTCGTCATTGAAAACTACCAGAACACCGGCATGGGTCTGTTTGAGCAAGTGGCATCGGGGGACGGATATGCCTGGGGCACCGTGCAGGCCCATCTCGGAGATCCGCTTCCACGGGACAGCGGTGATTACAAGGGTCTCGTGGTCCTTGGCGGTGCCCAGAATGCGCTGGCGGACGAGGATTACCCGCATCTAACCGTTGTATGCGACCTGATCCGGACCTTCCACAAAGAGGGCAAGCCCGTTCTCGGTATCTGCCTCGGCTCGCAGCTCATCGCCCGTGCCTTCGGTGGCGGCAACATTCTGGACCGGCCTGTCGAATTCGGCTGGCGGGATGTGGTGCCGACGGCGGAAGGCAGACGGGACCCTGTTCTGAAGGAACTTGGAGACGGCGGCCCGCAGTTCCACTGGCACACAGATACGGTCACGCTGCCGGATGGCGCGGTGCTCCTGGCGGAAAGCGAGATGACGCAGGTCCAGGCCTTCCGGCTGGGACGGACCACCTATGCACTCCAGTTCCATCTGGAAACGGGACTGGATGACGCCCGTACCTGGACCGAAGTCTTCGCGGCGGACATTCGCGCGCACACACCGGACTGGCCAGAGCGTTTCGAGGCGGAAGCCGACCGTCATGCGGCCAGGGCCGATGCCATCGGCGCAGCGCTTGCCAGGGCCTGGCTCGCGCTGCTTTAGCAAGTTGTTTCGCTGAGCAGCAACCTTGCTCAAACGGCCGGTGTTCCGCCGGCCAGCACGGTCTGAAGCGCCGCTTCCTCCAGGTTTCCACCCGACAGAATGACCCCCGCCTTCTTGCCTTTCAGGCCGGATGCTTCCTGGCTCATTGCCGCAAGAGCGGCTGCCCCGGCGCCTTCGGCAAGGTTATGGGTGTCGGCATAAAGGATCCGGATCGCTTCGGCGATTTCGTCGTCGTTCACCGTTGCCACGCGGGCGGCTCCGGCCTTCAGGATATCCAGCGCCTCCTGCACGGGTTCCCGGCAGGCCATGCCGTCCGCAAAGGTGTTTGCGGTGTCCGTGGTCACGATCCTGCCGGTCTCCAGCGACAATCTGTAGGCGGGAGCGCTTTCGGTGACCACGGGAACGATCTGTGTTTTCAGGCCGAGGAGATCGCGCACGGTGATGAGACCGCAGGCACCCGAACCCATGCCGACCGGCACATAAACGACGTCGAGATCCGGGTGCGCGCGGAAAAACTCCAGGGCGTAGGTCGCAACACCCATCGCAATGTTCTTGTGAAAGGACGGCACCATCAGGAAACCGCTTTCCGCAGCCAGCCGCTCTGCCGTGCGCTTGGCGATGTCGAAGTCCCGGCCGTCGACCACAAGCTCCGCCCCGAAAGCCTTCATTGCCCGGTTCTTGCCTTCCGCGTTGCCCTCCGGCACCACAATGGTCGCGGGAAGGCCCAGGCTGCGGGCGGCAAGTGCCATCGACTGGCCGTGGTTGCCGCGGGTTGCGGAGACAACGCCGGCCGGCCGGCCATGAGCGTCGATGTGTTTCTGGATGAAGACGATGGAGCTGCGCGCCTTGAAGGCGCCGATCGGTGTGTGGTTCTCGTGTTTGACAACGACCTCTACCCCGAAGCGTTGCTTCAGGAGTGGCCAGGCGTAGGCTGGCGTTTCG
Organism: Roseibium sp.; assembly: GCF_050301095.1. Lineage (GTDB taxonomy): Bacteria > Pseudomonadota > Alphaproteobacteria > Rhizobiales > Stappiaceae > Roseibium. Next base: position 18,250 of record NZ_JBNKYW010000044.1, read on the forward strand.
GGAACGAGACGCCGGACGATCGGAATCGCGGCTTCAAGTTCTTCCAGGGTGAACAACGGTGCCATGGAACCTCCCACTTCGCTTTGCTGCAGATGTGATCCGCGTTTTCCTTACAGCCAATTCCCTGCGGGGTCTTTCAAAATCCTGAACCGGAACTGGCCTTGTACCTTTGCCTGCGTCGTTTAACCTGCCGCTCATGAAAGCTGCTTCCGACAAGGCGCATGGTGCCGTGCGCCCGCTCCGCCGATCCGTTGCGGGCTTTGAGATCACGCTGTTGCCGGCGGCCGGTTACGATGTCGGGTTCCTTGCGCAGAAAGACAGCCTCGGTTTTGCCTTCGATGCCCAGGCAGGCTTTCACGCCATCGGGTCGGACAGGAGCGAGCCGTTTTCCCGCCTGCCCAACACTCTGGCCTTGACGCCGCGTGGTTGTGACGTCCGCTCCTCTTCGGCAATGGGCGGTGAATATCTTCTCATCACCGGAAAAGGTGTCAGGGCTTTGCCCGGCAGCTATTGCACCAACGTTCAGCACCCGGGTGCGTTTCCAATGGCGGCGGCAATCCGGAAATGGCTCCTGGGCGAGATCTTGCCGGACGTCCTGGAAGCGGAAGCCCGGATCGGACGGCTTTGCGCGGCAGCGCCTGGAACGAGCCGGCTGGACAAGGCGGCACGGTGGATGACGCCACAACGCTTCCGGCGCATTGCGGACCTGATCGAGGATCGGCTGGACGCCCCCATCACCGTTGCTCTGCTCGCAGGAGAAATCCGGGTTTCCCCGAGCTTTCTGAGCCGTGCCTTTTCTGCGTTCTGCGGCCAGTCTCCCTATGACTATGTCCTCAGCCGCAGGCTGCAACGTGCCCGGCGCCTGATTTCAGCAACCACCAGACCCTTGCCGGAAATAGCAATTGAATGCGGGTTTTCCTCTCAAAGCCACTTGTCGGCGGCGATGAAGGCAAGGCTCGGGCTGAGCCCTTCCGGGATTGTCCGTCCCTGAGGTTTCGCCTTGTTGTTGTGGTATCATGCGCTTTCGACAAACGCAGGAGGACGCACGATGGCCGACAAGCATAAAGGGCAGTGTTTCTGTGGGGCAGTCGAAATCGAAGTGACGGGCGAGCCCGCGGGGATGGGCTACTGCCATTGCTCAAGTTGCCGGCACTGGTCGGCCGGGCCCGTCAATGCCTTTACGCTCTGGGAGCCGGACAAGGTTCGCGTGGTCAAGGGGGAAGAGCATCTTCGCCAGTTCAACAAGACCGAAAACGCCGACCGCAAGTATTGCGCAAGATGCGGCGGTCACGTGATGGCGGGTCACCCGGGGCTCAATCTCATCGACGTATATGCGGCGATCATCCCGGACGTCGAGTTCAAGCCAGGCCTCCATGTGAACTACGCCGAGACCGTACTTCCCATGAAGGACGGATTGCCGAAGATGAAGGACTTTCCGTCCGAGTTCGGCGGGTCGGGAGAGCAGGTTTCCGAGTGACCGCGATGGCGGCCCCGCAGAAGCAGGGCCGCCATCGCGGAGTGCTTCAGAGAACCAGATTGTGACGGCCGACCTTGGTAATGTCGGTTTCGCCGCACAGGCCCATGGTCACATCCAGTTCCTTGCGGATGATTTCCAGAACCCGGGTGACACCGGGCTTGCCCATGGCGCCGAGGCCGTAGATGAAGGCGCGGCCGATGTAGGTGCTGTGCGCCCCCATGGCGACCGCCTTGAAGACGTCCTGGCCGGAACGGATGCCGCCGTCGAAATGAACCTCGATCTTGTCACCGACGGCGTCGACGATGTCCTGAAGTACGTCATAGGACGCAAGCGCGCCGTCGAGCTGGCGTCCGCCATGGTTGGAAACGACGATCGCATCGGCGCCGATGTCGGCGGCGATCTTCGCGTCCTCCACGTCGTTGATGCCCTTGAGGATCAGCTTGCGGTTCCAGTGTTTCTTGACCCATTCGACCGACGACCAGTCCAGGGTCGGGTCGAACTGGCTGTTGGTCCAATCGGCCAGCGAACTCATGTCCGAGACCCCGGAAACATGGCCGTGAATGTTGCCGAACTGGCGCCGTTTCGTCTGGGCCATGTTCAGGCACCAGCGCGGTTTGAAAAGAAGGTCCAACAGCACGTGCGGTTTCGGGTTGGGGGGGGCGGAGAGCCCGTTCTTGATGTCCTGGTGACGTTGTCCAAGGACCTGGAGATCGAGCGTCAGGACCAGGGCCGAACAGCCCGCGTCGGTCGCCCGCTGCATCAGACTCTCCGAAAATCCGCGGTCGCGCATCACGTAGAGCTGGAACCAGAAGGGGCTTTTCGTGTTTTCCGCGACATCCTCGATGGAGCAGATGCTCATGGTCGACAGCGTGAATGGGACGCCGAAATCCTCGGCGGCCTGGGCGGCGAGAATTTCGCCATTTGCGTGCTGCATGCCGGTCAGGCCGACCGGGGCAAGCCCGACCGGCATCGAAACGTCCTGACCGGCCATGGTGGTCTTGAGCGAGCGGTTGTCGATATTGCGGGCAACCCGCTGGCGCAGCTTCTGACGCTGCAGGGCCGCTTCGTTGTCCCGGTAGGTGCTTTGCGTCCAGGAGCCTGTGTCGGCGTAGTCGTAGAACATCTTCGGCACCCGGCGTTTCGCCAGGGCCTGCATATCCGCAATATCTGTCACAACGGTCATGGTTTTCCTCCTGAGGGTCAGGAACGAGGGGGGATTTTGCTGGAATGTCCGCGTCTGAGACCGGCCAGTTGTTCACGGCGGTCGAGGTCTTCCGCTTCGGCAAGGGTGCCGCGTACATAGTCGATATGTTCTTCGGAGGCGCGCCTTGCGCCCACCGGATCGCCGGCGCGAATGGCCTCGGCAATCGCCTTGTGCTGCTGCAGCAGTTCGATCCGGGCGGTCGGGTGATGGTAGAGGCGTCCGCGGTTATAGAAGACGCCGTTTTCCAGTAGCCTGTAGCAGGACCTTAAGGTGTGCAGCATCACCACGTTGTGGGCGGCCTCGCCGACCGCGTGGTGAAAGGCGACGTCGAGCCGGCTTTCGGCATGGAGGTCTTCGGCTTCATGGGCGGCCTGCATCCGGTGAATGATGTCTTCAAGCCGGACGAGGTCCGACGGTGCCGCGCGCATCGCCGCCTGAGCGCCCGCCTGTCCCTCGATCCCGCGCCGGAATTCGAAATAGTCGCTGATCGCCGACGGATGACGGGCGATGAGCTGCACGACGGGTTCGGAAAAGATCGGGCCGATCAGGTCCGCGACGTAGGTTCCGCCACCCCGGCGTGCCTGGATCAGTTCCCGCTCTTCCAGCAGCTTCAGCGCGTCGCGCAGAACAGGCCTCGACACTTTCAACTGGTCCGCCAGATCCCGTTCCGCTGGCAACTTGTCACCGGATTGCAGCACGCCCTTCAGGATCAGATCCTCGATCTGCTCCACCACGGCATTGGCCGTTTTCTGATGATCGACAGGTTGAAACATGCCCTTGGCATCCTTTCGTTGCCGGGGAAAATAGCGCCTAATTCAGAATTGGTCAATTTTTTTGTCCAATTTCTTGTTGCGGAAATGCCGCGCCGGTCCGTCAAATGTCGCCTGCGGTAAAATTGGTGGCTGGTTTCCGGGCTTCCGTGAGGGCATGGTGAGCAAAAATGCACCCGCCGTGCGGCAACAGAACCGCTCTTGGGTCAGAACAATCACGATTGGGGTCGGCAATTTGGAACAGGGTTCAGAAAACGGGTCGTCCTTTCCCTCCTTCCGGGCATCGCCCTTGCGGGACCGGGTGTTGGGCGAGGTGCATGCGCGCCCATTCCGCCCGATCGCGGCCCCGAGGACGGTGCTTCACTACGCCTTTCTGACCAATGCGGAGGAAGCCGCGAGAGATCATGCCTGGCTCTCGGAATTCTGCATTTCACGCGGCGGGCACGGCCCGGCAAACGGAGCGCGGCATCATACGGTGTCCTTCGGTGGCGGGACGTTGAGCTGGGAGCAGCATGCCGAATTCACGACCTATACCTGGGACGGGGCCGCGCATGAGCAGACCATTTTCGGTCAGGTGCCGATCAAGCACCCCTTCGGGGCGGCTTTCCACGCACCGGGCGACCTGCTGGTTGCCGTGCGTCTGGAACTCAGGGGCGGCGACGACACCATGGAATGGCGGAGCCAGTTCGACGAAAGCAGCCTGACGGTTTCCATCCTGGAAGACGGGGCCGCCATGGCGGCGACGGATTTCCGCCAGGACGGGGACGGCATGACGCGCTTCCTCGTCTGCAACCGTTCCCTCAGCGACGTTCAGTCCGGCGCGGTCGTCCAGAGACTTCTGGAAGTCGAGACCTACCGGACCCTGGCCATGCTCGGCCTCTTCGAAGCGACGGGTCTTCAGCCGGAAATCCGGCGCTTCGAAATCGAACTTGCCGAGTTGACCGGACAGATGAAGGAAGCCTCCGCGCTTGGCACGAACCAGGAACTGCTGGACAAGCTGACCGCGCTCGCCGCAGCGCTGGAAGCCGGTGCCACGGCCAGCACGTTCCGCTTCGGTGCCAGCCGGGCCTATGACCAGATCGTCGATGCAAGATTTGAGGCGCTGAGGGAGGAGGCGGCGCCGGGAGAGTTGTCGCTGTCGTCCTTCCTTGCCCGCCGGCTTGCACCCGCCATGCGCACCTGTCAGGCGATTGAAGACCGCCAGGCGATGCTGTCGCGCAAGCTTGCACGGGCGACGACCCTTTTACGCACGCGGGTCGACGTGGAACTGGAAGAGCAGAACCGCAGTCTGCTTGAATCCATGAACCGGCGAGCGCATCTGCAACTGCGTCTGCAGCAGACGGTCGAAGGCCTGTCGGTCGCCGCCGTCAGTTATTATGTCGTCGGGCTGATCGCCTATCTTGCCAAGGCCGCAAAGGGAGCCGGCCTGCCTTTGCCGGATGCAAATCTCATGACCGGCCTTGCGGTTCCGGTGGTGGTGCTGGTGATCTGGTGGACGGTCAAGCGCATCCGTCAGCAGCATGGCGAACATTGAACCACAGCAAAGAAAAGGCCGGGATGTCCCGGCCTTTAGATTTTTCGAATTCTGCAGACCTTACTTGGTCGAGCCGTCTTCGTTGAACTGCGCAAGATAGGCGATCACGTTGGCGCGGTCGTCGTCCTTCTTGAGACCGGCAAAGGACATCTTTGTCTTCGGAATCAGGTCTTTCGGTTTTTTCAGGTAAACCTCCAGGGTTTCCTCGTCCCAGACCTTGCCGTCTGCCATTTCCAGAAGGCCCTTGGAATACTTGAAGCCTTCCACGACGCCCCAGGAACGGCCAACAATGCCGTTGAGTTCGGGGCCGACCTTGTTCTTGGCGTCCGGGCCGACCGCGTGGCAGGCCTTGCACTTCTTGAATACCTTTTCGCCCTTGGCGGCATCGCCGTCCGCGCTCGCATGCATGGTCATGGCCAGCAGTGCGGTCCCGGCGATCATCAGCAGTCGCTGCATCATTATCTCCCTCAATCTGAGTGTGTTAAAGCCCGCCGCAAAAGAACAGGATGTCGGTCCGAGATGCAAGCGACGCACCGTCGCATGCTGCCAAACCAACACATCCCTTGTCAAAGACAGCATCTGCCCGTCAGGCGAGGGCGGTGCCGGTCAGGCGATCCCGGGCAGGCCGCGCAGGGGCGAGAGCCAGTCTTCCAGGCCATCGTCCCAGTAAGGCGACGGGCCATAGAGATCCGCAAGGAAGTCGATGAACACGCGGACCTTCGCTGGCAGAAACTGGCGGCTCGGATAGACTGCATAGAGCCCGACGTCCTTGGAAGCTGTATAACTCGGCAGAAGGATCTTCAGTTTTCCCGCGCGAAGTTCCGGGCCGATATCCCAGGTTGAGCGGAGGGCAATGCCCACGCCCGACAGCACGCATTCCCGCACGACCTCGTTGGAGTTGGTCTTGACCGGGGCTTGCGTGCGGACGGTCTCGATCCCGGCCGGGCCGGACAGCCGCCAGGGATCCTGGTTGGCCGCGGCAAGTGTTGCGTGGTTGGCAACAAGGTCCTCGATATTCAACGGCTCGCCGTGTGCCTTCACATATTCAGGGCTTGCGCACAGCACCCGGTGCACGGGTGCGAGGCGGCGGGCGACCAGGCTGGAATCGGAAAGTTCGGCAATCCGAATCGCAAGGTCATAACCGTCGCCGACGATGTCGACAAAATCGTCGGAAAGATCGAGATTGATCGAGAGGTCGGGATTTTCCGTCAGAAACCGTCCGAGATGCGGGGCAATATGAAGACGGCCGAAAGACGTCGGTGCGGCCACCTTCAGATTGCCGCGTGCATTGGCGGATCCGCGGGAGACAAAGGTTTCGGCCTCTTCCACCGACGCCAGGATTGCCACCACGCGCTCGTAAAAACCCTGGCCGGCCTCCGTCATGGCGATCTGCCGCGTCGTGCGCTGCAGCAGGCGGGTGCCGAGACGCTCTTCCAGCCGCCGGATGCGTTTGGACACGACGGCAGGTGACAGGTTCATTTCCCGTCCGGCGGCCGACATACTGCCCGCACTCACAACCCGTGCGAATATCTCCATGTCCGTCAGATTGCTCATTTTCAATCTCTCAGAAAGACAATTATTATTTTCCGAACGTTTCCCTCGGCCATGATACTTGCCAGACTTGCGGAAAACCGTTGCTCTATCAGTTCATCCCACGCAAGGGCAATCTGTGTGGAGCAATTTTCGAACATTTGAAAGGAATTGATCCCGTGACCGCGATCGCCATGCCTGCCCCGGACAAGGACGTGCTTGCACGCCGCCAGGAGATTTTGCGCGCGCTTCAGGCGATCGTGCCAGGAGAAGGGGTGATCCACGACGAACGGGAAATGCGGGCCTATGAAACGGACGGGCTGACCGCCTACCGCCAGTTGCCCTTGATCGTGGTGTTGCCGGAAACGGTGGAGCAGGTGTCGCGGGTGCTGAAATATTGCCACGACAACAACGTCAAGGTCGTGCCGCGCGGGGCGGGAACGTCACTGTCCGGCGGCGCACTGCCGCTGGAGGACGGGGTCCTGCTGTCGATGATGAAATTCAACCGGGTGCTTGATATCGATTTCGAGAACCGGGCCGTGACGGTGCAGCCGGGCGTGACCAATCTCGGTATCACGCGCGCCGTGGAGCACGAAGGGTTCTATTATGCGCCGGATCCGTCCTCCCAGATTGCCTGTTCCATCGGCGGCAATATCGCGGAAAACTCCGGCGGCGTGCATTGCCTGAAGTACGGCCTGACCACCAACAATGTGCTCGGCCTGGAGATGGTGCTGATCAACGGCGACGTCATCAGGCTCGGCGGCAAACATCTGGACAGCGAGGGCTACGATCTTCTGGCACTGATGACCGGTTCGGAGGGGCTGCTTGGTGTCGTGACCGAGGTCACGGTCCGCATCCTGCAGTCGCCGGAAACCGCCAGGGCGATGCTGATCGGCTTTCCCACCAGCGAGGAAGGCGGGCAATGCGTTGCCGAGATCATTGCGGCGGGAATCATTCCGGGCGGCATGGAGATGATGGACAAGCCTGCCATTCATGCGGCGGAGGACTTCGTTCATGCAGGCTATCCGCTTGATGTCGAAGCGCTTCTGATCGTCGAGCTGGACGGACCGGAACGGGAGGTGGACTTCCTGATCGGCCGTGTGGAAGAGATCGCGAAAGCAAATGGCGCCAGCCACCTGCGTATCTCGGAAAACGAAGAGGAACGGATGACATTCTGGGCCGGCCGCAAGGCGGCATTCCCGGCCGTCGGGCGGATTTCGCCGGATTACCTCTGCATGGACGGTACGATCCCGCGCAGGGAACTGCCGAAAGTGCTGGCGAAGATGCGCGAGCTTTCGGAAAAGCACGGTCTGGGGGTCGCCAATGTCTTTCACGCGGGCGACGGCAACCTGCATCCGCTGATCCTTTATGACGCCAACAAGCCGGGGGAACTGGATGCCGCCGAGGCATTCGGCGCGGATATCCTGCGCCTTTGCGTGGAGGTCGGCGGCGTCCTGACGGGCGAACACGGTGTCGGCATCGAAAAACGCGACCTGATGACAGACATGTTCTCCGAGGAAGACCTGAAGCAGCAGCAACGGGTGAAATGCGCCTTTGACGACAAGCACCTGCTCAATCCCGGCAAGGTGTTTCCCGTGCTGCACCGCTGTGCCGAGCTTGGGAAAATGCACGTGCACAAGGGCAAGCTGCCCTTTCCCGATATTCCGCGGTTCTGAGGAGATCCGGATGGACGCGACGTTGAAACCGCAAGACACGCGGCAGGTTGAGGAAGTGGTCAGATGGGCCGCTGCCGAGGAGCAGCCGCTGGAGATCTCCGGCCAGGGCTCGAAGCGGGACCTGGGCCGTCCGGTGCAGGCCGCGCATGTGCTCGACCTGTCCGGCCTGACGGGTGTCGAAAGCTATGAGCCGGCCGAATTGATCCTGACAGTCAAGGCGGGAACGCCAATTGCCGAGGTGGAAAAGCTGGTCGACGACAACGGGCAGCAGCTTTCGTTTGAGCCGATGGATTACGGTCCGCTTTACGGCGGCGCGCCGGGACGCGGCACGATCGGCGGGGTGCTGGCGGCAAACCTTTCGGGACCACGCCGCATCAAGTCCGGCGCGGCGCGCGACCATGTTCTGGGCATGGAGGCTGTTTCAGGCCGCGGTGAGATCTTCAATTCCGGCGGCAAGGTGGTCAAGAATGTCACCGGCTACGACCTGCCGAGGGCGTTGTGCGGCTCTTACGGCACCCTGGCTGTTGCCACCACCGTCACGCTGAAGGTCAACCCGAAGCCGGAAACCTCGGCAACTTTCCTGCTCAGCGGTCTGGACGCGGACGACGGCGTCAAGGCGCTGTGCGCCGCCATGGGCTCTTCGGCCGAGGTGTCGGGCGCGGCCTATCTGCCGGCGGATATCGATGGCGGGTCAAGCCGAACCGTCTTGCGCCTGGAAGGTTTTGAAACATCGGTGGACTACCGGTTCAAGACACTCAAGTCATTGCTCGGCGAGTACGGCCCGGTTTCCCGGCTTGCGGAAGCGGAAACCGTGCCTTTGTGGCAGAGTATCCGCGATGTCTCGGCTTTTGCGGGCGACGATCAGCCCGTGTGGCGCGTCTCCGTGGCGCCAACCGCGGGGCCGGAACTGATCCGTATTCTGAAGGAAAGGATCGGTCTTCGCGCCTTTTTCGACTGGAGCGGCGGCCTTGTGTGGCTGACCTGCACCGATGGCGGCATTCACGATCAGGAAATCCGTGCCGCTGTCGCGGAAGTGGGCGGCGGTCATGCGACCTTGGTGCGGGCGGATGCCTCGGTGCGTTCGAACACGGCGGTTTTCCAGCCGCAGCCGGAGCCGCTGGCAGCCCTTTCCCGGCGCCTGAAGGAGCAATTCGACCCGAAAGGCATTCTCAATCCGGGGCGCATGGTCAGTGGCATGTAACGAGAGTGTGGAAGATTTGCGGGATGAGGCAGATTGTCTCTTCCGGCAAAACCGTTGTGCCCGAAAGTCGCCTTGTGCCGCTTTCTTGCAGCTCATAGGATCCACAGCCGATCAGGGACAAAAAACCGCCAGAAGCGGGCAGTGGGGCGTCAGGTAGCATGCAGACGAATTTCACCGCAGAGCAACTCAAGGACAGCCATGTCGCGGAATCGGAAAAGATCCTGCGCAAATGCGTACATTGCGGTTTCTGCACGGCAACCTGTCCGACCTTCACGCTGCTCGGCGACGAACTGGACAGTCCGCGCGGGCGGATCTATCTCATCAAGGACATGCTGGAGAGCGGACGCCCGGCGGACGAGAAGATCGTCAAGCATATCGACCGCTGCCTGTCGTGCCTTGCCTGCATGACGACCTGTCCGTCCGGCGTGCATTACATGCATCTGGTCGACCATGCCCGGATCCATATCGAAAAGACCTATCGAAGGCCGCTGTCCGACCGGCTGATGCGGGGCTTGCTGGCCGCTGTCCTGCCTTATCCGAAAAGGTTCAGGCTGGCGCTGATCGGTGCCTTCTTCGGCCGCCCGCTTGCCGGCGCATTCAAAATGTTCGGCGGGCCGCTCGCCAAGATCGGGGCGATGCTGGAACTGGCCCCGGCGAGGGCGCCCATCCGCGGTGCCCATGAAGGCCCCGGCGTCTTTGCATCCGAAGGACCCGCCAGAAAAGGGCGCGTTGCCCTTTTGAGCGGCTGTGCCCAGCCGGTGCTCAATCCGGGCATCAATGACGCCACCATCCGTCTGCTGCGGCGGTCGGGCTATGAGATCGTTCTGCCCGAGGGCGAGGTCTGCTGCGGTGCGCTTGTCCATCACATGGGCAAGGAAGAGGCCTCGCTGGAAAACGCAAGGCGCAATGTTGATGTGTGGCTGCGCGAAGCGGACGGCGAGGGGCTCGACGCCATCCTGATCACCGCGTCGGGCTGCGGCACGACGATCAAGGATTACGGCTTCATGCTGAAGGACGACCCGGCCTATGCGGAAAAGGCAGCCAGGGTTTCCGGACTGGCGAAGGACGTGACGGAGTTTCTGACGGGGGCTGACCTCGGAGCCCCCAGTGTCAAGCCGGACCTCACGGTCGCCTATCACTCGGCCTGTTCCATGCAGCACGGCCAGAAGATCACCCGGCAGCCGAAAGATCTCCTGAAGGCAGCCGGTTTTGCCGTTCGGGACGTGCCGGAAGGCCATCTGTGCTGCGGGTCGGCGGGAACCTACAACATTCTCCAGCCGGAAATCGCCCGCCGACTGCGCGATCGCAAGGTCGCCAACATTCAGAAAACGAACCCGGACCTCATCGCCACCGGCAATATCGGCTGCATGACCCAGATCGGCCTCGGCACGGATATCCCGGTCGTACACACGGTGGAGCTTCTGGACTGGGTCTACGGCGGGCCCGAGCCGGAGGGCGTGTCCGCGGTGCTGCGAGACCGGCAAGCGGCCGAATAACCGGGCGCTCGGTCCGGCGCATGTCCTGGAGCATAGTCCGTTCATGTTGGATCATTTGACCAAGGCGATTTTGTTCGCCGGGTAGGCGGCTTGCCTGCGGTGGAGTGGGTCACCACAAAGGCAAGACAACGACTCCGGGGGGCAAAATCGTTCGGCCCGCAACTCCTTACGGCGCAAGGCTTTCCGGCCTGTCAAGGGTGTGGAAAATCTCCCCGCCGTCTTCGTTGCGCCTCTCGCCCGATGCACCGCATCGCGCTTCGAGACCCGCCTCGACGGTGAATAGATTTTCCAACATCAAATGATCCAATATGAACGGAATATGCTCTAGCTCTCGCGTGTGCCGAGTTGTACCGGGGTCTTGTCCGGTTCCTTGTCCGGTTTTTCGCCGGCAAGGCGCAGGGTGCGCTCCAGAAGCTGTTCGTAGATCGGCCGCCCTCCCAGCTGATGAGCCGTCAGGGCGGCTGTGGTGCAGGTGATCAGAACCGGCATGATCAGCGCATATCCTCCGGTCAGTTCCATCACCAGAACGACACCGACAAGCGGAGCCCGCACCGAGGCTGCGAAAAAGCCTCCCATGGCGGCAACCGCGCAGGCGGCCCGGAAGTCGTTGTCGAGCGGCAGGAACTCAACCGAGGCGACGCCGAAGGCAAGTCCGGCACAGGTGGCGATCGAAAGCATCGGCGCGAAGATGCCACCGGGAACGCCGGAGGCATAGGAGAAGAGGACCCCTCCGAAACGCAGCAGGGTCAGGAGCAGCAGGGCAATCACCCCGAACTGCTTGTTGATCAGGTCGTGAACCAGGTTTTCGCCGCCGCCGGTTGCTTCGGGCAACGCATTCAGCAGGGCGCCCGTGATCCCGCCGATTGCGAGAGCGGGCAGCCAGCGCAGGCCGGACGGGATCTTCTGAAACAGGTCCATGACCGCGATCAGGGCCCAATTGAAGGAGACGCCGAGCGCGCCGAGAACGATTCCGAGAACCGCCAGCAACAGGTAACTCCAGACGGGAACATAGCTCACCTCGATGAACAGAGGCGGGCCGATATGGGTCAGCTCTTCCGTGACGGCGGCGCTCAGGAGGGAGGCGATGATGACCGCCATATAGGTCCGGTAGCCGAATGGAAATTGCCGCCGCGTTTCTTCCACGATGAAGAGAATTGCGGCCAGCGGCGCATTGAAGGCCGCCGCAAGGCCGGCTGCGGCGCCCGCCGCCAGCAATCCCTTGTGGTCGTCGGGCGAAATATCATGGGACTTGGACAGCGCTTCGGCGGTCATGGCGCCCATGTGAATGGTCGGTCCTTCCCGACCGAGGACGAGGCCGGAGCCGAGCGCGAGCAGGCCGCCGAAGAATTTGGCCACCAGGACGCTTGCCCAGTTGAGCGGCCGCTTGTCCTCCATGGCGCCTTCGATTTCCTGAATGCCGCTGCCCGCGGCTTCCGGAGCAACGCGGCGGACCAGCAGGAAGGCACCGGTAACGCACAGAGCCGAGATGGCGACAGAAATCGCATAGGAGGCGGCGCCCGTGCCGAGCGAGGCCCTGAGTGCCGCGTAATGGGCGATCAGGAAATCGAGACCGGTGTGAAACCCGGTTGCCAGGCTGCCGACAAGGAGACCGACAAGAGCTGCTTTCAGAAAATAGGCCGCATCCGAACCGGCAGCAAAAAGTGTCTTACCATTTGTCATGCCAGGAACCGGCTCTCTCAAGGCGACCGGTGAATCGGTCTCGTCTTTGAATAACTTGCAGGGAACGGAGAAGCTGCGCAAGCCGCGGGCGGCTCATCTGAAAACGGCTGGACGGCCAAGCTGCCGGACCGCGGGAACGGAAAGTCCGGATGCCGGACGGTTCGATTTCGCCGCTCTGCCAAGAAAAGAGCAACCGGCTCCGCATGAGAGCCGGTTGCTCAGGACTGCGCGTGGGGCTTATGCACGCAAGCCAATCGCGATCGCGGGGTCACATCACGATGACCTTGGTGCCGACCCCCACACGCTCGTAGAGGTCCGTCACATCCTCGTTACGCATGCGGATGCAGCCCGAGGAGACGGCGTGGCCGATGGTCCAGGGCTGGTTGGAACCGTGGATGCGGTAAAGCGTCGATCCGAGATAGAGCGCGCGGGCGCCTAGCGGGTTCTGAGGGCCGCCGGCCATGAAGGTCGGCAGGTCGGGACGCCGCTTGCGCATTTCCGCCGGCGGACGCCAGTCGGGCCATTCCGCCTTGCGGGTGATCCTGTGCGTGCCGGACCATTCAAATCCCGGTTTGCCGACGCCGACGCCGTAGCGGCGGGCCGTGCCGTCATTCTGCACCAGGTAGAGATACTTGGCATTCGTGTCGATAATGATCGTGCCGGGTTTCTGAGGTCCGTCATAGCTGATGACGGTCGGCAGGAACTGCGGTGCGATCTGGCGGGACTGGGGCGCCCTTGCCTGAGGTTTTTGCTGCTGGCGAACCGGCTGGGACCACCAGTTGGCGCGGCGCACCTGCGGCTGTTGCGTCCGCTGCCGGTAGACCTGCCGGCGCTGGGAAGGGGCAACGCGTCCCTGCGGCTGCAGCTGCAGCATCCAGGGCTCCGTCAGGTTGGGGCTGAGAACAAGCGGGGGTGGAGCCACCTGGCCGGCCGAGGCCGGTGATGCAGTCATGCTGGCGGAAAGCACCAGTGCTCCGGTCAGGCTCAGAAATATTGGTGACAGTTTACGCATAAAGAACATGGCGGCACTCTTGACTTGTCATCGACCACGTCTGGCAGAATTTTATCCTGCCGGTTAACGGGTTGGCAACGATGATAAGGAGTGCGGCTCAGTCAAAAGTGAATCCTGCCGCCAGATTTTCGGCAAATCGTTCTTATGGTTATTCCTTTGTTGAAGAACAGACTTAATGAACTCCTATCGCCAACAAGAGGTAGGACGGAAGCTTTCCGGGTGCGATTGAAAACCTTGCGGTTTCGGAAAATCGTTGGTTAACGCACGCGCCGGCGGGCATCCCGGGCGACCAGCGGAAGGATTGGCCGGGTTTGCTGTTGAGACATGCCCGGCTTGATCCGGGGATCGTACAACATGTTCAATATGATCTGATCGAAGACCGTGAAGCGGCTGTGGCGGGAGGAATCGTTAAAGACAGAGTGGGTGAGCGACGCATCGTCGTTCATGGGACCGAGGCCCTGCAGGGTTTCCTCGACAAGGCAGCGCTTGAACAGAAACTCGCCTTCGTCCGAGACGATGACGGCCGTGGAGCGCTTGATGCCGTTGCGCCCGGAGACGACGCGCACCAGGCACCGTCCGGGCACCTTTGCCCGTTCGCTCTTGTAGACGTCCTTTCTGACCACTGCTTCATATTGCGCGCGGTCGACGACATAGATCTCGAAATTGGCCCTGGAAGGGGTATCCGCCACGTTCGTCGTCAGTCCGCCGACCTGTTTGCCGATGTCCCGGATGAACCTGTAGACGGTTTTTCTGCGGTCTCTTGACGACAGATTGTGAACGTAGAAGCGGACCGGGGTCGTGAATTTCTTGACGAGATAGGGGCGCCAGCTCCAGCTGCGGTATTCCAGGCCGAAAACGGTTTTCTCGAACCCCGCCAGCAGTTCCTCCGTGGAGAAGGAATCGTTGGCAGCCTGTACCGGCGAAACAAGCAGCAGGCCCGGGAGCAGGAAGAGGATCAGGAAGCGGCGCAAGGCTTGCATTTGTCAGAACGCCGTTTGCTGCGGCATGGAGGGCGGGAACTTTCTGTTTCGGCAAGTGCCGGCGGGCTTTCAAGCCTGCGTGTGGTTGCATGGTCAGTTAGTTTGCCGAGGATAGCCAAAGGGCGTTACGGAGGGAAGCCAAGAAACTGTTGCCAAAGACAAAATCCTTCTTTCGGATTCCGCAAACGCTGAAAAAACAATTCCTTAAACTTCCCAAGCTATAAGGGGATCACATGGCGAAATGAATACGCCTGCAGGGGCTATGGGACGGGAGTGGGTATGACCGCGGTGAAGCGATCCTTTCGAGCGGAAAATCTGATACGCATGAATTCCGCGGCTGCGGAAGACCCGGCTTATGCGGGAGAGCGGCGTCATCAGGAAGTCATGGCGGAAATCGCCAGCCTGAAAGCCATGCTTCGCGACGGCGCTGACGGCGACCGGAAGGGTCTCGACCCTGAAGCCATGAGCGAGAAGTTCATGGCAGAGTTCCGCAAGGAGTTGTCGGAAGCCGCCAAGCTCAAGGTCGAGCTGGACGCCATTTACGAAGCGATCGCCCAGACCAAGAAGGAAATCGCAACCCTTCACCACACGACCGGCACAAACGGCGAGGAAATGACCCGTGTGACCAACGAACTGGACGCGGTCGTGATCGGGACGGAAGGGGCGACGGAAACCATTCTCTCTGCTGCCGAGTTCATAGACCAGACCGCCAATACCCTGTCGGCACGGATCGACAAGGAAGACGCGGAGCTGACCGGGGATATCCAGGACAAGGTCATCCAGATCTTCGAAGCCTGCAACTTCCAGGACCTGACCGGCCAGCGCATCACCAAGGTCGTCGGGACGCTGCGTTTTGTCGAAGACCGGATCATCCAGATGATGGATATCTGGGGCGGCATCGAAAGCTTCAAGGACATCACGGTCGAGCAGCGGGATCTGAAGGAGGGCGACGCGGCGCTTCTCAACGGCCCGGCTCTTGAAAGCGACGTGGATGTCGCGACCCAGGACGATATCGACGCCCTGTTCGCCTGATCGGGCCTTCCAATTCCTGTTCGGCAATGACCCGGCCTTGTGCCGGGTTTTGTTTTTCAATTCGCGATTCTGCTTGCGCATCCGGTGTCAGGGCATTACCAGATGAGAACAAAGAGTGAATATTGGTGTGAGTATGGCCGAGCAGACTACAGCGAAAACCGCGAAGGCGGAGAGGGACCCCGAAACCGGACTGCTGACCGGGGCGGACGGGGAAAGCCGCTGCTGGTGGCACGGCGGTCTGGAGGATTACCAGCGCTACCACGATACGGAATGGGGCTGGCCGGTCGAGGAGGACCGGCGCCTTTTTGAGAAAATCTGCCTGGAAGGCTTCCAGTCCGGCCTGTCCTGGTTGACCATCCTGCGCAAGCGCGAGGCTTTCCGCGCCGCCTTTGCCAATTTCGAGTTCGAGAAAGTCGCTCGTTTCACCGAGGCCGATGTCGAACGCTGCCTGCAGGACGCCGGCATCGTCCGCCACCGCCGCAAGATCGAATCCACCATCAACAACGCGCAGCGGGCCATCGAGCTGAAAGCCGAGTTCGGTTCGCTTGCCGCCTATTTCTGGTCCTTCGAACCGAGGCCGGAAGACCGTCCCGCTCAGCTTGATTTCGCCACCGCGCGGACACTCGGCAAGACGGCGGAAAGCACGGCGCTTTCAAAGAACCTGAAAAAGCGCGGCTGGAGTTTTGTCGGCCCGACCACCGTCTATGCCTTCATGCAGTCGATGGGCATGGTCAACGATCACCTGGAGGGATGCTGCTGCCGGGAGAAGGTGGAAAAGGCGCGGGCAGAATTCAAGCGGCCGGTGAGGGGGATGTGATTGCCAACGGCCGCCCGTTCCATTCTCTGGAAAGGCCGGATACCCCCAACCCCCAAGCCTCCCCTTGTGGGGAAGGGTTGGGGCGTACGTAAACGGCGAAGCCGTCTTGGAACAAAAGCCGCACGGCGGGCTACCCGCCGACCTTGTCCTTCAACGGCGCGAACAGGCGGTTTTCTCTGGAGAAGACGTAGTCGAGCGTTTCCACGGTCACGGTCTCCGCGCCTTCCTCGATGAGGAGCTGGGCGCAGTCGGCGACCGCGTCCCTGGGGCAAAGCACGCTGACGTGATGGCCGTCGGCTATATCGGAGAAGCGCTGCACGGCACCGACCTTGCTGACGGCGCGAAGCGCCTGGGTGCGGTCGTCGACGACAGCCTTCACCAGCTTGACGTTGCGCGCGGCTTCTTCCGCGGCGACCCGGTCCAGGATCGCACGCGCCGCCGCAAGGGCCGTTTCCGACCAGTCGGCGCTGAGCGAAGCCACAAGGTTCGCCTGGCTCTTCAGCATCACGCCATCGGTGAGGATCTTCAGGTTGTTGGCCTGGAGCGTGGAGCCGGTGGTGGTGATGTCGACGATGAGTTCCGCGGTGCCGGCGGCAGGAGCGCCCTCGGTCGCACCTGCGCTTTCCACGATCCGGTAATCGGCAATGCCGTGCCGGGCGAAGAAGGCGCGGGTAAGGTTCACATATTTGGTGGCGACGCGCAGTCGGCGGCCATGGCGGTTGCGGAAGTCGGAGGCGACATCGGAAAGATCCGCCAGGGTTTCCACGTCGATCCAGGCCTTGGGCACGGCGATGACCACGTCGGCCGGACCGAATCCGAGCGGGGTCACGATATGGACGGTGCCTTCCGGGTCTGCGATGTTTTCATGCACCAGATCGAGGCCGGTGATGCCGAAGTGGACCGCGCCATCGGAAAGCGCGCGTGCGATTTCCGAGGCTGACAGAAAGGCGATCTCCACATCGGGAAGCCCCTTGATGGCGCCCCGGTAGTTGCGCGCGCCGCCCGGCTGCAGCACCTTCAGGCCCGCACGGCCGAAGAAATCATGAGTGTTTTCCTGCAGGCGGCCCTTGGACGGAATGGCGATGATCAGTTTGCTCATTGGTCAGCCCTTAACACTCGCTGCGATCCGGTCGAGCCACATCGAAAAGCCGATGGCCGGAACATCCCTGTCCGCCCCCAGCAGCGTGACCAGTTTGTCGTAACGGCCTCCGCCGACAAGCGGGCCCTCGACCGGGCCGGACGCGGCATGGATTTCGAAGACGAAGCCGGAATAATAGTCGAGCCGCCTTCCGAACTCGGCGGCGAAAGTCAGCCGCGCCGGGTCGATGCCCTTGTCGCCGAGTGCGGCAAGGCGCTGTTCGAATGCCGAGATCGGCGTGTCGAGATCAAGTCCGGCATCCTTGGCGAAGCCGCGCAGCACTTCAGCGGCGTTGACGCCATCCGCCTTGAGCGCCAGATAGGCCGACAGGGTTTCGGCAGCCTTGTCGTGTCCGCGCGCGCCGCTGGCAAGGGCGGCCTGTTCCAGGAACCGGTCCGCGATTTCACTCGGCGTGCGCCCGCCGACGGCGGAAATACCCGCGATCGACAGCAGGTCCTCGACAACCGCATGAGCCGCTTCCGGATCTGCTCCTTCCAGGGCCGACAGAAAGCCGAGCCGCACGTCGCGGCTGTCGTCGTCGGAGGCCGCGCCACCGGCCATGCGGGCAATCGCGCCGGCCAGCTTGTCGGTCTCGCCGAAAAGGTCGCGCAGGCGTCGGCGCCAGACCGACGGCAGGCCGAGGCCTTCCAGAACGGCTGCGAACAATGTCTCGTCGCCGATACGGATCGAGCTGTCCGCCAGCCCGAGCGTTTCCAGGGCCTTGACGGAAAGCGCAAGCAGGTCCGCGTCGGCTTCCGCCGTATCTGTCCGTCCGAGGCTTTCGGCGCCGAGTTGCGGAATTTCGCCGAGGCCGTCCGCGCGCTGACGGAAGACGGGGCCGTTGTAGCAATAGGCGGCAGGCAGCCGGGCGTGATCCTGCGCCAGATGATGACGGCAGACGGGAATGGTGAAATCCGGCCTGAGGCAGAGGTCGAGACCATCCGTGCCGTTCGTCAGGAACAGGCGGCGGCGGATGTCCTCGCCGGTCAGGTCCAGAAAGACATCGGCCGGCTGGAGGATCGGCGGGCTCACCAGGTCATGTCCGGCTGCCTTGAACAGCGCCAGAACCTTGTCGATCCGGGACTGGTCCAGTCCGGTTGTCCGTGCCGAAGCGTTCATTTCACTTCCCTCGCCATATGTCAGGCCCCGTTCTGGCGTCTGCGGTCGTCTGCCTGGCTCTCCAGGATACCGCGAACCGTCTCAAGAAGGTCGGCTTCCTTGACGGTGACCTGCGCCGGGCGGCTTTCACGCCAGGTAATGTTGTCGGTGATTTCTTCCGACAATCGCTTGCCCTCGATCAGATCCTTGATCTGGATCTCACCTGCATCGCGTTCGTCCGACCCCTGGATGATGGCGATCGGGCAGCCGCGCCGGTCGGCGTATTTCAGCTGGTTGCCGAATTTCTTCCAGTTGCCCTGGTACATTTCGGCGCGAATACCCGCTTCGCGCAGGTCCTGAACCATCTTCTGGTAGCGGCCGAGCGCGGCCACATCGCCGTCCATGACGGTGACGAGAACCGGTGCCACCACGTCTGCGGTGCCAAGCTTGCCGAGGTTCTTCAGCGCCGTCATCAGGCGCGAGACTCCGATGGAAAAGCCGGTCGCCGGAACGTCGCGGCCGGTGAAGCGCTTGACGAGGCCATCATATCGCCCGCCGCCGCCGACGGAGCCGAACTGGACCACTTCGCCCTTTTCGTTGGTGACGTCGAAGAGCAGCTCCGCCTCGTAGACCGGGCCGGTGTAGTATTCGAGACCACGAACGACAGAAGGGTCGATCTTGATCCGGTCTTCGCCATAGCCGCAGGCGGAAAAGATTGCCGCCATGGTGTCGAGCTCGGCGACACCGTCGTTTTCGAGCGAACCGGTTCCGGAGACAAAGGCCACTACGGTTTCGATGGCTGCCTCATCGAGTTCCGCGCCCTTTGTGAAGTCGCCGCTTTCGTCCTTGCGGCCTTCACCCAGAAGCAGGCGCACGCCCTCGATGCCGAACTTGTCCAGCTTGTCCATGGCCCTGAGCACCGTGAGGCGGCGTTCTTCGTGTTCGTCGCCGCCGAGGCCGACGGACTCCAGAACACCGTCCAGAACCTTGCGGTTGTTGACCCGGATCACATACTGACCGCGCGGAATGCCGAGGGCTTCCATCGTGTCGGCCATCATCATGCACATTTCAGCATCCGCCTGGACGCCCGGTGCGCCGACGGTGTCTGCGTCGAACTGCATGAACTGGCGGAACCGGCCCGGTCCGGGCTTTTCATTGCGGAACACCCAGCCGGCCCGGTAGGTGCGGTAGGGCAGCTGGATCTCGTTGATGTTTTCAGAGACATGCCGGGCGAGCGGGGCCGTCAGGTCGTAGCGCAGGCTCATCCATTGCTCGTCGTCGTCCTGCACGGAAAAGACGCCGGCGTTCGGCCGGTCGGTGTCGGGCAGGAACTTACCGAGGCAATCGGTGTATTCGAACGCCGGGGTTTCAACGGGATCGAAGCCGTATTGTTCGTAAACGGCGCGGATGCGGGTCAGCATCTCGTCCGTTGCGCGGATGTCATCGGCAGAGCGGTCGACGAAGCCGCGCGGCAGGCGGGCTTTCAGTTTGTTCGGTTTTTTGGCCATGAAGTCTTTTTAAGTCCTGGCGAATTCCATGCCGTGGCAAGGAAAACTGTCCTGCCGGCGAGGGTGGTCCATTTGCGGTTTTCCTAGACGAAACAGGGGCCGAGAGCAAGGCAGCCAGATGCGAGGAGCGCCCAAACACGGCGGTTTGACGCAAAGACCGGAATAAAGCGCCCAAATTGCCTTGTTTGCATCACAGTTGGCGGTAAAAGGGCGGCAGAGATGGCAGGCGGCCAGCGGCAAGGTTTCGAGGGCGATCCAGACCGGTCCGCTGCGCCCGTCCGTCTTTTCTTGTAATTAACACCTGGCGGGCTATGGTCCGCGCAAAGGTCCGGCAAGGCTGCCGGTGGTACGGCAAGGCTGCGGCCGAACGGACAAGGGTTGAAGATGGACAGCGCGGTGCACATGGCCGGGATCAAACCAGAAGACAGCGAGACCGCCGGCCCGCAAACGCTGGCGGCGACTGCCGCGGAACTGAGCGTGATCCTGCCGAGCTTCAATGAAGCCGCCAACATCCCGATCCTGGTGGACCTATTGGACAAGGCGCTTGCCGGCATTGCCTGGGAAGCGATTGTCGTCGACGACAACTCACCGGACGGAACCACGGAAGTGGCGCGCAAGATCGCGCAGAGCGACAGCCGCGTGCGCGTGATCCGGCGCATTGGCCGCCGCGGACTTTCCGGCGCCTGCGTCGAGGGCATATTGTCGTCTTCCGCGCCCTATGTCGCAGTGATGGATGCCGACCTTCAGCACGACGAGACCCTGCTGCCGAAGATGCTGGCCGAGCTGAGAACCGGTGAGGCGGATCTTGTCGTTGCCAGCCGGAAAGTTGCGGGCGGAACCGTCGGGGAGGGGCTCTCCTCCATCCGGGCCTGGGGCTCCAACATTGCCAACGGCCTCGCCCAGAAACTGCTCAACGTCACCTTGAGCGATCCGATGAGCGGGTTTTTCATGGTCCGCCGCGACAAGGCCGAAGAGATCGCGCCGAAGCTGTCGCCGCAGGGCTTCAAGATCCTTCTCGATCTGGTCTCAAGCGCCGGAGGCGCCTTGCGGATCAAGGAGCTGCCCTTCACATTCCGCGAGCGCCAGCACGGCGAGAGCAAGCTCGATACGCTGGTGACGCTCGACTATTTCGGCCTGCTGCTTGCCAAGTATTTCGGCGACGTCGTTTCGGTCCGCTTCCTGATGTTCGGCCTTGTCGGCGCAAGCGGGTTGTTTGTTCACCTGGCGGCCCTCCGGGTCTTCCTGCTGGGCGGGCTGGAGTTCAACTTCGCGCAGACCGCTGCTTCCTTCGTCGCGATGACCTCGAACTTCTTCCTGAACAACCAGCTGACCTATCGCGACCGCCGCTTGCACGGGCTGCGGGTCCTGATCGGGCTTGTGACCTTCTACGCCGTCTGTTCCGTCGGCGTGCTGGCGAACGTCGGTGTTGCGAACCTGATCTATGCCGATCCGGCTTACTGGTGGTTTGCGGGCACGGCCGGTGCGATAATGGGCGCCGTCTGGAACTATGCGGCCAGCTCCGCATTGACATGGCGGAAGTCCTGAAGAGGCGACGTGACCACTTCTAAGAAAACCGGCAAGAAAACCGGAGACGTGCCGCTGTTCCTGCGGCCGGGCGGGCTGGTCCTGATTGTCGGCCTGCTGACGGCCCTGAAGCTCTTTGCCGCGGGTGAGGCGCATTTTGTCGAGGACGAAGCCTATTACCGGCTCTGGGGCCTTTATCCGGCGCTGAGCTACTACGACCACCCGCCGATGATCGGCTGGTGGATCGCCGCCGGTCAGACCCTTTTCGGAGATACGGTTTTCGCGGTCCGGGCTCTGGTGGTCTTCTCCGGCGTGATCGGTTCGCTCGCGATCTGGCGCACCGCCGGGCTGCTCTTCGGCAGGCCGGCCGCAGGCTGGGCGGTGCTGTTTCTGAATGCCAGCCTTCTTGTCGGCATCGGCGGCATTCTGGCGACGCCGGATGCCCCTTCCGTTCTTTTCTGGGGCTTGAGCGTGTGGGCACTGGCCGAGCTGCTCCGGTCGGAAAATCCCAACTGGTGGCTGCTGATCGGGTTGATGGCCGGATGCGGCCTGCTTTCGAAATACTCCGTCCTGTTTCTGGGAGCGGGGATCGTTCTGTGGCTGTTGTGGGTGCCGGAGGCGCGCCGCTGGTGGCGGTCCTGGCAGCTTTGGGCCGGCGGACTGATCGCCCTTCTATGCTTCCTGCCCGTGCTGTATTGGAACCATGCCCATGAGTGGGTCAGCTTCTACAAGCAGTTCGGCCGGGCCGGTGGCGGCGGCTTTACGGCCAAATACATTTTCGAGTTCCTGGGCGCGACCCTCGGCCTGATCAATCCGCTGATCGCCGTGCTCGCCCTTCTTGGCGCAGTCAAGCTCTCCGGGCGATTGCAGGCGCGGGAGAGCGCGGCCTCCCTGGTGCTGCTCACCGTTCTGCCCTTCCTCATCTACCTCCTTTATCATTCGCTGCATGCCCGTGTTCAGGCCAACTGGCCGGCGCCGCTGTTCCCGGCCTTTGCGATGATGGCGGCGGTGTTCGTAGCCGGAATTGAGCCCGGCAGGACCTTCTGGCGGAGGTTCGCGGCGGTGGGCATCATCTGCGGACTTGCCGTTGCCGTTGTCGTGCAGGTGCATGCGGTTGCGCCGCTGACCGGACAGTTCGCCCGCAAGGACCCGACCTTCCAGCTGCGCGGCTGGCCGGAAATCGGCGCGGCTGTCGGGGAACTGGCCAAGGCGGAAAATGCAGGCTTCATCGTCACCACAAGCTACGGACTGAACGCGCAACTCGACTTCCTGATGAAGGACACGCTGCCGGTTGCCCAGCTCAACGAGCGTATCCGCTACATCATGGCACCTGAGCCGGATATGGCTCGCTACGGCAAGCCGGGGCTCTACGTCACCGAAAAGCGCCGCGACCGGGCCGGTGATCTGAAGCAGTCCTTTGCATTGGTTGAAAAGCTGGCCGAGCTTGAGCGCAAGGTGAAAGGCGTTGGCCTGGAAACCCTTGTCGTCTACAAGGTTGAGGGTTTGGGCGGGCCGTTGTTCGAGCCGGTCACAAGCCGGGGTTCGGGCCGGTAGTCAGGCGGGTAATTGGGCCGGAGAGCGACAGGTAAACCGGGCGTACATCCGCGCGTTCTTTCAAGATGAGGCTTGAAAAGCCTTGGAGAATGCCTCAGGGAAGGTATTCTGATTGTTGATTTTTTACCCGCCTTCGGAAGCTCATGAAGCGAATTACACTTGGAGCTTTGGACTACGGCCTCGCTTTCGGGGTCGACAGGGCCCTGCGCGAACTTATGGAGCGGGGGCGTTTGAGCGCGCTCGGCGCCATCGTTGCGACCGAACTCTGGCCGCGGGAATTCCGTCCCTTGCAGGAAACCGCCGAGAAAACCGGCAGGAAAGCATTGTTCGGTATAACGCTTGCCTTCAGCGGCGACCGGGTGTCGCCGGTCAGCGCGCGGATGCAGGAGATTTACGGCGAGCGCATGTTTAAGCGGGAGAGCCTTCTCCGGCGGGCCTTCTTCCGGCTTCTGCCGGACGAGGTGCTGCTGGAGGAAGCCAAGGCACAGCTTGCGCGTTACAGCGTCCTGATGCAGCGCCAGCCGGATTTCGTTGCCGTGCGCGAAGGCCTTCTGGAGTGCATTCCCCTGGCCCGCCTCGTTTTCAAGGCGATCGAACATGCGGATTTCGAGGTGCCGCCGCTGGTGATTTCGCCGGTCGAGGCGGGGCTCACGTCGCTGCGGTTGTCGCGATTGGCGAAGGCCCACAATCTCGAGCTTCTGCCGAAAGCCGCACCGCTGCCGGCAACCGGAGATCCGGAAGAACTGCACCGGCTGCTCCACAATCACTTCGACGGTATGAGTGACCGCAGCTTCGTGGCCGCCATTCCCGGCCGGTCGGATGACCGCCTGCGCCGGGACGAACCGGCGAAGAAAATCGCCATCCGCGAATGCCAGTACGAGGTTCTGGCCAGCGGCCGCTTTTTCCGCACGCTGGACAAGAAAGACGTTTTCTTGAACTGACAACGAAAAACGGCCCTGCGGGGACAGAGCCGTTTTTCGTGGAGGTCTGGAAGGGGGGGAGGGGCTACCCCGTTTCCATGACTTTAGATATAGGTGCCTTTTGCCTGATTTCATGTGACGGACATCACACGAATGCGTTGAATCGGAAGGTGCCGCCGCCGGGCGAGGCTAGGGGTTTTTCAACGGTGTTGGATGGATGTTGCAGTGCCAAGCCCGGACCAGATCCTGAATGATGCTTTGACAACGAAAAAACGGCCCTGCGGGGACAGAGCCGTTTTTCGTGGAGGCCAGGAAGGGGGGAGGGGCAACCCCGCTTCCATGTCTTTAGATATAGGCATATTTTGCTTGATTGCACGTGATGGACATCACAGGATTGCGCTTGACCGAATAATACCGGCGCAGGTTGGTAAGGGGTCATGACGGAAGGGCAGGACGTCAGGGGGTAGGCGTGACGGAAATTAAGGACTTTTTGAAAAACAGCTTTTCGCTGGAAGGGCTTGACCCGGAACTGGCCGTCGGCTTGTCGCGCCTTGCCAGACCGATGAAGGTTCCGTCCGGCACGATCCTTTTCGAGAACGGCGACCCCGGAAACGGTTGTTACGCGGTACTGGAAGGCTCGCTGAAGGTGTCGCTCCTGTCGGTGGACGGGAACGAACAGCTTCTGGCGGTGCTGGGTCCCGGAGATCTGGTCGGCGAACTGGCCCTTTTGGACGGGCGCCCGCGCTCGGCGACGGTGATCGCGCTGAAGGAAGCGCAGGTTGCCTTTATCGACAAGGCAGCCTTCCAGAGATTCGCCGATGAAAATCCTGCGGTCTACCGCCATATGCTGTCGATCGTCGGCAAGCGGCTGCGACATGCCAATGACGTTCTGGCCGCACGCTCGTTCCTGCCGCTTCCCGGGCGTGTCGCGCAAACGCTGCTGCAGCTTTCGGAAACCTTCGGCAAGACGCTCGACGACGGCAGGGTGCTGATCCACTACAAGCTCAGCCAGGCGGATATCGCCAATATGGCGGGAGCGGCGCGCGAGAACGTCAGCCGGGTGCTGAACGACTGGAAACGCGCCGGCACCATCAGCCGCATTTCCGGCTATTACTGCCTGGAGCAGATCGACTTCCTGAAGCAGGCCTCGACGCTTTAGGCGTGGGGTGTCCGATGGTTTCTGCCGGCCTGCATCAGGCGGGCCCTCCTCAGGATGAGGCTGAGTGTGGGCAAATGTTCCTGGGTGCAGCCTTGGCGAGACTCACATCTCAGGCAAG
This sequence comes from Roseibium sp., assembly GCF_050301095.1. GTDB lineage: Bacteria > Pseudomonadota > Alphaproteobacteria > Rhizobiales > Stappiaceae > Roseibium. Next base: position 43,678 of record NZ_JBNKYW010000044.1, read on the forward strand.
GCCGCCATCTGCGTACCCGCCAGGATCGATGCCAGCGTTTCGGTGTTGAGACTGTCGAGAAAAGCTTCCGACGCACGGGCCATGGCACCTTTCAGGGCGCAGCGGGGCAGGAAGGCGCAGACTGCGGGTTCCGGCTTCAGGCAGGCGACCACGCCCAGATCCGGTTCCATCAGGCGGACGACGTCACCCAGCCGAATCGCCTCCGGTGACTTTGCCAGGCGGATGCCGCCACCGCGTCCGCGTGTGGTTTCCAGATAGCCGCCCCTGGCCAGATGGGCGACGATCTTCATCACATGCGACTGGGCCAGTCCCAGTTGTTCCGTGAGTTTGCCGACCGTTTGCGGGTCATCCGACTGGCCGGTTGCCATCAGAATTCTCAAGGCGAAGTCACTGGCCTGATTGAGGCGCATGGCTGTGTCCCATAAAACATTCATCTTAGATGTTGATTTTAGCGTCGCGGTGTGAGATTTAAAAGATGCATATGAAATGAATGTTTGGAGACGGTGATGGAAGCCCGCAAATTCGTGTCAGGGGCGCAAGTGCTCGGCTCCCGGCCTGTAGCAGGCAAGGGGGACCGGTTCAGGCGCTATGAAGATGTCAGCGAAGAATCGATCCAGGTGATGGTTCACACCTTCTACGGCTGCATCCGGGAGCATCCGCGTCTTGGGGAAATCTTCACGCGGCGCCTCGATGGCCGCTGGGAGGAGCATCTGGCGAAGATGGAGACCTTCTGGCAGTCCGTGCTCCTGAAGAACGGCGCCTACAAGGGCAAGCCGGTTCCGGCGCACCTGAAACAGAAGGAACTGGTTCACTCCGACTATGGCGTCTGGCTGGAGGTGTTCCGCCCGGTCGTGCGCGAGCTTTATGTCCCGGATCTGGCGGACGAGGTTATCATGGTCGCCGAACGTATCGCTCAAAGCCTCTGGCTCGCCACGTTCGGCCTTGCCGGAACAACCCCGCCGCCGGAACTTTCCATCACGACGGACGCCTGGAGGTCGGCATGTTGAGCACAGCCGTTGTAGTTGCAGAAGTTCTGGTCGCCGTCTGGTTCATCGTGTTCTCGATCATGCTGACGTCCATGTATCTGGACAGCCGCGCCATGAAGCAGCCGAACATGGATATCGCCGGCCGGACGCTGATCGGCAGCGCGAGGCTTGCCTTTGCTACCGGACTCAGTGCCCTGGCCGTGCTGACCGTTCTTGAAATTACCGTCCTTTGAGAAGGGAACCTCCGATGTCCCGTTCGAACCTGCTCCAAAGAGGGCTGCCGATCCTGCTGATCTGGGTTGCCGCGCCGCTGCCGCTGTGGATCATGGCGGTGCTTGCCGTCCTGATTTAACAGGTTGCCCTTGTGATCTTTTCACCTCGCGTTAGTCTTCCGGAAACAACATCTGGAGGGGTTCAGGCGTGAGCGACGAAAATCCGAGCGGCGATCTGACATTGCGCACCATGGCGATGCCGGCCGATACCAATGCCGCCGGCGATATCTTCGGCGGCTGGGTGCTGTCGCAAATGGATCTGGCGGGCGGGATTGCCGCCGGACAAAGGGCGCAGGGCCGCGTCGTCACCATCGCGGTCGACAAGATGAAATTCATCCGGCCCGTGCATGTGGGAGATGTCTTGTGCGTCTATACCGACGTTATCCGTGTCGGCACATCCTCCATGGAAATCAAGCTGGAGGCATTTGCGTTGCGTCACCGTTACGGTCACCGTGAAAAGGTGACGGAAGCGGTGTTCACGATGGTTGCGGTCGATGACAGCGGCAAGCCGCGTCCCGTGCCACAGACCGGCTGACCCCGTGCTTTTTCGTCAGATTTGACGCTGCCTGTTCAAAATGTCGGCGAAGAGGTCTTCGTCGACGGCGCAGGTGCAGCCGTTGGCCCAAAGCTTCAGGAGCAAGCGAAGCCGCTCTACCCGGGTTTCCGCATCCAGCGGCGCCTTGTGGCGCGGCAGACCGCCGATGAGGCGCAGGGACTTGATCCGCGCCAGGACACAATCCTCGGCGGCGCGTTCCCAGATATCCGAACCGGTGATTTCGGCACCGGCCGTCAATTGCTTTTCGATCAGAGTGGCCGCGCGTCCGGCAATAGGCTCTTGTAACAAAAAATCCTCCATCGGTTGCCCGAGGAGGACTGGCGCATGAAATCGAACCGCTTAGTTGCCGATGGTCCTTCAAAAGGTTCCAACGACCGCATCCCATTTTGCGGAAACCACCTTGCCCGGTCAGGCAGGTTGGCGAGGGCGCCAGCCCTTCTCTTGATGATGGCGGGTATATGCCATGGCTTTGCGCTCTTGGCAAGCGGTTGTGTGCATGGCACATCTTCTTGCACAAATCGTGGCGGGCAGGTTGTTATGCGTGCCTTTTTGCGTGTCCTGAAACGGAACCGGCAAGCGAGGGAAACCTGACGTGTTCAACATTTCGGCCCTGCATTACAGCCGTCCGCTGGTTCCGGTCCTGCTTGCGTTCTGCGCCTGTTTCATCGATGTGGTCTGCATCCTCGGCCTGTTCCACACGTTCACCGCCTTCATCACCGGGACCTTGGTCGTCCTGTGTACCGAGGTGTTCCACAAAAGCGACAACGCGGCACTGAAGATCTTCGTGCTGGTGATGTTCTTTGCCTCGACGCTGTTCTGGTTCACCGCCGTCAGCCGCCTGGTATCGGAAAGAAGGGTGAGCGTCGGACATCTTTTCGCACTTGAGGCCGTGTTGGTGGCAGCTTTCATGCTGGTGGCCGGACTGGGCGACCCTTCGGCCGGCGGGCCGTTGTCGCCGGTCACCCTGACCGCCGTCGGTCTGTCGACGATCGCCATGGCCCTGCAGAACGTCATCATGCTGACGATCCTCAACCGCCATGTGCCGACCACGATGATGACCGGCAATTCGCTGAAGCTTGTCCTGGGAGTGTCGGACTATTTCGCCCATCCGGAAAACCGTGCCGACAGCCGGGCGAGGATCGTCCACCAGGCTCTGGTTCTCTCCGCCTTTGCAGGGGGCGGTCTGCTGGCCGGCTTTCTGATGAACCATTTCCGGTTCTGGGCGCTGGGCGTTCCGGTAACCGTGTTGCTGCTGCTGGCCATGGTCCAGCCGAAGATGGAAGCCGAGGCAGCCTGAGGCACCGTCGGCCTGCCGCAACGCGGCGGTCAGTAGTGGGGCGGTTTTTCGATCTGGTGCCCCGGCAGGACGTTTTCCATCAGTTCTTCCACCTGGTCGGTCATATTGGTGAGCAGCCGGGTCAGGCGTTCGATCTGCCGGCCCTGGTCGAAAACCACACCGTTGAGTTCGTCGATCGTGTTGAGGGCGTGGGCAAGATCGATTTCCAGCTTCTCGAGCCGGGGTTCGTGATCGTCAGCCATGGAGGTCTCCTGAAGTCCACTGGGTCCCGATAATCCGGGTGATGCCTGACCGCGAGCATATAATGTGTTCTGGTAAAGGGAACAATTCCGTTGAACCGCGGCGGCCCCACCAATTGTGGCATCGTCAGAACTGACATATATTCGAGGACCTGCCCCTTTCGCGCGAAAAGAGCCCTCCATGTCTGCGCTTTCCGACTTCCAGATCACCCGGAAATGGCCCGCCAGCCATCCCGACCGGATCCAGCTTTACTCGCTCGCCACGCCGAACGGGGTCAAGGTCTCCGCGATGCTGGAGGAGACGGGCCTTCCCTATGAAGTGCATCTGGTCGATTTTGGCACTGGCGACCAGAGAAGCGCGGAATTCCTGTCGCTTAATCCGAACGGCAAGATCCCGGCCATGATCGATCCGAACGGGCCGGGCGGCCAGCCGCTGCCACTTTGGGAATCGGGCGCCATGCTGATCTATCTGGCGGAAAAGACCGATCGGTTCCTGTCGGACAATCCGGCCGAGAAGTTCCGCACGATCCAGTGGGTCATGTGGCAGATGGGTCAGCTCGGTCCGATGGGCGGACAGCTCGGGTTCTTCCACAAGTTCGACGGGAAGCACTTCGAGGACCGTCGGCCCTTCGAACGCTACCGGGATGAGGTCCGCCGCCTCTACACCATCATGGACAATCGCCTGAAAGACCGGGAGTTCGTCATGGGGCCGGATTACACCATCGCCGACATGACCTGCTGGCCTTGGGTCCGCAACATCAACGGCTTTTACGAAGCCGCCGAAGTGGTCGGCTATTCCGATTTCAAAAATCTCGTCCGCTGGATGGACACCTGCACGTCACGGCCGGCCAGTCAGAGGGCGGTCAGGATCCCGTCGCGGGGATGACAAACCGACACTGCGCGGCCGCGCTCTTCCATGAAGCTTTGAGGTACCTTTGGATGTTCGGCGGTTCAGGAGGCCAGACAAGAAACATTGCGATTGGTCTGTTTCTGTCGGGTCTGATCGTGTTCGGAAATAACGATTACTTTTACAGATCGGGCAATCTCGACGCTTATTTGGGAAATCGATTCTATTTCGAGAACGTGTCCCGGTCCGCAAGTCCCGCAATTGTTCAAAAGGCACAATTCGAGAAAACTGCGGTCGGTCCGTGGACGCACAGCCTTCAGGTGGATGACCGGAGGCCGGTTCCGACGTCCTCCAGTGCGTTGCGGGACCTGTCAGCCGGGCACAGAGGCAATGCCGCGCTCCATCAGTGGGCCGGGGCAATCTCAGCAGGTGTCGTGGCGGTGGTCGCCTCACTGTTGCTGATGGTTGCCAGCGGTGCCCGGTTCAACTGGTTTTGAACCGAGGCAAATTGCTTTCGCCACAAGCTGCGGAAAATCGCATGTCAAACGAGGATTGCGGGCACCAGCGCTTCAGGCTTCGCAGACCATGTCCTGTCCACAACACAACGGCGACTTGATCTTGCCGCCGCATTTCGGGCAGCGCGAGATCTGAACTTCGGTGCCGTCGTCCAGTTTGAGCGTATCGTTGACAAGCGGTTCATTGCAGTCGGCACAGGTGGCATTCACACCCATGTTGCAGACGCTGCAGCGGTAAGTTGCCATGATCGTTCTCCCTCTCAATTGACTGCAAGTGTGCGGAGGTTGGCCGAAGCAATCAAGCGCAAATGCTGGCCGGGAGGAGATTGGTCGAGGTTCACACGGTATGCGGGTAGGTGAATGCTGAATTCGCACGGCTGTGCGGGCATTCTGGTGCGGCTTGTTCATTCCATAGATCCTGTAACGGATTGTGTTTGGTCACCAACCGGTCTCTGGACTTCAATGCGACTGGAAAATTTTGTGAGTCCGTACACCAGGCTGCCGCGTCTACCTGTAGGTCCTCTCCTCGATCGGCGTTTCCCGGATCCTGGCGAGCAGCATGTCCAGAAGCGCCTTCTCCGCCCTGTTCGTCTTGGCCTTCGGGTTCCAGACCACATGAACATCGATGTCCGGCAGGGTGTCATAAGGCGGCAGCTGCCACAGGAGACCCTCCTTCACATCCCGTTTGACCACGTGAACGGGCAGGGGGCCGACGCCGAGGCCGGCGATGATCATTCGCCGGACTTCCTCAAGGTTGGCCGATGTCCCGACCACACGGTCTTCCAGATCGGCTTCGGCTCGCATCAGGGTAACCGGCCGGAGGGCATCTTCGAGCCGGTCGGTGACGAAACTGACTGCCGAAAGGCCGGCAAGATCGGTTTTGGTGAGATCCGTCTTTCCGAAAAGCGGATGGGTGGGGCCGCAGAAGAGGCCGAAATATTCCCGGAAGAGGCGCAGGTACTCCAGTCTCGGATTGCGTTCGCGCACGAGACAGACGGCAACTGAGGCGCGGCGGGAGCCGACTGCTTCCAGCGCATCCTTGCTGGCTGACACATTGATGGTGAGGGTCGCGGCGGGATGACGTTCGTGAAACGCACGCAGTGTGTCGTCGAAAAGCGGACTGACGACGTGACTGGCCATGGCAATCTCGACATGGCCGCGCACCTCGTCGGTGACATCGCGCATCAGCGTTCCCAGGCGTAGGATGGCGCCCTGAATCTCGATGGCTTCCTTCAGGAGCAGCGTCCCGGCCTCGGTCAGCTCGAACTGCCCAGGCTTGCGGTTAATGAGCTTGCGGCCGAGCCTGTCTTCAAGCCGCTTCAGCGCGCTCGACACGGTGGGTTGTTTCAGACGAAGTCTTTCAGCAGCACGCGTCACGCTTCCCGATTGCGCCAGAACGATAAAGGTTCTGAGCAGGTTCCAGTCGAGTTCGCGGGCCAGACGTTCCGCCTGGATGGGGCTGAGATCTGCCGTCATAGATTTGATCAATACTCGCAATTTTGATTATCTATTTGATCAATGAAGGTCCGCCTGCGACCCTGAAGTCAAGCACTTTTGACAAGGGATGGTCGCGGGGTTGAACGCATGAGCGTCGAGGCGCGGGAAAAACGGCAGCCGTGGATACTCCTGTCACCGGCCCTGACCGCCGTGGGGCTGCTGCTTTTCGTGCCGCTGCTCTTCATTGTCGTTTATTCCTTCTGGCTGCGCACTGCGACGGGCGCCGACCAGGTCGGGTTCTATCTCGACAACTGGCAGGAGGCGCTCACCGATCCCTTCTACCGCGATATCCTGCTCGGCACGCTCCGGATCGCCGCCATCACCACGGTCGCCTGCGCCGTGATGGGCTATCCGGCCGCCTATTTCATTGCGCGGTCACGGGGCAACAAGGCGCTTCTGCTCCTGCTGCTCATGCTGCCGTTCTGGATCAGCTACATCATCCGCACCATGTCATGGATCAACATTCTGGGCGTGTCCGGGGCGGTCAACTGGGCACTCCTCAACCTGGGCATCGTCTCCGAACCGGTGCAGATGCTCTATAACGAGCCGACCGTCATTCTGGGGCTCGTCCACTTCCTGCTGCCCTTCATGGTCCTCAACGTCTATGTCGCCCTGGAGGGGATCGACGTGTCGCTGGAAGACGCCGCCTGTTCGCTGGGCTCGACCCGCTGGCAGGCGTTCCGGGAAGTCACGCTGCCGCTTTCCCTGCCCGGGCTTGCCGCCGGCGGCCTGCTCTGTTTCGTGCTGAGCGCGGGAACCTACATCACGCCGCTGGTGCTCGGCGGGCCGACGGACGCCATGTTCGCCAATCTCGTCTTCGAGGCGATCATCACCCAGCTCAACTGGCCGCTCGGTTCCGCGCTCTCGCTGATGCTGCTCGCCGTCCTGGGCGCACTGGTGCTGATCTACAACCATTACCTCGGCATGGGGCAACTGATGAAGGGGCTGGGCTGATGGGCTGGAAGCTGATCCGCGGCTACACGATGCTGGTTTATCTCTTCATGTTCCTGCCGGTGGCCGTTGTCGTGCTCCTGAGTTTCAACGCCAGCCAGTTCGGCAGTTTCCCGATGACGGGGCTTTCCTTCCGCTGGTTCGTCGAGCTTGCCAACAACGAAGCCATCCTCCGTGCCTTCCGGACTTCTATTATTCTGGGATCGTTGACGGCGGTGATCTCCACCACGCTCGGGGTTCTGGCAAGCCTTGCCCTGGTCCGGTACCAGGTGCCCGGCAGCAACATGATCTCCACCCTGCTGATCGCACCCATTCTGGTACCGGAAGTGGTGCTGGCGGTGGCCCTGCTTTTGTTCCTCAATTTCCTCTCCATCAACAAGAGCTTCGTGCTCCTCCTGATGGGGCATGTCATCTTCACGCTTCCCTTCGTCATCCTGGTGGTTCAGGCGCGTCTTGTCGGCATCCGGCGGGACTATGAAGAGGCTGCGCTCAGCCTTGGGGCCAGCCCGGTGCAGGCTTTCTTCCAGATCACGCTGCCGCTGCTGGCGCCAGCGGTCTTCGCCGGCATGCTGTTCGCCTTCACCATCAGCTTTGACGACATCACAGGCACCTTGTTCTGGAAGCCGGGCGGCGTGGAAACCGTTCCCACCCAGATCTTCGCCATGCTGCGCAATTCCATCTCCCCGGAGATCAATGCGCTCGGCACCGTGATGATCTTTCTCACCGTCGGCCTGCCACTCCTCGGACTGGCGCTTGCCCGGCGGATGGCCATGCAGCGCGGCAGCTAGAACCGCGCGACAAATCCAAGAAACCGATCAAAACAAACCGGAGTGGACAGGAAAATGGACAATACGAAACGCTACGAGCGCTTGCGCGAACGCTATCTCAACGGCGATCTCGACCGCCGCAAATTCCTGGGGCTCATCGGCGCCGCCGGTCTTGCCTATGGTGTCCAGACCCCCTTTGCACGCCAAGCCCTGGCGGCTACCGAAGAAGTCCGTTTCGACGGTTGGGGCGGTGTCGTCTCGGAAGCCTTCCGCAAATATGCCTTCGATCCCTATACCAAGAAAACCGGCATCAAGGTGGTCGACGGCACCTTCGGCGGTGGCGATGAATATCTCTCCCGCGTGAAGGCCAGTCAGGAAGGCGAATACAACATCGCGCACCTGTCGGGCGTCTTCGACTATGCGCGTTATGTCAATCTCGGGCTGAATTCGACGCTTAACGAAGACAACATCCCGAACCTCAAATATGTCATCCCGAAGCTCACCGACGTCTTCCGGGGCGTGACCGACGGCAAGCTGTCCTGCGTGCCCTACGACTACGGCACCACCGGCATCGCCTATAACCGGAAATACATCTCCGACGACGAAGCCAGGGAAAAAGGCGCCAAGCTTCTGATCGACGCGGCCTACAAGGGCAAGATCGGTGGCTGGTCCGACTGGCGCACCCGTGTCTGGTACGCCTCCCTGCAGACGGACCAGGACCCGAACGGGGCGACCGACATGGACGCGGTCTGGAATGCGGTGCGCGCCAACCGCGACCTGCTGCTGAAATACTGGCAGTCCGGCGCCGAGCTGATGAGCCTTCTGGCGGAAGAGGAGATCTACGTCACCGAAGGCTGGTCCGGCCGTATCTACGCGCTGCAGGAACAGGGCCACGACATCGGCTACATCGATCCGCCCAACGGCTTCGGCTGGCAGGAATGCCTGTTCGTCATCAAGGGCTCGCCCATGGAGCCCTGCGAGGAACTGCTCAACTTCATGCTGGCGCCGGAGACCTCCATCGCCGTTGCCGAAGGCCAGAACTACCCGCCGGCGCTCGACCCGACCAAGGTGGATCTGGGAAGCAAGATCCCGACCCTGCCGGCCTTCGACCCGAGCGGTACCTTGAACGGTCTGACATTCGCCAATCCGGAATACTGGAACAGCCACGAACAGGACTGGTCCAAGACGTTCGGCCGGATCCAGAAGGGTTACTAAGCCTGACACTTGAAAAAACACCTGCCGCCGGGGTCCGGCGGCAGGTCTCCCGCTTCAGCAATTCCGGAGAAATGGCGTGAGCGCAGTTTCCCTTACCAATATCGTCAAGAAGTTCGGCGGCTTTACTGCCGTGCACCGGATGAGCATGGAGATACCCGATGGCAGCTTCGTTACGCTGCTGGGTCCTTCGGGATGCGGAAAGACGACCACCCTGCGGATGATCGCCGGCCTCATCGACCCGACCGAAGGCGACATCACGATCAAGGGGCAGCGCATCAACGAAGTGCCGATCCACAGACGCAACCTAGGCCTCGTGTTCCAGAACTACGCGCTCTTTCCCCATAAGACGATTGCGGAAAACGTCGCCTTCGGGCTGAAGTACCGGAGCATCTCTAAGGCGGATGCGGCGAAGAAAGTGAAAGATGCCCTGGAACTGGTGCAGCTGCCGCATGTCGGTGATCGTTATCCGAAACAACTCTCCGGCGGGCAGCAGCAGCGCATTGCCCTGGCCCGCGCCATCGTCATCGAGCCGGACGTTCTTCTTCTGGATGAGCCGCTCTCGGCGCTCGACGCCAATCTGCGCGAGGACATGCGCGTGGAACTGAAGCGGATCCAGCACCGGATCGGTATCACCACCGTTTTCGTCACGCACGACCAGTCGGAAGCGCTCGCCATGTCCGACAGGATCGTCGTCATGTCCAACGGGCGGGTCGAGCAGATCGGGACGCCCGAGGAGGTCTACAACACACCCGCCAGCGAATTCGTTTCAAGGTTCCTCGGCATCTCGAACATTCTCCCCGCAACCTGCCGGGAAGTGAACGGAACCGGCCCGGCGCTCGAGCTGCCCCATTTCGGCGAGATCACGGTGCCGAAGGAGCGAGCGCCCAATGTCGGCTCGGTCGGTCCGGCGCAGCTTGTCATCCGGGCGGAAAAACTGGTCCTGACGGACAAGGCGGAGCCGGCGGACGATCGGATTGCGCTGGACGGAATTGTGGAAGCCGTCGATTATCAGGGCCAGGCCGCACGCTATTTCGTGCGAGTCGGGGATCAACAGCTTCAGGCAATAAACATGATCGACCAGCGACCCTTCGCGGAAGGCGCGCCGGTATCCGTTCGTTTCCGTCCGCGCGACTGCGCGGCATTACCAGGAACCTCTCAATGAGTGGCGTAGAAACATCTCATCTTTTCTACCAGAGCCGGCAAAGACGTCCGGTGCTCGACCAGGCCCGGGGCGTCTACATGTGGGACGTCGACGGCAAGCGCTATCTGGATGGATCCTCCGGCGCAATGGTCTGCAACATCGGCCATTCCAATCCGCGCGTTCTGGACGCCATGCGCAAGCAGATGGACAAGTCCACCTTCGGCTACCGGCTTCATTTCGAGACGGAACCGGCCGAGCTTCTGGCTGCCAGGACGGCCTCGCTTGCTCCCGAAGGACTGGACAAGGTCTTCTTCGTTTCCGGTGGGTCGGAAGCCGTCGAAAGTGCCATCAAGCTGGCGCGCCAGAACGCGGTCGCGACCGGTGAGGCACAGCGCACCAAGGTCATTTCGCGGGAGCCGAGCTACCACGGCTGCACGCTCGGCGCGCTGGCCCTGACCGGTTATGCGCCGCTGACGGCCCCCTTCGATCCGATGATGCGGCCGATGCCCAAGATCCCGGCCCCGCGCGCCTATCTCGACGGGCTCGACCCGGAAGACGAGGCGACGGGCAGACATTATGCCGACATGCTGGAGGAAAGGATCCTGGCGGAGGGCCCGGAAACGATCCTGGCCTTCATCGTCGAGCCGGTGGGAGGGGCCTCCACAGGAGCGCTGGTTCCTCCGAAAGGCTACATGCGCCGCATCCGGGAGATCTGCACGCGCTATGGCGTTCTGCTGATCCATGACGAAGTCATGTCCGGCGGTGGCCGCACGGGCAAGTTCTTCGCCGCCGAACACTGGAACGTCGACCCGGATATTCTGGTGATCTCCAAGGGCTTTGCCGCCGGATATGCCCCGCTCGGAGCGATGGTTGCCCACAAGGACATTGTTACCAACGTGCTGGATGCCGGCGGGTTCCTGCACGGCTTTACCTATGCCGGTAATCCGCTCGCCTGTGCGGCCGGGCTGGCGGTGCTGGAGGAAATCGAACGCGAGGACCTCTGCGGCAATGCCGCCACGGTCGGCGCGCTCCTGAAAAGCGAACTGGAAAAGCTGATGGATCGCCATTCCATCATCGGCGACGTGCGCGGCGAGGGGCTTCTGCTGGCGTTTGAACTGGTCGAGGACAGGGCGTCTTTGCGTCCCTTGCCCAAGGAGCTGAATGCCTACAACCAGCTGGTCGACATCGCCTATGACAACGGCCTGATCATCTACTCCCGCCGCACGCGCGGCGGTTACAGCGGCGATCATTTCCTGGTCGCGCCGCCGATGATTTCGACGGCCGATCATGTTTCCGAGATCATCGAAGGCCTCGATCTGTCGCTCCGCCAGTTTCTGGACAGGATCTCGCAGCAACGAGCCAGAGCAAGCTGATATATAAAATGACGAACAAGATCATCATCACCTGTGCCATCACGGGCTCCATCCACACGCCCACCATGTCGCCGCATCTGCCGGTGTCGGCAGCGGAGATTGCGGGCCAGTCCATCGGTGCCGCCGAGGCGGGCGCTGCCATCCTGCATCTTCATGCCCGAAATCCCGCGACGGGCCAGCCGTCTGCCCGGGAAGAGGATTTCATGGCGTTCCTGCCCGAAATCAAGGCGGGCAGCGATGCCGTGCTCAATCTCTCCACCGGCGGCAGCGCAGTCATGAGCCTGGAGGACAGGATCGCCGGGCCGCTGAAGGCGGAACCGGAGATGTGTTCGCTCAACATGGGCACCATGAACTTCGCCCTCTATCCGCTGGCGGACCGCTACGACAACTGGGTTCACGACTGGGAACAGCCCTTCCTGCGGGGTACGGACGACCTCGTTTTCAAGAACACGCCGCGTGACATCGCCTTCGTACTGACCAAGATGGGCCAGGAACGTGGCGCGCGGTTCGAATTCGAGTGCTACGACGTCAGCCACCTTTACATGCTGCGCCACTTCGCGGACCGCGGCCTGATCAAGGCGCCGTTCTTCATCCAGTTCGTCTTCGGCGTTCTCGGCGGTATCGGTGCCGATCCGGAGAACCTGCAGCATATGAAGCGCATGGCCGACAAGCTTTTTGGAGACGATTACATCTTCTCGGTCCTGGCGGCCGGACGCCAGCAGATCCCCTTTGCCACCATGGCGGCCAGCATGGGTGGCCATGTGCGGGTCGGGCTGGAGGACAATCTCTATATTGCACGCGGTGAACTTGCGCGTTCCAACGCCGAGCAGGTCGAAAAGATCCGGACGATCGTCGAAGCTCTCGGCCGAAGCGTGGCGTCCCCCGATGAAGCCCGGGAAATGCTCGGGCTCAAGGGGGCGGACAGGACGGCGTTCTGACGATGAGTGATATTGAAATCAGGCGGGCGGACGCGGCGGATGCAGAACGGCTGCACGCAGCGCTTTGCAAGCTCTCCACGGATCTGAACGACACCCATATGGCGTCGCTCGACGACATGTTGCGGCATGGCTTTTCCGGAGAACCGGCCTTTTTCGCTCTGCTTGCGATCAGGAAGAGCGATGACCGGACGGTCGGAGCGCTGCTTGCCTCTCCGGTCTTTTCAACGACCCGGGGCGGCGCCGGCCTTTATGTGTCCGACCTTTGGGTCGACAGCCACGTGCGCGGTGCAGGTCTCGGTCAGCGGCTTCTGGCAGCCGCCGTCGATCTTGCTCCGGAAAACTGGAGCGTCACTTTCGTGAAGCTTGCCGTCTATCACGACAATCCGGATGCACAACGGTTCTACGAGAGACTGGGTTTCAAGCCACGCAAGGACGAAACCGTCTTCGACCTGATGGGGCCGGAACTGGAAAATTTGAGGAAACGTCCATGAAAGCCATTTTTGACGAGCGCCAGTGGGCGCACGACCCGAAGCACTTCATGGCGAATGGCGCTCTGCTGCCCAATCCCGAGCAGCCAAGGCGGATTGAGGTCCTGAAGAACGGAGCGGAAGCGGCCGGTTGCCGGTTCGAAGCGCCGGGAGACCATGGCCTCGGCCCGATCTCCGCCCTGCATTCGGCTGAATATCTGGTTTTCCTGCAGACGATCCACAAACGCTGGAGCCGCATCGAAGGGGCTTCGGACGAAGTTATCCCGAACATTCATCCGGACCGGCGCACTGCCTCCTATCCGCGCTCTGCCGTCGGCCAGGCGGGCTTTCACCAGGCCGACACAAGCTGCCCGATTGCGGGAGGGACCTGGGAAGCTGCCTATTGGTCCGCCCAGTGTGCGGTTGAAGGCGCGGATCTGATGGCATCGGGCGAGCAGGCGGCCTATGTGCTTTCCCGTCCGCCCGGCCACCATGCCTTCGGTGATCTGGCCGGCGGGTTCTGTTTTCTGAACAATTCCGGAATCGCTGCCGAACGGTTGCTGAAGGCTGGCAAACGTCCCGCCATTCTCGACATCGACGTCCATCACGGCAACGGCACGCAAGGCATTTTCTATGAACGAGGAGATGTGCTGACCGTCTCCATCCACGCTGATCCCGTGCGTTTTTATCCCTTCTTCTGGGGGCACGGACATGAGCGCGGCGAGGGCGCAGGACGCGGCTGTAATCTCAACCTGCCTCTGGTGCGCGGGACGAACGACGACGATTACCTCAAGACGCTGGAAACGGCCTTCGATCATATCCGGGCCTTCGGCACCGATGTTCTGGTTGTCGCCCTGGGTCTGGATGCTTATGAGAAGGATCCCCTGAAGGGGCTGGCCATCACCACGCCGGGTTTCGGCCGGATCGGGGCGGCCATTGCCGGGCTCGGCCTGCCGACACTCTTCGTGCAGGAAGGTGGCTACCTTTCCGAGGAACTTGGCCAGAATCTCACCAGCTTCCTGAAAGGATTCCAGGACGCATGACCGAAACCTCCGATTTCCTGATCCTCGGCGGGGGGATTGCAGGAGCCGGTGCGGCCGCGCGCCTGGCGCCTGACGCCTCCGTAACGGTCCTTGAAATGGAAGATGCACTCGGCCGGCATTCCACCGGCCGCTCGGCCGCGATCTTCATCCGCAACTATGGCAACCGGACTCTCAGGGCGCTGAATGCCGCCTCTGAGCCGGTTTTGAAGAATCCCGAAGGCATTTCCGACTTCAGCCTTCTTTCGCCGCGCGGTGAAATGCTGATCGCGACGGAAGACGAGCTCGCCCATTTTCACGACTACCTGGAAGGGGCGGACGGCATGGAAGTGCTGACGGCGGAGGAGGCGGTCGCCCTCTTTCCGCTGCTCCGCAAGGAAGGCATTGCCGCCGCTGCCATTGAGCGGGACGCACAGGACATCGACGTCGACCGTCTGCTGCAGGGCTTCGCCCGCCATGCGAAAAGGCACGGCACGAACATCGTCACGGAAGCTCCGGCGCAGCGTATCGAGAGGGCGGGCGGCGTGTGGCGTGTCGACACCCCGAGAGGCACTTTTGAGGCTCCCGTTCTGATCAATGCCGCCGGCGCCTGGGCGGACCAGGTGGCCGAAATGGCAGGCGCCGGGACGGTCGGACTTGTGCCAATGCGCCGCTCGGCAGCCATTGTTCCGCCTCCGGACGGTGTGGATGTCACAAAATGGCCGCTTGTCGCCAGTGCCTCGGAGAGCTGGTACGTCAAACCGGATGCCGGCAAGCTGATGGTCTCCCCGGCGGACGAAGATCCGGTTGACCCGCACGATGCCTGGCCGGACGACATGGTGCTTGCCGAGGGGCTCTACCGGTTCGAACAGGCCGTCACGATGCCGGTGACGCGCGTGGAACGGAACTGGGCGGGCCTGCGCAGTTTTGTATCCGACCGGACGCCCGTGGTCGGCTTCGCGCCGGATGCGGAAGGTTTCTTCTGGCTGGCGGGGCAGGGGGGCTACGGTGTACAAACGGCTCCCGCCCTGTCGCAGCTTGCAGCGGACCTGTGTTTTGAACGGTCTTCCGAGCTGCAGGACGACGTTATCAACTCGCTGAACCCCGCACGCCTATTCTGAGCGTGTCTCATTCAAAACCAGAAGGAATTACCAAATGTCCGATATCAAACGGCTGGAATCCGGCCCGCGCATGAGCCAGGCCGTGATTCATGGCGGTCTTGTTTATCTTGCCGGCCAGGTCGGCAATGCCGGTGACAGTGTCGCGGACCAGACCCGGACGATCCTTGAAAACATCGAAACCCTTCTGGAGAAATCCGGCAGCGACAAGTCCCGCATCCTGCAGGCGACGATCTGGCTGGAAACGATGGACGACTTTGCCGAAATGAACTCGGTCTGGGATGCCTGGGTGGATCCGGCCAATCCGCCGGCGCGCGCCTGTGGCGAATCCCGGCTGGCAACGCCCGACTACAAGGTCGAGATCATCATCGTCGCTGCCGCAAAGGACTGACCGTTTTCCGGCATCCCGGACAACTGGTCACGCTGATTTTCAAATGAAAGAAGGGCGGCTCGAGAGCCGCCCTTTCCGTAAAGCTTGTGAGCTTCAGGCTTCTTGGAAGCCCATGCCGCCTCCCGCGCTGCATGGCGGCGTAAACTGAAAATGTTGGGCGGCGTGCGATGAAAAAAGGGCGGCTCGAGAGCCGCCCTTTCCGTAAGACTGATGAGCCTTGGACTTCTTAGAAGCCCATGCCGCCCATGCCGCCCATGTCGCCGCCCGGCATTGCCGGTCCAGCGTCTTTCTTCGGCAGTTCGGCAACCATGGCTTCGGTGGTGATCAGCAGACCAGCGACGGAAGCTGCGTCCTGCAGGGCAGTACGGACAACCTTGGTCGGGTCGATGATACCAGCTTCGATCATGTTGACGAACTGCTCGGTCTGAGCGTTGAAGCCGAAGGAAGCGTCGTCGTTTTCCTGGATCTTGCCGACAACGATGGAGCCTTCGACACCAGCGTTTTCAGCGATCTGACGGATCGGAGCTTCCAGAGCGCGCAGGACGATCTTGATGCCTGCTGCGATGTCGGCGTTGTCGGAAGTCAGAGCTTCAACAGCCTTTTTCGCACGCAGCAGAGCGGTGCCGCCACCCGGGACGATGCCTTCTTCAACGGCAGCGCGGGTTGCGTTCAGAGCATCGTCGACGCGGTCTTTTTTCTCTTTCACTTCGATTTCGGTCGCACCGCCAACGCGGATCACGGCCACACCGCCAGCAAGCTTGGCAAGACGTTCCTGCAGCTTCTCACGGTCGTAATCGGAAGTGGTTTCCTCGATCTGTGCCTTGATCTGGCCAACGCGGCCGTTGATGTCGTCCTTGGAACCTGCACCATCGACGATGGTGGTGTTTTCCTTGGTGATGGACACCTTCTCGGCGGTGCCGAGCATGTCGAGGGTCACGTTTTCCAGCTTGATGCCGAGATCTTCGGAGATCACGGTGCCGCCGGTCAGGATCGCGATGTCTTCCAGCATTGCCTTGCGGCGGTCGCCGAAGCCCGGAGCCTTGACAGCAGCGATTTTCAGGCCACCGCGCAGCTTGTTGACAACGAGGGTTGCCAGAGCTTCGCCTTCAACATCTTCAGCGATGATGAGCAGCGGGCGGGAAGACTGAACGACAGCTTCCAGGATCGGCAGCATGGCCTGCAGGTTGGAGAGCTTCTTCTCGTGCAGCAGGATGTACGGCTTTTCCAGGTCAGCCAGCATCTTGTCGGCATTGGTGACGAAGTACGGGGACAGGTAGCCGCGGTCGAACTGCATGCCTTCGACGACTTCGAGTTCGGTTTCGAGGGACTTGGCTTCCTCGACGGTGATGACACCTTCGTTGCCGACTTTCTGCATGGCTTCGGCAATGTCCTTGCCGACCTGCTCGTCGCCGTTGGCGGAGATGGTGCCGACCTGTGCCACTTCAGCGGAGGTGGTGATGGTCTTGGAAGCAGCAGTCAGAGCCTTGACGGCTTCGGCAGCAGCAAGATCAACGCCGCGCTTCAGGTCCATCGGGTTCATGCCGGCTGCAACAGCCTTGGCGCCTTCCCGGACGATGGACTGGGCCAGAACGGTTGCGGTGGTCGTGCCGTCGCCAGCGATGTCGTTGGTCTTGGAAGCCACTTCGCGCACCATCTGGGCGCCCATGTTTTCGAACTTGTCTTCCAGTTCGATTTCCTTGGCAACGGAAACACCGTCCTTGGTGATGCGCGGTGCGCCGAAGGCCTTGTCAAGAACGACGTTACGGCCTTTCGGGCCGAGGGTTACCTTCACGGCGTTAGCAAGGATATCCACGCCGCGCAGCATGCGCTCGCGAGCGTCGGAGGAGAATTTTACTTCTTTAGCAGCCATGTGATCGTCTCACTTATTCTGGAATGATTGTGAAATCAGAAGCGGTTCGCTGTGAATTAAGCGATCACGCCCATGATGTCGGATTCCTTCATGATCAGCAGGTCTTCACCGTCGATCTTGACTTCGGTGCCGGACCACTTGCCGAACAGAACACGGTCGCCTTCCTTGACGTCGAGCGGGATGAGCTCGCCGCTGTCCTTGCGGGCACCGGTGCCGACAGCGATGATCTCGCCTTCCTGCGGCTTTTCTTTCGCGGTGTCCGGAATGATGATGCCGCCAGCGGTCTTTTCTTCAGAGTCTACGCGGCGAACGACAACACGGTCGTGCAGTGGACGAAATGCCATAACACTGTTTCCTCTCATGAGCGCGCCCCACGCAATTAGGCAGCGCGCGAGACATGAACATTGGTTGACTTGAACGGAAGAGCTTCACCCCTCCCGTCGCGTATTAGCACTCCTCAATGGCGAGTGCTAACAGCGCCTTCGATTTATGTAGCCGGGCCGGGCTTGTCAATGCTTTGAGAGGAGAATTTCTACACTGTTTCCGGTGTGGGCCGAGTCCGGCAGGCGAGAGGGCGGCGGTTCCTACGGTGCAGCCGGACTATCAGCACGCAAGATGGCGGATTTTTGGCTGCCGCGACGCCCTTTCCGGGTCAGTTGCTGGCGGAAATGGCGAAGGGCAGCGTAAATGCGGACTGCTTGCCGCCGATCAGGTCGGTGAAGGTGGCCTCCAGCTTGTAGCTGCCTGCGGGCAGGCCGCTGAACTGAAAGGACAGTGTTGCCGCCAGTTCCCGCTTTTTCGAACGGCCGTTGCCGGAAAAGGTTGCGAAATCGTCCTGTTCGGCGAGTACCTGACCGGACAGGTTGAGCAGCTTGTAGCTGGCGGTCAGTTCGTAGGCATAGCCGTCGTCAGTCTGGCGGAAAGCATAGCCGACGGGTTCCGCGTAGACAGACAGTGTTTCGCTATCTGTAAAGGTGGTGCCGGAGCGCGGTGCGTAGTGGCCGTACCCGGACCCGGTGCCGTCGGTGAAGGTAACCTTGGAAAAGGCCAGGCCGGAGGCGTTCCAGGCCTGGTCATAGGCGGTCAGGGCACTCACGAAAGCTTCTGAAGGTGCTGAGCTGGTTTCCTGCTGGGCCGAGGCGGACAGAATTCCCGCCAATGTTCCAGCCGTAATGAGTACGGCAGATGCAATCTGCCGGGTTGCAAGTCTTCCAGTCAGCAACGTCATATTTCCCCGCACGCCCTTAAATCTTGTCATTATTTAGCGATTTGGCCGATATAGACCGACTTTTGCGCAGACACAAGAAAATGTGTGCAATGCAGTAAACGAAACTGTCCTGCTTTCATGTGTTTATGCATGAAAGCAGGAAGCTGATCGGATCAGAGCGGGATGACGTCGCCGCTGTGGCGCGGAATGGGGGCGATGCCGGTCAGAGGCAGCGTGCCGACCAGGACTGACGCTTGCGGTAGATCGTTGACGGGCTGATCTCAAGTGCCGCCGCGGCCATGGCTATGTTGCCGTCGAAGGCATCAAGGGCATCCTCGATGATCCTGCGTTCCTGGGCCCAGAGCGGTTCGATCGTGCCGAAGGGTCGGCTCGGGGCGCTTGCCCGGGACCGCTCGCGGGAGAGGTCGATGACCGCGGTGGGGCGAGCGCTCTGGTCGCGGATGACCATGGGCAGCATGTCGTAGGTGACCGCAGCGCCTTCGTTCATGACAACCATCTGACGAATGGTGTTTTCCAGCTGCCGGACATTGCCGGGCCAGGAATAGGAGACGATCCGCGCTTCCGCGTCGGCATCGAAACCCTTGAAGCTGCGCCGCTCCTCGCGGGCATAGCGCTCCAGGAAGGCTTCTGCCAGGGGCAGAATGTCGTCGCGGCGTTCCCTGAGAGGGGGCAGATGGATCGGCAGCACATGCAACCGGTAATAGAGATCCTCGCGGAACCGGCCGGCGGAAATCTCCGCGACGGGATTGCGATTGGTCGCGCAGATGATGCGCGCGTCCACCTTGCGGCTTTGCGTGTCGCCGAGACGCTGGAAGGTTCCGGTCTGAAGGAAACGCAGCAGCTTGCTTTGCAGGAGCAGGTCCATCTCGCCGATTTCATCGAGGAACAGCGTGCCGCCGTCGGCCTGCTCGGCTGCACCCGCACGGTTGTCGGTCGCGCCCGTGAAGGCGCCCCGTACGTAGCCGAAGATTTCGCTTTCGATGAGATCGCGCGGAATGGCGGCGCAATTGAGCGTCACGAAGCGTTCGGAGCGCCGGTCGGACAGGTCGTGAACGGCGTTGGCGCAAAGTTCCTTGCCGGTTCCCGATTCCCCCGTGATGAAGACAGGGGCCTGCGAGGGGGCCATCCGGGCGATCTGGTCGTGGATATCCCGCATGGGGGCGGAATGGCCGATCAGCCTGTTCAGGCCGGACGGCTCCACCTTGTTCATCGAGGCCGGAACAAGCGGCTCCGGTCTTTCGGCGTACTGGCGCGGCTCCGGTTTTTCGGGAGCAACGGGAGCCGCAACGGCCGGGCGGCGCTGCTTGAGCTGGAAGCTGATCTTCGAGGCTAGCGCATCCAGTGAAAACGGCTTGGTCAGGAAATCGTGCGCACCGGCGCGCATGGCGCTGACGGCTCGCGACACGGATCCCCTGGCCGACACCGCGATGATGACCGCCTTCGGGCAGCGGACCGCGTAGGCCTCCAGGGCGTCATCACCGCCGATGGTTTCCAGATCGATGATGAGAATGTCGGTTGTCTTGTCCGCCAGGTCTTGCAGGCAGGACGTGGATTCCGTGTAGAGGATGGGATCCGAGCAGGCATGAGACAATTTCGCGCAAACCGCAGACGTGCGGGCGGCTTCGGAAGCCGATGCGTCGAGAACGCGTACTATTACAGGCAATTCTTTGCCCTCGTTACTCCCCATCTCTGGGCAACCCCCATTGCTAAGTCTGGGTCATTCGCAAATCGAAAGATTCGTCAATTTGATAATTCTCCGAACAGGGTAAACAAAGCGTTGTCAGAACGCGCAAATTGCATTTTTCGCACAATTAGGGAGTGAAAACGGTCCGCTTACAGCGAAGCCGCCAGAAAACCTGCCAGAAAGCAGGCCGCCGCCAGAAGGAGCGCGAAGGGCAGGGCGATCTGGTGGGTCATAACCCTTTGCCGAAACATCTTGAGTTCGGCGAGCGGCGCGGGCGATGCACCGGCGGTGCGGGCCTCGGCCGTCTCTTCGGAAACCTTGCCGGATTTCTTCAGACTTCCGTTTTCCGCGGAGGATCCGGCAGCCGTGGCTGGCCTGGCGCGACGGAAGACAGGGGCGTAGCTGCCTTTCGGTATTTCAATCCGTACCGGATCCGATGCGCCCGAGCTTTCGTAATACTTCGCCAGTCTGCGCCGGAGCCGTGCTGCCTCGACACGCACGATCGGGTCGGTGACCGGGTTGAAATCCTGTGGCCGGCCGAGAGCCTCCACGGCGATGGTGTAGCCTTTGATTTTTTCCCGGTGGTTGCCGAGCGTGGCGCTGACCACGAATTCAAGGAAGGCACGCAGCTGCGGAGCCGACTGGAATTCGGGACTTTGCAGGGTCTTGATGAGAGCATTCCGGATCTGTTCGTCCGTCAGCGCGTCCTGGGGAGAGGTTTGGGCCGTCGGAGCGGTGTCTGTCAGGCTTTTCGGGGAGCCGGGCCCTGAGGCGAAAGATCTCGAGCCACCGGAGCCCGCACCGGCTGGGGGGAGGTCATGTGGTGCCAATTCATCAGGGCACTGCGAAGCAAGAGGGCGAAGGCCGGTCTTGCCGTCCGTTGCAGGCTGCCGCGAAAGGCGCGTGATCGTTTGTCCGGCGGCACGCATGGCGGTCCCCCTCTTCAAACTTGATTCAAATCCCGCGACACTTGTTTACCCTACGTAAGATTAGCGAAGTCCCCCGTGGAAAGCAAAGTTTAAAAGGAGAATGCCTTCTTCTTCCGGCGTTGAGAGAAGCGTGAAAATCGGCGGAGTTTGTGATGAAATGCGCCGTGATTTGGCCGAATTGACCTTTCCGGTGACGCATAATCGGGGACAAGTCCCGGAATTCACGCCTTAAAGCGGGTTGCGGATTCGGTGGCGGCCGGTTCTTAAGGCATGATTAACCACTGATATTTGATTCGAGACGGAATAGTCACACGCATGGGCCGGACAGGGACCATATTCGTAGCAATCTGCATGGGCGTTATCGCCTTGTCGTCGGCGACGGTGCTGATCTTTCAGTTCGGCCGCCCCTTCGGCGAGGCTGTCTCCCTGTCGCTCGCGCTGATGTGCACCATGATCCTGTTCCATCTGCTGATCGGTCGCGCCCGTGACCGGGGTGCGGTCAGCGAAGCGGTCGACCGTCTGGAAGAGCGCATGGCCGATCTCGACGAGGATGTCGGCAATCTCGAAGGCCGGCTGACGGGCATGGAACACACAATGCCCCGGCGCACGCGTGCTGAAATCGATCCCCTGTTTGCCGAAGTGGAAGTTCTGGGGACACTGGTCAAGCAAATGGCGGAAGCCATGTCCGACCTGGAAACCAAGGTCGAGGATCAGCAGCAGCTGACACCGCCGCCGCGTATGCCGAGCCTGCCGAGCTATCCCCGGAGCCAGCCTTCGTATCCGGATTACCCCCCTGCACAGCACATTCCCTATCCGGAACCGGAACGGATGGAGCCGGCGCAACAGGCACGCGACGCCTTTCCGCCTCCCTACGAGGCGCAGGGCAGGCAACAGCCGCAGCCCGAAAGACCGCCGGTTCGCCGCGACATGTCGGAACTCGACCGGCGTTACGGCGTGCACGCGCCGCGGCAGGACGATGCCGCCGCCCGCTATCCGGACCCGTATGCCGGCGAAGAGAACGCCTACAGACCCGACCGGTATCCAGAGGCCGATCCTTCCCCGGTTCCTCCAGCGACGATGGAACCGCAAAAGCCGCAGCCGAACACGGCGATGCGCGAGCTCATCACGTCCGCCCTCAATGCCAACCGGGTCGAACTGCATCTCCAGCCGATCGTGACCCTGCCGCAGCGCCAGGTGAAGTATTATGAGGCCTTCACCCGGCTGCGCGATGGCAGTGGCAATTCGGTCGAGGCGGCCAGCTTCCTGCCGGAGGCGGTGCGTTCCGGCCAGATCGCCCGGATCGACAATCTGCTGCTGTTCCGGTCGATCCAGGTCATCCGCCGGCTGACCTCGCGCAACCGCAATGCTGTCCTCTTCTGCAACATCTCCTCCCATTCTCTGGTGGATGAGACGTTCTTTCCCGGTTTTCTGGAATTCGTGAAGTCCAACAAGGAGTTCGCGGATGTTCTCGTTTTCGAGTTCTCCCAGCCGGATGTCGCCGAAATGGGACCGATGGAGCTGGAAAGCCTGAGTTCGCTCTATGAAGTCGGCTTCCGTTTCTCCATCGACCAGATCTCCGACATGAAGATGGACTTCCATTCACTTGCCGGGCGCGGTTTCAAATACGGCAAGCTGCACGCCGACTATCTGATCGGGCGCCGGGAGGCCAAGCACGGGCACATTCACCCGTCGGACTTCGGAGATCTTCTGCATCGTTACGGCATGGAGCTGATCACGGATCATGTCGAAACGGAGTCCCAGGTTCTGGAGCTGCTCGACTACGACGTGAAACTGGCCCAGGGCAACCTGTTCTCACCGCCCCGCCCGGTCAAGGCGGAGGTGCTGCAGGGCACGCCCGCACCCGGCCCGCGGAGATCTGCTGCGGGCTGATCCGGCGTGGAGTTTCAATTGCAATTGGGCAAATTCCAGCACTACGCAGGCCTCGCCTGCGGCTGCCGCATTGCCACGGATGCGAACGAACCCGATGCGGGCCGGTTCACAGAAAGGCAGCTATGGCCAGGTAGCCGGCCAGTCCATAGAGCGACGTCAGACTGATGCTCATAAACAGGCCACGCGCATTGTCCATTCCCGCCAGATAGGACCAGGTGTGTCCCAGCCGCCCCAGCGAAAAACCGACCAACCATGTGATGGCTGCCGCGGGCGGGGGAGACACGATGCTGAAGAGAAACGCCAGCAACGCGAAGTGAACGGTGTTTTCAGTCGCGTTGGCATGGGCATTGTGGCGCCGCTCGAGTTCGCGAATGCCTTCATCGGAAACGTCGCTTCTATTGCTTGCACTCGCGTCCCATTCCTCGGGCGTCGCATGCAGGCCGTATTTAAGGCGTGTCAGTTCCGTACTTGTCATCAGCCAGGTGTGATTTGCCAAAAGCAGCAACAGGCTGGCGATCAAGGCCAGAATGACGGGTTGGGCGGGAAGCGAAGCCGAGACCGGGAAGACGCCGAACACAAGGGAATTGGCGGCCAGCGCGATGATGGCCAGCACAAACGGGTAGGCCAGGATGATCCGGTGAAATTTTTTCTTGCGGGTATCGTCGCGCGGCATGTGGAACCTGTTTTGACTTTCATACAGGTTCCACGTCTTAAACAGCTCGCCTTACGGGTGCGATAAACATGATCGTGAAGCGGCTGCGCTTCATGCGGTCCTCGTCCGGCTCAACCCTGCGTCGGCCCTACCGTTACGATGGTGGGAACCTTGTCCGCCAGGAGCCGCCTGGCCACGCGCCTGACGTCCTCGAGGGTCACGGCTTCGATCTCGCTGTTGCGTCGGTCGAAGTAATCGATGCCGAGGCCTGAATTCTGCAGGGCGACCAGCTGCCGGGCAATCTTGCCGGAACTGTCGAAACGCAGCGGGTAGGACCCGGTGATATATTGCTTGGCGGAGTGCAGTTCTGCTTCGGTCGGGCCTTCCTCTGCCATGCGCCGGAGCTGATCGAGCATGACCTTGATTGTTTCGTCCTTGCTTTCGGCCTTGGTTGCTGCCGAGCCGAGCAGGAGGCCGGTATGTTCATAGGGAGACAGCGACGTGCCGGCTCCATAGGTCAGGCCTCGTTTTTCGCGGACCTCCTGATACATCCAGGAGGTGAAGCTACCGGCTCCCAGAATGTGGTTCATCACATAAGCGGCCTGATACTCCGGATCGTCCCGTTTGAGGCCGGGAAGCCCCAGGAGGATCGTCGTCTGCGGAACGTCTAGTTCCCTGGCGATTTCCTGGCCGAATTGCGGTTCGAGTTCGGCTACCGGCAACTTACCGGTGTTTTCCGGCAGGGAGGAGAACACTTTGTCGAGCAGTGGCTTGAGGGTTTCGGCATCGATCGCGCCGACAACGCCGATGTTGAGTCCATTCCTGGACAGGATCCTGGCGTGCTGGGCTTTGAGATCCGCGGCGCCGAGCCCGGCGATGCTTTCCGCTGTTCCGAGCGTCGGCCGGGCGTAGGGGTGGCTGCCGAACATGGCGGAGGCGAGAGCCCTGCCGGCAATCGCGTCAGGATCACTTTCATTGCGCCGGGCCTGTGCGCCGAGCTGGGTCTTCATCCGCTCAACGGGCGTATCGTCGAAGCGCGGCTCGTTCACCGCCAGTTCCAGGAGATCGGCCGCTTCCGGCAGCGTCGAGGTGAGGGTCCTCAGGCTGCCATAGAACCGGTCCTTGCCGGTGTCGAAGCTGATGCTCACGGCCAGCTTCTCCAGCTGCGCCTGGAAATCTTCAGATTTGAGGTCGCCCGCGCCTTCGTCCATGGTGGCCGCCAGCAGTCGCGTCAGGCCCTCCTTGCCCTCCGGATCCTGAGTGGAGCCGCCCTCAAAGGAGAAGTTCAAGGCGATGATGGGGACCGTGTGGTCTTCAACCAGCCAGGCTTCGACGCCCTTGGGACTGGTGACCTTCTGGATCTCGACGGCCTCTGCCGGCCGCAGAAAGGGCAGCGAGACGACAAGCGCGACTGTGAGAACGGGGGCGAGAGCTTTAAAAAGCGATTTGGCGGCCATGGGTCAGGACTTGTCTTCGGTTTTGGACGTATCGGTGAGGGAGGTGTCCGGCTCAGAAGGCGAGGGCATGCGGAGTTCCCCGACCACCGGTTGCGCATTCAGGTAGGCACGGGCCGCGTCCAGGACATCCTGCGGCGTGACGGCTTCGACCTGCGAGGGCCAGGTCTGGACATCCTTGATGGTCAAGCCGGTTGTGAGCGCTCCTCCGAAAAGGCGGGCAAGCCCGGACTGGCTGTCCTGCGCATAGATCGCGCTGGCCAGCATGCTGTGCTTGGCGCGTTCGACTTCCTCGTCGCTGACCCCGTCCTTGAGCAGTTTTTCAAGTTCGGCGGACATCAGCTCTTCCATTTCGGAGAGCGTGTGGCCCGGGCGGGGCGCGGCATAAATGCCGAAGCGTCCGCTGTCCAGCGCGCTTCCCTGGTAGTAGGCACCGGAACTGATGGCGGCTTCGTGTTCCAGGACCAGGGACTTGTGCAACCGGCTCGAGGGACCTTCTCCCAGGACATAGGACAGCACGTCGAGGGCTTCCGGAAGCGGACCCTGGCCGGTGGTCTGGCTGGGCACGATCCAGGTTTTGGAAACCGATTCCTGTTTGACGCGCGGATCTGTCACGGCAATGCGCCGTTCCCCGGCGAGCGGCGGTTCCGCCGGGCGGATACGCGGTCCTGGTTCCGCCCGTCTGGCAACCTTGCCGTATGTGTCTTCGGCCAGCTGTCGAATCTCGGCAACATCCACGTCACCGGCGATAACCACCACGGCATTGTTGGGGGTATAGAACCGGTCGTAGAAGGCAATCGCGGCGTCCTTGTTGAGCGCCTGGATTTCACTCTCCCAGCCGATCACGGGCGAGCCGTAGGGATGATTGACAAAAAGAACGGCATTCATCGCTTCGCGCAAACGGGAGCCAGGTTCACTGTCGACACGCATGCGGCGTTCTTCCAGAACCACGTCCCTTTCGGGGGCAACGACGTCGTCGCTGAGCACGAGGTTCTCCATCCGGTCCGCTTCCAGCGCCATCATGAGCGGCAGATGTTCCTTGGCAACGCGCTGGAAATAAGCGGTGTAATCCGTGCTGGTGAAGGCGTTTTCCTGACCGCCGCGCTCGGCCACCATTTTCGAGAAGGTCCCGTTGGGGTGTTTGGGCGTTCCCTTGAACATCAGGTGTTCCAGGAAATGCGCCACACCGGATTGCCCCTCCGGTTCGTCGGCGGAGCCGACCTTGTACCAGATCATGTGGGTGACGACAGGTGCCCGGTGATCGGGAATGACCACCACCTGCAAACCGTTCGCCAGCGTGAAATTTTCCAGATTGGGGGCAATGACCATCTCCGGAGCCGCGGTCGCCTCGGCGCGGGCTGGTGCCGGCACCAGCGGTACGAGCGCGCCGGCAACAAGTACGGAGAGCAGGAGAAGCCCGGCCGACCGTTTCAGGCAGGACTTGAGGGCAGGGCGAGGGTTTCGAATGGCAGGGTCCACAAGCGGCTCCAGTCTGAAATCTTGCCGAGTGCAAAATGCCCCGGCCTGCGATCCGTGTTCGAAGGCTGTTCAGGAAATGCAAAAAGACCTCCGGACGCTCTTCTCCATATAGGATGCCGCGTCCGAAGGTCTCGTTACAATTTTGTCATACGCAGCGGACGCCCGCCGGTCAGTTGCAATACTGGGACTCGCCTTCCAGACAACGCGGGTCGATCGGCTTGGCGCTATAAGGGTCGTAGTTGCTCGGTTTGCGCTTCTTCTTGGTCACGATCTCCGGCATGGGAGCATCCGGGGAAGGCGTGCTGTAGTCGGTCGGCGGTTCCGTCAGGAAACGCCGGGTGGCCAGGCCACTTTCGGCCACGCCCGCTTGCTGGGCTTTCAGCTTCTGCAGGTTTTCCCATTCCTTGGCCTGCTCTTCCTTCGACAGCGGCGCGCCCTCGGTGATTTCGTTTGCACG
>NZ_JBNKYW010000045.1:0-21282 GCF_050301095.1 Roseibium sp.
AACTCCATCACGTAAAAACCTCCACCGGGAATAATCGTACCATTGGGAATCAGTTTGGGTGCGCCCCCGCCGCCGTTAAGGTCGTCAATGTAATGGCCGGAAATATCCAGGTCGGAGGCGGTGGTATTGTACAGTTCGACCCATTCGGTCGCGGCATTGGCGACATATTCATTAATGACTACATCGCCAGCTCCCGGTGGATTGGCCGCCGCCGCCCGGCCTGTTGCCGGTCCCGCTCAAATTCCTGCGGAGTGAAGCACCATGGTTCTTTATGAATTGATCGACTACGCGACGCTGAAAATGATCTGGTGGTTTCTGCTCGGGGTGCTCCTGATCGGCTTTGCGGTCATGGACGGCTTCGACATGGGCGTCGGCGCACTGTTGCCCTTTATCGCCGAGAGCGACATCGAACGACGCGTCGTCATCAACACCATCGGGCCGACCTGGGAAGGAAACCAGGTCTGGTTCATCCTTGGAGGAGGGGCGATCTTTGCAGCCTGGCCTCCGCTCTATGCAATCAGCTTCTCCGGCTTCTATCTGGCCATGTTCGTGGTACTTGCCGCCATGATCCTGCGGCCGGTGGCCTTCAAGTACCGCTCCAAGCGACCGGATCCTTCCTGGCGCAATGCCTGGGACTGGGCGCTTTTCACCGGCTCCTTCGTTCCGGCGCTGGTCTTCGGCGTGGCGGTCGGCAATGTTCTGCAGGGCGTTCCTTTCAGGCTCGACCTTGACCTGAGGATGACCTACGAGGGCTCGTTCTTCGGCCTGTTTTCGCCCTTCGCCCTGCTGTGCGGCCTCCTGTCGGTGGCCATGCTGGTCATGCACGGGGCTGTCTGGCTGACGATGCGGGCAACAGGTGACATTGCGCTGAGGGCCCGCCGTTTCGGTTCGCTCGCGGCCGCGTTCGGCATCGTCCTCTTCGCGCTTGGCGGTTATCTGGTTTTCACCGGTTACGTCGAAGGCTTCCGCATCACGTCCGACGTCGACCCTGGCATGCAGGCCAATCCGCTAGCCAAACAGGCGATTGTGGAGGGTGGTGCCTGGCTACGGAACTACAGCGTCCATCCGATACTCTGGCTGGCGCCGGCGCTCGGCTTCATCGGGATGATCGGGACGCTGATCCTGTTGCAGACCCGGTTGGAAATACTGATTTTCCCTTTTTCCAAGTCGGCGATCTTCGGCATCATTTCAACCGTCGGGGTATCCATGTTCCCCTTCATCCTGCCGTCCTCGGTGCAGCCGGAGGCCAGCCTGACGGTCTGGGATGCGTCTTCAACGCATCAGACACTCTTCCACATGCTGGTGGCCACAGTGATCCTGCTGCCCTGCGTGCTGGTCTATACGGCCTGGGTCTACAAGATCCTGTGGGGCAAGGTGGATGAGGAAACCATCGAACGCGACAATCACACAGCTTACTGAGGAGGAATTAGGATGTGGTACTTCGCCTGGGTTCTCGGTATGCCGCTGGCTTGCTGCCTCGCCATTCTGAACGCCATGTGGCTGGAATTGCGCGTGGATGACGAGAAGATGCGTCACGACGAACGTGGTTGATGGCAAAAAAAAGCCCCGGATCTATGATCCGGGGCTTTTCGTATGCAGGCAGCAGTAGCTTAGGCGGCTTCGACCTTGGAAGCGCGCAGCTTTTCCAGGATGTTCTGCGGCGAGGAAACGCCATAAGGGTCGCTTTCGCAGTTGTCGGAGAAGCCTTCTTCCTCAAACCACTGGTCGACGACACCGTCGTTGACGATCGCGCCGTAGCGCCAGGAACGCATGCCGAAGCCGAGATTGTCCTTGGCAACCAGCATGCCCATCTTGCGGGTGAATTCGCCGGAGCCGTCCGGAATGACCTTCACCTTGTCGACACCCTGTGCCTTTGCCCAGGCGTTCATGACAAACGCGTCATTGACGGAGATGCAGTAGATCTCGTCGATGCCTTCGGCCTTGAACTCTTCATGGAGCTTTTCGAAGTCCGGCAGCTGGAAGGTCGAGCAGGTCGGCGTGAAGGCACCCGGCAGGGAGAACAGAACGACTTTCTTGCCCTTGAAGTAGTCGTCGCTGGTCTTGTCTTCCCAGCGGAACGGATTCGGACCTTCGATGGATTCGTCGCGAACACGGGTGCGGAAGGTGACAAAAGGAACTTTTTTGCCGAGCATGTTTTACTCCGGATCTTGAGATCGTGGGCGGGAGCTTCAAAGTGCCGGTTGAACAGGCTGGTCTGCGGGAGGAGGTGCAGGCGGCCTTCGGCACCTTGAAAGCGAAGATGTCTTCCGCCTAGCGCATTTGCTGCGTTGCCGCAATCCATTTTGGCGTGGCAATTTGTCCAAGTTTTTCAGTGCCTGGCCACTGGCAACCAGCGCCGGAACTCATCGTGGGAAGAGCCGGCGGGTTCGAAAATAGTCGGCAGCTGATGGCTATTGGTTGATCGCATTCAGCGCTTCTGTTTCTGCCGCCAGCACCATGTCGACCGTTTCCTCCGCCATGGCCGGAATAGTCTGTTTCAATTTGTTTTTCAGGGCGGTGAATTCGCTGTTTTCATTGTCCATCTGTTGACGTGCTGCTTCCAGATAGACAAGTCCCTGTCCACCGAAAATCAGGTTCGCGGGATCCGTATCATTTGGATATTGCAGAACCTGCTTGAGTTCGCCTTTGGAAACCCGGGCGACACGGGTCCTGTGCAGTTGGGGATTGCACGTTGTTTCGAAAATCCGGAGCGCGACCGTTTGCATGAGCTGGAGCAGTTCGCCTGCCTCTTTCGGCACACTGGACGGCATGACGGCGGCAAGTTCCTTGTGTAGCAAACCTTCAATCTTCGCCTCGGCCTGATTGATGAAGGCTGCCTGTATCCAGGTTGAGGCTTCCGCCGCTTGTAGCGCGCTCAGCCAAAACGTGTTGTCGGGAAGGTCGTTTTGAATGTCCTTTTGAGGGATCCCAAGCCTACCCCTGAGATTGGAGAACGCCTCCAGCGCCTTGTCGGCAACGTGTCTTCCATGAGTGCGGACCGACCCCAGGCCAAGATGAGCCGCCTGTGTGCCGGTGAAGTAGGAAACCGCCCCCACACGGACGCGGCCGCTGTCGCCGGAGTTCCGCTGATAGCGGGCGCCGCCGACAGATAGCTGCGGTATGGTCACCCCTTGCAGGTAACAATGACCGAGAGCACGCATGCCCTTTCGCAAGGTTGTTTCAACGCGGGTATTCATCCACCTTGCCAACATGTCTTCGCTGGAAAAAACGGGAGAACTGCCCCCGTCATTGCGAAAAGAGTTGGGGAGGAACAGGGATCTGTCGGGCCGAACCCGGCTGCGTTTGCTTGCCGACATTCAGCGTTCCTTTCTTTGAGCGTGCGCGGCAATTCTGATGGATCGTCTAAGACTATTTTGGAGAATGCGGTCTGCCCGCGCAGTGATGGGCATCACAGCCAGCCGTTCATCTGCGCTTTCACCTTGGCCGGATGGGCTTGGATTGCCCTTGGTACCATTCTCCTCGCTTGCCTGTTGAGTTGCCCATCTGCGGCCAAGTCAGAACCGCAGTCTCACGAACCGATTGTAACGCAAGGGGCGCGGGCATCTTCGTCGGCAGGGTTATCAGGCATGCCGTGGCTCTTGATCAGGAGGAGGAAACTCGGACCAATATTGCTTGGACCAAACGGTGAAGTCCGGCAAATGATTGTATACACGAGAGATTTTGCTGTTTAAGTTTGGGCACGCTCGCGGCATTGTGACGGAGGCTGACGCGGGTCGGGGGAATTCTCGTTCGGAATACGGGCATCTGATGCGACAACTGTTTTTGGCGGTAAAGCGGCTTTGCATGGTCTTTACCGCGATTGTGTTCTTCGGCCAGCTGGTCATGGTGCTGATGCGCTATCTGCTCGGCGTCGGGTTTCTGGAAATCCAGGATGCGGTGAACTACGCGTTCGCGGTTCTGGTTGCGCTTTCGGTTGCCGTCTCCTTCGATGCCGACAAACATGTGCGCGTCGACGTCTTCCGCCAGACCTGGAGCGAGGAGACCAACCGGCGGATTGACTGGCTCGGAGATCTCCTGCTGGCATTGCCGGTCTTCTCGATAATGCTCTGGACCGCCTTTCCCCTTGTGCGCAGTTCCTGGTCGATCCTGGAAGGCTCACCAGAGACCGGTGGCCTACCGGGCCTTTTCCTGGTCAAGACCTGTCTCTTGATCCTGCCATTGCTCGTAGTGCTTCTGATGTTGTCGCGGCTTCTGGGAACGATCCGGCGGACAGCCGCATGACCCCGGATCTTCTCTGGCTTGTTGTCATGGTCATCGCGGTTTTTGCCGCCATCCTCTCCGGAGTACCCGTACTTTTGGCGATTGCCGGTGCGCCGACGCTTGTCGCCCTTGCGGCCGCCGCCTTCGGTGATTTCGACCTGGTGTTCTTCCAGGCGGTTCCCCAGCGCGTCTACGGCATCATGACCAATCCGCTGCTGCTTGCGGTGCCGCTCTTCGTGCTCATGGGCCTGCTTCTGGAAAAGTCGAACCAGGCCGAGCGGATGCTGAAGAACCTGACGCTCGCCCTCGGCGGCAATCAGTCGGCGCTGGCGCTTTCGGTCGTTCTCGTCAGCGCGCTTATTGCGGCTTCCACCGGAATCATCGGCGCAACCATCGTGATGCTGGGCACCATCACGCTGCCGGCGCTGTTGTCCGCGGGCGTGAACAAGCACATGAGCAGCGGGTTGATCTGCGCCAGCGGCACGCTCGGACAGATAATCCCGCCCTCCATCGTCCTGATCCTGCTCGGCGACCAGGTGTCCAACGCCTATTTCGAGGCCCAGCAGGAAGCCGGTAACTTCGCGCCGGACCCGGTCACCGTTGGGGATCTCTTCGCGGGCGCGCTGTTTCCGGGGTTGCTGCTGGTTGCGCTTTATGCCGCCTATGTGCTGATCAGGCTTCGCCGGTCGTCTTCTTCCCGACCGGCCGAGGAGAGCAGAGAAAGGGTTTCCCCGTTCGAGCTCTTCAAGAACATCGCTCCGACGCTGGGGCTGATCGTTGCTGTGCTCGGCAGCATTCTGATCGGCGTGGCGACCCCGACGGAGGCTGCGGGTGTCGGCGTGGCCGGGGCCATTCTGATTGCCGCCAGCGGGCAGGGGCGGGGTGCCGCCCGTGTCGCTGCCCTTTGCGCCATTCTGGCGGTCGTGTTGCTGGCCCTGCGACAGGCCGGGCTGTTCGGACTGGAGTTTTCCGGAGGCCGTATCAGCTGGTCGCTCGCCTCGCTCGCCTCCATCGGGCTGACCGTGGCCGCCATCCTGCTGCTGCTGGTCGCCGCCAGCTCACTCTTTCGCAAGGAGGTGCTGCTGCCGGCCCTCGGCGAGACGGTGACCATCACAGGCATGATCTTCGGCATCGTGATGGCCGCAAGTGTGCTGTCGCTGGTCTTCCGGGGATTTGACGGCGATGTCCATGTTGCCGAACTGCTGAACGCCTTGCCGGGCGGCGCCTATGGCATGCTGATCCTGACGATGCTGGTGATCTTCCTGCTCGGTTTCATTCTGGAATTCGTGGAGATCATCTTCATTGTTGTACCGATCGTCGGTCCGGTTATTCTGCAGACGGACATCTCGCCGGTCTGGTTCGCCGTGTTGATCGCGCTCAATCTGCAAACCTCGTTCTTGACACCGCCTTTCGGGTTTGCGCTCTTCTATTACCGTTCGGTTGCTCCGCCGGAAATCAGGACGGTCGACATCTATGTCTCGGTTATTCCGTTTGTTCTGATCCAGTTGATGGCCCTTGCGCTTGTCGCCGCGTTTCCGGCGCTTGCAACCTGGTTGCCCGCTGTTTTGTTCTGAATATTGATAGGTCCTGATCTTAGGGAGGAAATTCATGAAAAGACGCGATTTTCTGAAAGCGGGAGCCGTTGCCGCCCCCGCCACCATGCTGGCCGCGCCCGCCATCGCGCAGGGCAAGGTCGAGTGGAAACTGCCAACATCATTCCCGGCGAAAGCCCCGGGCGTCGGCACCAACGTCACCAGCTTTGCGCAACGGGTTGAGGCCATGTCCGACGGCCAGCTGACGCTCAAGGTCTTTTCCGGCGGCGAGCTAGTGCCACCCTTCGGCGTGGAAGACGCAGTTGAGCAGGGCACGGCCGAGATCGGCCATTCGACGCCCTATTACGCGGCGTCCAAGAATTCGGCCCTGCATTTTTTCTCCGCCGTGCCCTTCGGCATGACGGCGGTCGAAACCACCGCCTGGCTGCGTTACGGCGGCGGGCAGGAGCTGTGGGACGGCCTTTACGCCGAGCGCGGCCTGAAGCCGTTCTATTCGGGTAACTCGGGCGTGCAGGCTGCCGGCTGGTTCAAGAAGCCGGTGACAAACCTCAACGACCTTGCCGGGCTCAACATGCGCATCGCCGGGCTTGGCGGCGAGGCCATGCGCAAGCTCGGCGTCAACGCAGTCATGTTGCCGCCTCCGGAAATCTTCCCGTCCTTCCAGTCGGGCGCCATCGATGCCGCCGAATGGGTCGGCCCAATGCTGGACCAGGCCTTCGGCCTGCAGAAGGTCGCAAAATATTGCTATGTCCCGGCTTTCCACGAGCCCTCGGCCGCTCTTGAGATCGTCGTCAACAAGGAGGCTTTCGACAGCCTGCCTGCGCATCTGCAAGCCGTGATCGCCAACGCAGCCGAAGCCGTCTCCGTCGAGACGACCGCCCAGTTCGACTATTACAACGCTGTCGCCATGCAGAAGCTGAAGGAAGATGGCGTCACCTTCGCGACTTTCCCGGAGGATGTCATGGCAGCCCTGAAAAAGGCTGTTGGCGAGGTGATGGACGAAAACGCGGAGGCCAACCCGACGTTCGCCGAAGTCCGCAAGAGCTACGATGCCTTCCTGGGGCTGGCGGCGGACTATGCGTCGCTCGTGAAAGTGTCGACATTCACGCAGCGTCTTTAAACGCTTGAGTCTGGCCCGGATGGCCTCTTGCCGTCCGGGTCAGGAAACTATTCCTTCAATTGCCGCTCGCGCAACACAATGAAGATGCCGCTGGCGATGATGATGCCCGCGCCGACGAAGGTGATGGGCCCCGGGATCTCGTTCCAGAACAGCCAGCCGAAGAGCGTCGCCCAAAGCAGGGCGCCGTAGTCGAAGGGGGCGACCACCGAAGCGGGGGCCATGCGGAACGCCTGGGTGATCATCGTGACACCGGCCGTGCCGAAAACGGCGATGCCGATGAAGAGTTTCAGGTCTTCGGGCTTCACGGGCGACCAGAAGAACGGCGCGATGAGCGCGCTGAGGAGAGCGCCCGCACCGGTGAGATAGAGCATCAGGGTCCAGACGCTCTCGCGCTGGTCGACCCAGCGGGCGCTGATCATCATGACGGCGTAAAAGATGGCCGTCGCCACCGGCAGGAGCGATGCCGTCTGGAAAGTGCCGGCCCCCGGCCGGACAATGACCAGAACGCCGAGAAAGCCTATCAGCACCGCGGACCAGCGCCGCCAGCCGACCTGTTCCTTCAGGATCAGCGCGGAGAGGGCGGTGACGAAGACCGGCGCTGCAAAGACCAGAGCCGTCGCTTCTGCCAGTTCCAGGTAGATCATGCTGGTGAAGAAGGTCGTCGCCGCGCCGATCCACAGGACCCCGCGCACAAGGTGTGCCACGGGCCGGTAGGAACGAAGGGCGTTGCGGCCACCCATCATACAGGCGATGAGAACCGCAATCGGCAGCGCGATGATGTTGCGCAGGAACAGGATCTGGATGGGCGAATAGCCGGAGGTCAGCTGCTTGGCGATGGCGTCATTGACACAAAGGCAGAATATGCCTGCGCACATCACAAGTATTCCCGCGGTAATCTGAGACCGCGCGCCAATTGCCGCCGATTGCATGGGGTTCCTCCAAATCAGACGGCGAGCTTAGACACCGTAATCTGCGGGCGGCAAGCCGAAATTGGATCAAACCTGTCGCTTCATGCGCTTTCTTTTGCGAAAGCCTGCGGGGAGGGCGGACCGGCATCCTGCTTGCGATCTCCAAAAAGCCCGATAATCTGAGGGCGAAACCGGAGGAACAGACATGCACCCGGAAACCGTTCCTGAAAGCGTCTTTTACACCCGCGTCCGCAACGAGGCGCTCGGCGGGCCCAATCCCTTTGAGTGGCAGACCCTGACAACGGACGACATCTTCAGGGGCAAAAGGGTGGTGCTCTTTGCACTGCCCGGAGCCTTCACGCCGGCCTGCTCGGAAAGCCATCTGCCGGGTTATGAAGCGCACTATGACGACTTCACCGCCGCAGGCGTTGACAAGGTCGTCTGCCTTTCGGTTAACGACGCCTTTGTCATGTTCCAGTGGGCCAAGGCGAATGCAATCGAGAAGGTTTTCATGCTGCCGGACGGCAACGGCGATTTCACACGCAAGATGGGCATGCTGGTCACCCGCACGGCCACCGGCATGGGCCTTCGAAGCTGGCGCTATTCCATGTTTGTCGACGACCGAGTGATCCGGAAGATGTTCATTGAACCTGGTTTCCGGGACGAGCCGCCGGGCGTGCCCATGGAGCAGTCGGATGCGCAAACGATGCTGGACTATTTGAACGTTTCGAAGTTGCCCGCGACCGGCATCTGACCGGACGGTCTCAGCGTCTTTTGTCCGCAATCTGAGCAATTGGCCCTCACGCGTCCCGGTGCTACCCTTTGCCTTGAAGGGAAGAGCCATGGAACGGCATTTGTCAGCTGTGCTGGTTGCGGATGTGGTCGGCTACTCACGCCTCATGGGCGCAGATGAGGCCGGTA
Organism: Roseibium sp.; assembly: GCF_050301095.1. GTDB lineage: Bacteria > Pseudomonadota > Alphaproteobacteria > Rhizobiales > Stappiaceae > Roseibium. The sequence goes on from NZ_JBNKYW010000045.1 coordinate 8,724, forward strand.
CACTGGCTGAGCTTGACCGTCACAACGCAGCGCTTTTCAATCCCAAGGCAGTCGAGCACAACGGCCGCATCGTCAAGCTCATGGGCGATGGCAAGCTGATGGAATTCGCCAGCGTCGTCGATGCCGTGAGCTTTGCCGTCGACGTACAGGCTGCCATGGCGAGGGCCAACGAAGGATTGCCGGAAGAGCGCAGGATCGACTACCGCATCGGCATCAACCTCGGCGATATCATGCATCAGGACGGCGACATTTTCGGCGACGGCGTCAATGTCGCCGCGCGTATCGAAGCCCTGGCAGAGCCGGGCGGGATCTGCCTTTCCCGCTCCACTTGCGATCAGGTGCGGGACAAGCTGGACTTGACGCTTTCAGACCTGGGGGACGTGAGGGTAAAAAACATCGCGAGACCCGTTCGGGTGTTCAAGGTTGTCATGGACGGCAAGGCTCTTGCGCTCGCGACTCCCGTCGCAATTGCCGGACAGACAGCCAGGCCCGTTCGCAACCCCCTATATGCGGCTGGTCTTGCCGCCGTGCTGGTGCTTGCTGGCGGGTTCTACTGGTGGCAGCCCTGGGCGCCGAAGATCGAGATAGCAGCGACCGAGAACGTGGTCTTACCGCTGCCGGACAAACCTTCCATTGCCGTGCTGCCGTTCTCCAACGTCAGCGATGATGCCTCCCAGGAGTATTTCGCCGATGGCATGACCGATGACCTGATCACGTCGCTTTCCAAGGTGTCCGGCCTGTTCGTGATCGCCCGCAATTCCAGTTTCACCTTCAAGGACAAGCCAACGCTGATTCCGGAGGTCGCAGAGAAACTGGGGGTCCGATACGTTCTGGAAGGCAGTGTGCGGCGGTCCGGGAAAACGGTCAGGGTGAATGCTCTCCTTATCGATGCAACGACGGGTGGACACGTTTGGGCCGAACGTTACGATGGCGACGTCACTGACTATTTCACCGTGCAGGACACCTTCGTGGAGGAAATCGTCGACGCCCTATCCTTGAAACTCTCCAAATCCGAACGGGAGGAAATTTCGAAAGGGCAGTCTACCAACCTTCTGGCTCGGGAGGCTTTTCAGAAGGGCTGGCAGGAATATCAGCGCTACACGGCCGGAAGCAACGCCGAGGCGGCGCGGCAGTTTCTGACGGCAACCGAGCTGGATCCGGACTATGGCCGCGCCTACTCTGCGCTTAGCATGGCCTACGTCAGAGGCTGCCAGTGGCGCTGGAACGCCGAATTGGGCAAGACGACGGACGAAGCCTTTAACGAAGCGACGAAATACCTCGCAATTGCGGAACGGAACAGTTCGGCGATTACCAAGGTCGCGGCAGCGCAGCTCAGGCTCTACAACAACCAGCACGACAGGTCCTTCGTTGAGGCTGCCCGTGCGATTGCCCTCGACCCGAATGATCCCGAAGCCCAACTCGCCATGGGCGTTGCGATGATCACCACCGGCAGGGCGAAAGCCGGACTGGAGTTCGTTGAAACGGCGGTGCGGCTCAGCCCCAGCCACCCTACCCATTTTGCTCTTGCTGAAGCGCTCGGTCACTTTGCGCTCAACGACATGAAACAGGCGGTTGCCGTCCTGAAGTCGACGTTGAAACGCAATCCCGATGCCATCGATCTGGCACCGCTTCTGGCGGCGAGCCAGGCCAACGCCGGAGACCTGGAGGCCGCCCGCGCCACGCTGAAACGCTGGAAGCCGGGCGCAGACAATAACGAGATCGGTCAGCTTACACGCAGCTATCATTTTCCTTACAAGCTGGCGCGCACTGAGACACGGGTCAGCGAGCGTTTGCGCGGCGGTCTCGCAATGGCCAGCCTGCCGGCGGGCGTGAATGTCGGTAGCTTGATGCGGAAGCTGCAGCAGGGTGACATCGAGAGCCGTATCAACGCCGCCCGAACCCTCGCCCTTTTCGGTGAACTGGCGGTCGAAGCCGTGCCTGCATTGATTGAGACAGTGCAATCAGAACACACAATTCTCAGCAAGAACGCAATTGACACCCTCGGCCGCATTGGCCCGCGAGCCAAGGCGGCCCTGCCGGTATTGGAAGAAATGAACCGGAAGAAGATTTCCGTTTTTGCCGTCAGGCGGGCGATCCGGGAAATCAGGGGAGAGCCGGGTTGAGGGATAAGCCGGGTTTTCGTGGGGTTCAGCTTTTCCTGCTTGGAAAGATATCTGCCCAGCCACAAAGCACTCTACAAATACCTGGTCGTCGCTGGCGGTGACGAGGTCGTCTCCGTCTCGGCCAACGACGCTTTGCCATGTTCCACTGAGCAAAGGCCAATGCAATCGAAAAGGTTTTTAAGCTGCCGGACGGCAACGGCGACTGCTCCCGCAAATGGGCTGTCGTTTGTCCATGCAGCTAACGGAAGGGGCTTCGGAGTTGGCCTTGTTCCATGTTCGACGACGAGGGCGTGATCCGGAAAAGGTCCGTCGAAGCTGGTTTCCGGGATGAATCGCCTGGCGTGCCGGTGCAGCGGTCGGATGCGCAAACGACGCTGGCGTGTCTGACGTCGGCGGGGAGTTTTAACGGGAGGTCAGCCACCTCTTGACCCGTTAGCGGACAAAATCGGACAATAGTTTTTGCGGCGTCACTTCAGGCGCCATTGGACTGAATGCGTGCATCCGGGCGGCCGCTCCTTCATCGGGACCAGGTCCTTTGTTCCATTGCTTCGGGAGGTCCCTCCATGGAAAGGCGGCTTGCGGCTGTCATGTTGCTGGATGTGGTTGGCTACAGCCGGCTCATGGAGATCGATGAAGCGGGCACGCTCGAAGCGCTGAAGCGTCTTCGGCGGGATCTGATCCAACCCAGGATCGGTCGATACAAGGGCAGAATCGTAAAGCTTCTCGGCGATGGCGCCCTGATGGAATTTGCAAGTGTCATCCAGGCGGTCGACTGTGCCATCGATCTTCAGAGAAGCTTTGCCGAGCGCAACAGCGGGGTCGCAGCTGCGCAGCACATCGATTTCCGGATCGGCGTCAATCTCGGCGATGTGTTTGTCGTCGATGGCGATCTCTATGGGGATGGCGTCAATATAGCAGCCCGCCTGGAGGGGCTCGCCGACCCGGGTGGGATCTGTATTTCCGGTACGGCCTTCGATCACGTGAAGTCAAAGGCCGATGTTGCTTTCGAGTTTCTGGGCGAAAAGCAGGTCAAGAACATCGAGGAACCCGTCAGGGTCTACAAGGTAGGGCTTGACGGGGCCAACGCCCTGAGGGCGGCATCCTTCTCCCGCGCGAAGGCAACTCGCCGCAGGCCCACGTCCATCGCGATCATCCCCTTTCATTCCTATTCGAAGGACACCGACTTCCCGGATCTCGTTGCCGCGTTCTGCGAAGACCTGGAGATTGCCTTTTCTCAGCTCCACACGCTTCAGGTGTTCGCTCACGAGCTGTCGATGGCGGCGCTTTCCAAAGACCTCGCCCGATCGGAAATCCGGGCGCGTTTCGGGATCGACTATCTGGTGCAGGGGAGTGTCCGGTCGCTCTCGAACCGGATACGCATCAATATCCAGGTGATCCATCTTGAGACCGGGTTCAACGTGTGGGCTGAACACTTCAACTGCTCGGACGATGACTTCGAGGGCGGTGCTCCGGCCCTCATCGAAAGGATGGTCGCAAGCGCGCAGACCCAGATCGTGCTCCACGTAGGCGCGAACAACAAGCAGTTGAATGATGCGCAGGACCATGTTGAACACCAGGCGTCGAAAGCCTGGTCGATGCTCTACCGGCTCACGCCGGAAGCCATGGACGAGGCCGAAAAACTCGCCACTGCGGCGCTTTCGCTCGACCCTCTTTCCGCCCGCGCCCATCAGGTTCTTGCCTGTGCCCTCTATCACAAGTTCTATATGGGTTTTGCCGAGGATGCTGCCGCGGTTCTTGACCCCGCCCTGGAGCATATAAACAGGGCAGTCGAACTCAACGAAGACGACGAATACAGCCACTGGGTCCGCGGAAACGTCCATGTCTGCCTGAGAAACACCGACAGCGCCATCGCGGCGTTCGGAAGGTGCCGCGAGATCAATCCTTCGTTCTCTCTGGCAATTGCCAGTCATGGCACTGCCTGCGCCTGGAGCGGACGGCGGGACGAAGCCGTCAGGCTGTCCGAACAGGCTCTGGCCGCGAACCCGAAGGACCCCTCGAACTTCTTTCGCTTCAATACGATCTCCGTCGCCCATTTCACCGCCGGCGACTATGAAAACGCCCTGCATTGGGCCGAGAGGACGACGGAACGCAGGAAGAAGTTTCTGGTGCCCCACCTGATCCAGGTCGCCTCGAGCGCTCTCGTTCAGGGCAACGATGTGGAAGCGAAAGTCCGTGAGATGTTGAATGAGTTCCCGGCGGCCCTGACAAGAAACACCGAATACGCGCCCTTCACGCGAACCGAAGACCGGGAGGCGCTTGAAGAGGGGCTGAAGCGCGCGTTTGAAATGATTTCTGGATGAGCAACTTGCCGGCCACCAGTAGCCTGCTGGATTTGTGTTGCAGGTCGCCGCAAACACATCGCCATACGAGCGTTCAGAAATCGGTGCGCCCGGAAGGAATGTGACGTCAGCGCCGTGAGACGTCTGTCGCTCCGCCGGCAGAATTCAGGCGCCGCTCGCGAGACTGAAATTCAGTCACCGGGATATCGGACCTGACCTGATGCGTGTCGCTCTTTTCGGGGTGGTTCGAAAAGGTGCTCCGAAGCACGGCGAGGCGATCGAGCACCGCTTCCCGTCGTGCCTCGAGATCGGCTCGCAATCGATCTATATGTTCTAGCTTCTGCGTCAGTTGTTCGATGCCACCCTCGCATGGCCCGGCGCCCTCATCCGAAAGGCAGGCTGCCATGGAACGGATTTCGCGCGTGGAAAAACCTGTTGAGATGAAGTCGCGAATGCGACCGGCCCGGCGCAGATCGGCCTCGCTGTAAATGCGATAGCCGTTCTCCGAACGCTGGACGTCCATCAGGCCGGCCTTTTCATAGTGGCGCAGCATGCGTTGCGTGATCCCGATCCTCTCCGCGGCTTCCTTGGCTTGCATCCCAGCTTCCTTCCCATCGTCACAGAACCCTAACATACATGTTAGGGGCACTACATGAGATCAAGAGATATCGGGCGGCTGCCGGACATCCGCCCAACTCTTGAAGCAATGCGGTGTCAGGTCCGCAGCGCCCAGCCACCATCCACCGTCAGCACCTGGCCGGTTAGCCATTCACTGTCCGCACCACCGAGCCGCAGGATCCAGGGAACGACATCGGCGGGAAAGCCGCGCCGCCCCAAGGGGACCTGGGTTTTCTCCTGCGCCTCGATTGCTTGCGCCATCTCTTCGGGCAGGCCCATCATGCCAGTCAGCGCGCCGCTCTTGACCGGCCCGGGGGCAACTGCGTTCACCCTTATTCCGTCACCGGCCAGTTCGATGGCCCAGGAGCGGGTCAGATGTTCCAGCGCGGCCTTTGTCGCCGCATAATGGGCCAACTGCGGTGCGGCGTTCCGGGAGACCGCCGTTCCGATATTCACAACCGCTCCCTTCGTCTCGCGCAGGGCGGCCTGGCCTTCTTTCACCAACAGGGAAGGGCTGGTGATGTTCACCGCGCATATTTCTGCGATTACCGCAGCGTCATAAACTTCAATAGGCAATGGTCTGCCCGCACCGGCATTGTTGACGATCAGGTCGAGCCGTCCCCAATGGCTCAGGGCCGTTTCGACAATGCGCGCGGCGATGGCGGGATCGACACTATCGGCCTGCAAGGTCCTTATCGCGTCATTCAATGCCGCCACTTCGGCGAGCCTCGCAGCATCGCGCCCGGTGACAAGCACCTTTGCACCCCGTTCCACCAGCGCCAGCGCAGTCGCCGCCCCGATGCCGGAACTGCCCCCGGTTACGATCCCGACCTTGCCTTGCCAATTGTTCTCTACAGTCATTGCATGCCTTTCCCTGATTGGAACGCCGCGCGAAATTGCGCGTAGGTCGGGTCTAGGGGTTTGACACTAGTGTCAGGGTCAAGCAGGAATGCGAGCAGGGCAATGAAGGTCGCATTCCTGCCGGCATGAAGGCACGAAGCGGAGGTGAGCCGGAAGAAGGTTTCCGTCTTTGCCGTCAGTCGGGCGATCCGGGAAATCGGGGGAGCCGGGTTAAGGCATTTGAACGTAGGTCCGCAGCGGTTCTGTGCGTTGAAGGCCTGCCTCACGGGCTTGCGACCCAAGATACTGTCCGACCGACCGAATGGCGGAGCTTTTCGAGCGTGGCGTTTCCAACGCTCGCGGCTCAATGGATTTCGGCCATCGGTGCGGGACACCTTGACCGGGAAGAGGCGAGAAACCGTCGCGGCTACACCGCCATCCCGACACAACAGCATGCATCACAGTCCCGGACAAGTTGCGAGACCGAAGGTCCATTTCAAGCCCAAACCGGACACGAATTTGCGCTGCGGTTCCTTGAAGACTGGATCACAAAGGCCTTGGCTCACATTTCCGGCACCGGCAAAGCGGCGAACAGGCCCCGTAACCACTCCGAGATCGTTCTGAGGTTATCGTCCGAAATGCGAGCCTTGTGGAATACGAGAAAAGCGCCGGTCTCGGGGCGCAGACGCACTTTCGACAGCAGCGTCAGCTGACCGGAGTTTATCTCGTCCGCTGTCGTGATGATGTCCGGCAGCGCTACCCCGTGCCCTGCCATGGCAAATTCGGTGGCCAGGGCACGGTTTTCGAACTCGACAAAGTTCAAATCTGATGACGGACGATAGCCGGCGCAGTCAAAGAACTGGTACCAGGCATGCTGGTATCCTTTTGCTGTTGCCAGCGTCATTTTCGCAATCCGGTCGCATTGAATTGGTAGATCGATACCATCAACCAGAGATGGCGCACAGACAGGCGATAGCAGATCCCGGTGAACCTGGACTGCCGAAAGACCCGGCCAGTTGCCGGCGCCGTGGCGAAGAGCGGCATCAACTTCAGACGTGTCCAGGTCGACCAACCCGTACGAAAAATCAAACCTTATCCGTATGTCCGGGTGTTCGGCATGGAATGCGTCGAGTGCCGGCAGCAGGAACCGGTTGGCATACCAGGGAACCGTGCTGATTGTGACATGCCCGGCGCCACTTCTGGCATTGAAGTCCCTGAGGGCACGATCCATCGCATCCATGGCCCCGGTCAATTCCCGAGCGAAGGTCCGAGCCTCCTCCGTCAGTGTTACGCCGCGGCCGCTGCGATGAAAGAGCTTCGACCCCAGGGACACCTCCAGGGCCTTGATCTGATGAGAAACTGCAGCGTGTGTTACATTCAGTTCTTCCGCTGCTTCCTTGAAGCTCAAGTGGCGCGCAGCGGCCTCGAATGCTCGAAGTTGGTTGAGGGGTGGCAGGCGGCGTCTCATGAGGAAGTGACGTTAGAATTTCTAACTCCCCCGGTGAGATTTGATCGTTTGTCTGCGCCCATGCCGGCACCCTACAGTGAGCTGCAACGCCAACCAACAGAACCCGCTGTTACGAAGGAGTGCCGAAATGAGACGGGACACACATCATGACCCCTACAACCTCGAGCTCGAATTCCTGCGTTACGGGTTTCCAAGGATACCGTGGTTGGCAGTAGACTCTCCAGAAATTTTCCACCGGCATCCGAAAGGAGAGGAAGGGGAACCGCAGACGAGGAAAAATCATGGCCGAAACTGACAGCAAGTTCGCCGACGATCTGGAAAATTTTACCGGACAATGCCTGTGCGGGAATGTGAAATTCCGGTCCCTTAACCCGCCATACAACGTTGGTTACTGCCATTGCGACATGTGCCAGAGATCGCTCGGAAACCTGTTTGGCACATGGGTCATTCTGAAGACCAGGGATCTCGAGTTCACCAGCGGGCAGCCGAAGTGGTATGAATCAAGCGACCGGGTACGCCGTGGGTTCTGCGGCGATTGCGGGTCGCCGATCTGCTACGATCCGAACGACAAGGACTACACGGCGATGTGGATCGGAACCCTCGACAACCGCGAAGCGTTTAAGCCGCGGGCGCACTGGCACACGAAGAACAAGATACCCTGGGTGGACATTCACAGCCATCTGCCGGTGCGGTCGTAGACCAAAGTTAGAGCGTCCATTCGACCTGGTCCGTCAAAAGGCGGCGATCCTGGTTTTAAGGCAACTTCTCTCACATTGCCGACGAGCGGGAACACAAGCATCCGCACAATGCATTAGAATGACTTCCAGGGGCGTAAGTGGTTCCGTGCGGATTACCTTTTGGCAGTCCTCCAAGCCACCTTTCACTGGACTAACGCCCGTTTTCGACGTACTTCCGCCCGAAATCGGATTAAAACAGACGCCAAATCGAAGACAGGCCGCGGGGATTGCTCCCAAGTGTATGAAGCTACGAACGTCAGCAAAAAAGTAAAACTCTCCGTCGCCCCGATGATGGAGTGGACGGACAGGCATTGCCGGGCGTTTCACCGGCAGCTGTCGAAGAACGCGCTGCTTTATACCGAGATGGTGACGACCGGGGCGGTGATTCACGGCGACCGGGAGCACCTGCTGGGGTTTTCGGATATCGAACATCCGATTGCCTGCCAGGTCGGCGGGTCCGATCCGAAGGAGATGGCGGAAGCCGCAAGGATTGTCGAGGGCTTCGGCTACGACGAGGTCAATATCAACGTTGGCTGCCCGTCCGACCGGGTACAGTCGGGCCGTTTCGGCGCCTGCCTGATGCAAGAACCGGAACTGGTCGCGGCCTGCGTTGCGGCGATGAAGACGGCGGTTGACATTCCGGTGACGGTCAAATGCCGGATCGGCGTCGACGATCAGGACCCGGAAGAAGCGCTCGACCGGATGGCCGACGCGGTCTTTGCTGCCCAAGCCGACGCGCTTTGGGTGCATGCTCGCAAGGCCTGGCTTCAGGGGTTGAGCCCGAAGGAAAACCGGGACATTCCGCCGCTCGACTATGACCGGGTGCTGCGGCTGAAGCAGCGTCTGCCGGAGAAATTCATCGGTCTCAACGGCGGCCTTCAGTCGCTCGACCAGGCAGAGCCCTATCTGGAGCATCTGGACGGGTTGATGTTCGGACGCGCGGCCTATCACACGCCCGAGATCCTGGGTGAAGTTGACCGGCGGCTTTATGGCGGCACGGCACCCGATGTGTCGCCTTGGGACGCGGTCAAGGGCCACATGTCCTATCTGGAAGACCAGCTTGGCAAGGGCGTGAAGCTCGCGCATATGACCCGCCACATGCTGGGGTTGTTTCATGGCCGCCCGGGCGCGCGTTCTTGGCGGCGAATATTGACCGTCGAGGCGATCAGGCCGGGTGCGGGGCTGGAAGTCGTCAAAAAGGCGCTCTCCGCCGTCAGTCCGTCGAATTTCGAGGCGGATGCGGCCGAATAGGGCGATTTCCTCAGGATTCGGTCTTGGGCGTTCGGGACTGGTTGTTTTTCCTGATGTCCGTGATCTCGCGTCCGTCAGCTCCCTGGCAGGACAGCTATCTCGTTTTCCTTAAGGTTCTCGGAAAACAAAGGTATCACTCCGGGCGACCGAAGGGAGATCCGGGGCCCACTCGTTTCCAGGACCCTGGAGCGAGGCAGTGCCTTTGGTCGAAGATTTTCGCTTCAGCAAGATTTAATGCGAGTAGGCCCGGATCCGCGCTGCGCTTGTCCGGAGCAACGCAAAAACACCATTTCCGAAACGCGGTTGTCTTGTCACGCAGGAGAGGCAGGCGAGCAGACCGATGGAATCACGGCGTCATGATCAGCTTGTCGCCTTCGATCCGCCAGCTGTGCAGCTTGTCGAGCGCGGTCATGCCCAACAGGCTGCTTTCAAGTGTGCCTTCCCGTGCGACGAACCCCCGAACGTCGCTCAAAAAAGTGTCGCCGATGGTGATCGACCCGATTCTGATCGGGGCGACAAGGGCCCGTCCGTTGGCGGTGGAAACGGGGACGGTGAAGGAAAGGTCCTTTTCCCGGTAGCCCGCACGGCGGGCGTCCTCGGCGGTTAGCACGACAGCACTTGCGCCCGTGTCCAGCAGGAACTGCGTTCTGGACCCGTTGGTGCGCCCGGTAACGATGAAATGGCCGGTGGCATCACGCACGATCAGGATGGAGCCGTCCGGTTGCGAGACCGCGAGGCCCGGGGCGAGCGCGCCCAGAACGCGGTAACCGCCCTGAACCAGTTCGGAACGGTAGGTGTAGCCGACCACCAGCAGTGCCGCCAGGCCGCCGTAGAACAGGACGGCATGGACGATCTCCCGGACCTTGGGCTGTCCAAAGACGAAACTTGTCAGGAAGACGAAAGCAAGTGCGGAGAGGGCGACGAGGCGCGGACCTGTGTCGTCGAAGTTGGCGTTTGCCGGATCGGTCGGATCGCCGAAGAAATAGAAGAAGGCTGCTGCTCCCATAATGGTCACCAGCAGCACGACGATCAGGCCGCGATATTGTCCCGGGCTTTTCATAAGCGTTTCCCCGGCGCGCCGCCCGGCTGGCGGCGCCTTTCCAGGTCCCTCATGATCTCCGCGCGCCTGCCGTCGCTCAAGGCGCTCCATCCGGCGATCTCGTCCAGTGTTCTCAGGCAACCGGTGCACAGGCCGCTTTGCCGGTCGATCTCGCAGACGTTTATGCAAGGTGACTTCATGGGGCCCGTATGATTACCGATTGTGGCGACGCCAAGACTGTGTTCCGAAGCATCTCCGCCCATACGGGACAACTCAATACCCACCCGTCGCAAGTGTTATGGGTGCGGTGATGATCTTGATGGGCAAAGTTACAGCAGTTTGCGCCGTATTTCCAACAAAACTGCCAAGATCGCTGCCGAGGTCCCGTGGGCCGTCGATACTGGCGACGCTGGTCAGGCTGCGATTGCCGAGCGCGCGCTGCAATTCAGGTGAAAACTCGGCGAGCGCGGCAAATTTCGAATGGTGCGCGGAATCGTCCGCTTCCAGGTCGGTGACGTCGATGACCACCGCGCCGAGAGATGCCAGTTCCTCGTCGTTCGAGAAGGCGCCCACCCGTTCAACACCGCCGGAAAGGGCACGCGAAAGGCGCAGGGCCCGGTCGTCCCGCGACAGCACGACGACAAAGGGTTTCTGCGGCTTGCCGAGCCTTCGCAGGTTGGCCTTGAAGAGGTCGATATCGATATCGGGGGCCGCGAGCACCACGACCCGGATCTTGCGATTGATCTTCTGCCGAACCTTCGGCGGCGCCTGCCGGATGGTTTCCATAAGCAAATAATTGCCCATGGAATGGGCCAGCACGGAGATCGTCTCCGCGTTGCTGTTGGCAAGGTCGGTCAGCGTGCGCTCGAGGGCATCGCGGGCGATGGCGGCGCTGTTCAGGTCGTAGAGGTAGTCTTTCAGCTTCCCCCTGGAGGCCCAGGTGAACAGAACGGGGACAGAGGACTGTTCTGCGTCGTGTACGAACTGAGTGAACCGGTAGAGCCCTTCGGCAAAAAGCGTGTTGTAGCCGTGTATGAACAGAAAGGCGCCGCGCTTGCCGTGTGGGCGCTTGCGCAGCTCTTCGTTCAGGCGGGCCTTGAACGCCGTTTCTGATGGTAGGTAGGCGGCATTGCGGGTCACGAAGTCGGTGGCCGGATTCCCAGGCAGGGACGATGGCCATTCGATGGCACCGGCTACATGTGCAGGCGGAACCGAAATCCGGACTTCCGCGTAATTGACCTCCTGGGCCCGCTCGCCGTTGAAATAGGTGCCTGGCCGTTCGTCGCGCTCGCGAGTGGTCACGATCAGGATGTCATGGTTGCTTGCGCCCTCGACCGGCTCGGTGTTTAGCGCCAGGGCACCTTCATCCGGACGGCTGGAACAGGCGGTCAGTCCGGTCAATAGGGCTGCGAGCACAAGACAGATTTTGACGGCTGCAAGCCGGTTCCCGGACACCATGTACTACTCCCCTTCGACCGAATGGCCTTCCTGCCGGACAAACCTTCTTCAGGACACCATAAGCATTCCGAGAAGAAATCCCAGTGCGCTGAGTTGTTGAACCGCGCCAAGAACGTCACCCGTCGTTCCACCGATCTTTGCAACGGCCAGCTTTCCCGCCGCATGGGCCGCGCCCGCGGCAAGCAGCAACGCCAGCGACAGGGCAGGCAGGGAGAGCATCAGGGCTGCCGGGATCAACAGCGGAAGTGTTACGAAAGCGGCCTGGCGCACCATGCGGACATCCGGTTTGCCGAACCGGGCTCCGAGCCCCTCCGGACGGGCCAGCGAATGCATTTGCCACTGCCAGACCATCAACAGCCTGCTGAGCGCCTCGCTTCCCAGGAAGATGAGAGCCGCGTCCGCCGGGTTGAACCGCTGGAAGAGCGCGGCCAGCAGGGCAACCCGGAGGATCAGGGAAAGCGCCAGTGCGATGGCTCCGAAGGCGCCGATGCGGCTGTCTTTCATGATTTCCAGCCGCCGTTCCCGCGTGCCGCCGCCGAAAAATCCGTCCGCGACGTCTGCCAGGCCGTCTTCATGGAGGGCACCCGTCGTCATTGCGCAGGCTGCCGCCATCAGCACGGCCACCGCCAGGACGGGCAAGGCGGTGAAGCCGAGCACCATGCCGAGACCGGCCGCGGGGAGGGCGATGATGGCCCCGGCCAGCGGCGCGGCGCGCGAGATGCGGG
>NZ_JBNKYW010000046.1:0-21014 GCF_050301095.1 Roseibium sp.
GCCTATGCCAAACTCACCACCAGCGCTTCCAAGGGAGCGTTCCGCCAGGTGGATTGAGACCAATCCTGAGCAAACGAGGCGGGCGTCCACCCGCCTCGCATTGCAAGTTGGCGCTTTCAGGCGTCTGACAAAGGATAGACAGCATATTAATGCGCTTACCGGCTTGCGACAGTAAATTGGGTAAGATGATGTACTGTAAATTTTAACATTGGAAAATAGTTGTGTAGTGAGTGTTCGCAACTTTTGAATTAATTCTATATTAGGAATGCCGTGTCATTGTCCAATAAACAGGCGATTATGTTCGCTTAATACATACGTAACTCTACGTAATTTATTGGCAAGAAAGATGACTAAGGCTGTATTACTGACCGGTGTGGAAAGAACGTTCCACGATGACGAGATCATTGTCAGCAAGACGGATCTGAAGGGGCGGATTACTTACGCGAACCGGGTTTTTCTGGATATCGCTGGATACACGGAAAAGGAAGTTCTGGGTCAGCCTCACAGCATGATCCGGCACCCTGCCATGCCGCGCTGCGTCTTCAGGCTGTTGTGGCAGACGATTGAGGCGGGGCAAGAGATTTTCGCCTATGTCATCAACCGGGCCAAGAACGGCGATCATTACTGGGTCTATGCCCATGTGACACCGAGTTTCGACGAGACGGGCCGGATCATCGGATATCACTCCAACCGGCGCGTCCCGGACCGGACGATCGTCGACGACCATATTGTTCCCCTATACCAGGCCTTGCGAGAAGAGGAGGCAAGACATGCCAGCCGGAAGGACGGCATGTTCGCCGGAGAACAGATGATTCTGAATATGCTCGGTGAAGCCGGTCTCGCCTATGACGAATTCGTTGCAACGATCGGGCAGGGCCGCCGTCGAGGTTATCGCTAACAAATGATGCAGTTTGCAAGGTCAAACGTTTTGGGAATTCCGGCATGTTCTCTGGCTTGAAGAAATCGTCACTCAGAAAGGCAATCGACGTTTGCAAGGCTGTTGCGGACGGCGATTTCGAGGCCCGTATCACCAACATTACCGAGACGGGCGAGGCGGCGGAATTGATGGATGCCATCAATCTCCTGATCGACCGGACCGATGCCTATCTCCGCGAATCCAAGGCGTGCCTGGATTATGTCAGCCGCAACCAGCACTTCCGGCTGATCGCCGAAAAAGGCATGGTCGGCAGCTTCGGCGCCGCAGCGCGCAGCATCAACGAAGCGACATGGTCCATCAAGGGCAAGCATGACCAGTTTTGCGAAATTGCCCGTGAGTTCGAGACCCGGCTGCAAGGTGTTGTCGGCTCGGTGAGCGCTTCCGTTACCGAACTCAATTCCGTTTCCACCGATGTGGCGGAAGCCTGTAGCACGGCGAACGAGCTGTCCCTGGTTGTCGCGTCCGGGGCGGAAGAAGCATCGGCCAATATGCAGAGCGTAGCGGCTTCCACAGAAGAGCTGACCAGTTCGATTGCCGAAATCAACCGTCAGGTGGTGACGGCCGCCGACATTGCCTCTGGCGCGGTCACCAAGTCGCGGGCCATGAATGTGGAGATCGACAGCCTCTCAAACATGTCCGTGAAGATCGGCGAAGTCGTGCAGCTCATCAACGATATCGCGGCGCAGACCAATCTTCTGGCGCTCAACGCCACCATCGAGGCGGCACGGGCCGGTGAGATGGGAAAAGGCTTTGCCATCGTGGCCCAGGAGGTCAAGGCGCTGGCTGGTCAGACGGCGAGTGCGACCGAGGAAATCAACGCCCAGATATCCGGCCTGCAGGAGGCGACCTCCAAGGCCGTCGATGCGAATGCCGAGATCAGCGAGGCGATCGAAAGCGTCAGCGAAATTTCCGCGGCAATCGCAAGCGCCGTCGAGCAGCAGGCGGCGGCAACCGGTGAAATCGCCCATAATGTCGAGGAAGCTGCCACAGGGGCTTCAGACGTGACCCGAAGCATTTCTGGCGTTCAGGAAGCGACGACGCAAACCAAACAGGTAAGCCAAAGGGTCGTGACGGCCGCCGGTCAGTTGCACGAGCAGGAAGCCGATCTTCAGCGCCTGCGCAACGAGATGATCGAATTCCTGGCAACGGCCACCAAGGTGGGGTGATTTCAGGCGGTATCAGTTCTGAATTTGTTCAGGGAGCGGCGCGAGCTTGAAAGAGTCAAGGATTTCAGAGGGATCGTAAATCTCCGGAACCTGGTTGCAATCGGCCGCGCCTGTATCTGACTGACCGTTTTTTTCCTTCAGGGCGGCACAAATGGGGATAGCGGCCTGGCGGGTGCCGCTGATTGCGACCTGAATAACCTCCATCAGGTTGCCTTCGGTTTCGCCCAGGGCAAGCGCCAGATGTTTGGCGAAGAGGGAAATCGTGCGGTCAGCGGAATAATTTGCTGATTGGCCGGCGCCGGAGGAGGACACCAGCGCTTCGGGGCGGTCCTTGAGGTCGGTGGAATGATTCTCCAGGAGCTGCAGATTGATGGCATGCGAGTTGTTAGCGTCGAGGATCAGGACAACCTTGCCCGCAGGAATGGCATGTATCATGGCTGCAAAAGCCGATACGGAAATCCAGGTACCGTCGCCTATGGCGTCTTTTGCCGTTGCCGGCTTTTCCTCGGCCCAAAGTTCAAGGACATAGCCAGGCGCTGTATCCGGTTCCGTTGTTTCTTCTAGCCCCAAAGGCAGATTGGCGTAGATGAAAAGGCGGTCTTCCGGACCCAGCCGGTTGGCGAGTTCCGTCGCCTTGCGCTTGAGCGCAGCAGCACTTGCGCCTTCGTTGATCAGCATGTGCAGACTATCCGGTCCGGCTTCCAGCCTGGGAGCGAAAGCCGACACCACCTTCTCGATGCTGTGCCGGCAGATCTCCACCGATTGCGGATTCCAGGGCGGGCAGTCACCGATTGCGAGCACATGATTCTGGAACGTTTCTGCCTCGCCGGCCCGGGCAACCGCGAGCGAGTGAAAAAGCACCGCCAGGAAAAGTGTGAACAAGCCGCTGCAAGAGGCAAGCCACCGCAGCTTTGACGGTGTCCGTTTCCTGTTAGCGATGGCGGTCATGATCTCTCCCTGAAGCCCGGAATATCAGGTTATTTTTCTTAATGTCTTGTTCTGACAGCCGGTTGGCCGAGGACCTCCATAGAACTCGGTTCAGGCGCTTTTATCAACTTACATCTGAAGGATGGTTGCAAAGACGTGTGAACAGGGTTGCGGATCTTTTGAAGCGCTGAGCGAAACCGGCACTTGAGCGTGAAGGCCTTTGAGCCGGATATCAGGCATTCAATTGCTTGAGTTTCTCGATTACCTGCAAGGTGTCGTCGGTTGGCGTGCCGGTATCGGCCTTGCCGACGGCGCTTACCATCTGCATCAGGTCTGGAAGCGTGTCACGGCCACCCAGGGAAACGGTCCGCTTGATCAGGCGACGGATCATGTCGTCCGGGTTGGTGCTCTGGCCGGCAAGCCACTTGGCAAACAAATAAAGTTCTTCCGCATCGAAAGCCGAAACCTGAAACACGTGCTGTAACTGATCCAGAATACAGTCTTGCTCGGTTCTGGAGATCCCGCCATCAATCTCGGCCACCAGGACCAGGAGCGCGGCGGCGGTTACGCGGGGGTCGTCAACACCCTCTGTCGGGTGTTGGTTCGCGCGCGTGCGGAAACCGAAACGGCGGGCGGCCGCCTTTACGTCCTGAGCTGCTTCAAGAGCGGTGCGGGTGTGATCTTCTGCCTGCCGGATGCGGTAGATCCAGAATGCGGCGGCGGCAAGAATGCCAAGGGTTGCAAACAGAATGTGCACGGAGAAAACCTCAAATCAAACAACTAACGAGCTAGGTATTTTTACCCCTTATGCCACAGCCCGCGTGAAACTTGCGAGAAATTGCAACCCAAAATATCAATCGGGGTAAATACAGCCTTTCACGAAAAGAAGAGTCAGGCCCCGTGATCCGTGACCGTGTGCGGGCGGAGAATCCCGGTCGCCGCCCGCCTTTGATCCTACACTGCTTCCGCGGTCCGAGCCTGCTTTGCTTCCACCAGCCGCGTCACCACGTTTTCAATGATCTTGTGGCCGGCATCCTGGTCCAGCGACATGATCGACTCGGGGTGGAACTGGACCGCGGCGATGGGTTCTTTCTCGTGCTCGATAGCCATGACAACGCCGTCTTCCGTTTCCGCCGTCACGCGAATGTCACCCGGAAGCGTGTCGCGTTTGGCAAAGAGCGAATGATAGCGGCCGACGACGACGGGCGCATTCAGTCCCTCGAAAAGCATGGAATTACCTGACAGGCTGATGGGCGAAGGCTTGCCGTGCATCGGGATATCCAGCTGGCCGAGTTCCGCGCCGAAATATTCCGACAGGGCCTGCAGGCCGAGACAGACCCCGAAGATCGGCAGGGCGCGGGAGCGGGCCCTGCCGATGGTCGCGGCACAGTCGAAGTCCTTCGGATTGCCGGGACCGGGCGACAGAACGACAAGATCCGGGTTGACGTCATGAAAGACATGGTCTGCAACCGGTGTCCGGTAGGTGGCGACCTCGGCTCCTGTCTGGCGGAAATAGTTCGCGAGCGTATGCACGAAGCTGTCTTCGTGGTCGACCAGCAGGATCTTCAGGCCTTTGCCGGGGTTCTGCGCTTCGCGCTTTTCGCCGCCCTTGGTCGCAAGACCGGCTTCGCGGACCGCTGCGCGCATGGCCTCTGCCTTCAGTTCCGTTTCGGCTTCCTCGTCTTCCGGCACGCTGTCGTAGAGCAGTGTCGCCCCGGCGCGGATCTGGGCCGTGCCGTCCTTGATGCGCACGGTTCGGAGCGTCAGGCCGGTGTTCATGTCGCCGTTGAAAAGCACGGCACCGATCGCGCCGCCGTACCAGGCGCGCGGGGATTTCTCGTGATCCTCAATGAACTGCATCGCCCAGCGTTTCGGGGCGCCGGTGACCGTCACCGCCCAGGTGTGGGACAGGAACGCGTCGAGGGCGTCCATGTTCTCGCGCAGCGTGCCTTCGATATGGTCCACGGTGTGGATGAGGCGGGAATACATTTCGATCTGACGGCGGCCGATGACCTTGACCGAACCCGGCTCGCACACGCGGCTCTTGTCGTTCCTGTCGACGTCGGAACACATCGTCAGTTCCGCTTCGTCCTTGGCCGAATTCAGCAGCTTGCGAATCTGGGCTTCGTCCTCGATGGCGTTCTTGCCGCGCCGGATGGTGCCGGAAATCGGACAGGTTTCCACGCGCCGGCCACCGGTGACGCGGACATACATCTCCGGCGAGGCACCGACGAGATATTCCCGGTTGCCGAGGTTGAAGAAGAAGGAATAGGGCGAAGGGTTGATCTGGGCGAGACGCCGGGAGACGGCCGATGGCGGGTTGGCGCAGGGCTCGTAAAAGGTCTGGCCCGGAACGGTTTCGAACAGGTCCCCCCGACGGAAATAGTCCTTGGCCTTGTCGACGAGCTTGGCGTATTCGCCCTTCTCGTGATCGCCCCGACCTGGATCCTGGTTGGCCGGTGTGTACTGGTTTTTCTGACCTGTACGTTCCATACCCGCGGTGGAGACGCCGTTCACGACAAAATCGTATTCCAGCACATAGGCCCGTTTGCCGTGGTGGTCGACGATCAGGATCTCGTCGGGCAGGAACAGGACCACGTCGCGCTGGTCGTCCGGGCGCTCAAGTTTCAAGTCGATCTGCTCGAACTGAAAGGCGACGTCGTAGCCGAAGGCACCATAAAGGCCAAGCTGGTCGTCGCCGCAGGCAAAGAGATTCTTCAGTGCGCGCACGATGGAGAAGGTGGATGGCTGCCGGGAACGCTCTTCCTCGCGGAAGAGGCGATCCGGTTTCCTGACGCTCAGATTGATCTTGGTGTCGGTAGCCTCGAAGGCCTCCACGTCTTCATGCGACCTGAGAGCCGCTTTGATTGCAGGCAGCAGAACCTTGCCGCGTTCGTTCAGTGCCCTGATTTCGACGCGCCGGTCGGCGGCTTCCATAACCAGTGGCGGGTTGACCAGCGCCATGTCCCAGCGCGTATAGCGACCCGGATATTCGTAGGAAGAGGACAGGACCGCGCCAAGTTCTGAATCGAGCCGGTCGATCCAGTCCGACGTGCCGGTGTCGTAGTCGGAGGGGCGGGAGGTCCGCAGGATGGTGATCCCGCCGTTGGTTTCATAGGTCTGGTCTGCCAGCACCGGCATGGTCTCTCGTTCCCGTTCTGGTGGCCGTCTTGTGGAATTTGACGGCCTTATAAAGCACCAAGGCCGCCAGCGGTATTCCGCGGCGGCCTTTGGTTGGATGCTTGATCCGATTACAGCATGACTGATCGCTGGCCGCCTATATTGCGCCGCGCCACCACCAAGCTGCTTTCAGGATCGTTTTCATGGGCAAAGCCATAACGGAAGGTGAGGGGGATGGCAACGGGTTTTTGCTTGAACTCGATTGGGCCTTGTCATCCTTCCGGGCTGAACTAGGGTAAGCAGCGTCATGACCCTGTTTTCGCGTGTATTCCTTGGCCTGCTGCTCCTGGCGAGTTCCGGCCTGCCTGCTGTGGGCGATACGTTTCTGGATCAGCTGTCAGGGACGTGGACTGGGGGAGGATGGGAAAAACGCAACCTTGACGCTGTCCGCGAGGCCCTGCGTTGCGACTTTGCCTTTGTCGCCAAAGATCGGGCCGAATTTCTTTCCATATCAGGTAGATGCGCCGGCGGTGGCAAACGAAACGACATTTGGGCGGAGATCCGGAGCCTGGGAGGCGGTCGCTACCGCGCGTCATGGATGGACGCGGGACGCAAATTTGAGGACATGGCGGGTCTGTTGGATGGCCGCGCCCTGACGTTCACCTGGCGCATCTTCGACAAGGATAGCGGCGGTGCCGTTTCTGGCGATTTCAACCTGGAACTTTCGGGTGGCAGTTTGATCCTGCGCACCGGGCAAAACCATCCCGGGGCCGGTGAACTCGGCCGGTTGCAGCTCCAACGCCGGTGATGGCCGTTTGCCGGTCCGCATCTTAGCCGGCAGTCGGGTAAACCTGCTGTGGTTGAAGGGCCGGTTCGTGCTGAAATACGACAACGTTATGGAGAAATCCGAGAGATTTTCGCCGTTTTCTGATCAATCCACCCCTTTTCCGCCTGCTAACTTGACCGCAAGGCAAAGATGCTGTTTTTGCGGCGCAGCGAAGGTTGCCTGCGCAAAATGACGAGACAGCGGGCTAGCCGGCAAACCGGCAGCGATGAGGGGCAGATGGAACACTACGATCTGATCGTGATCGGCAGCGGACCTGCGGGGCGCAGGGCGGCGATCCAGGCGGCGAAGTTCGGACGCAGCGTCCTCGTGGTGGAACGCGGGCGAAGGGTTGGGGGTGTTTCCGTTCACACCGGAACCATTCCGTCAAAGACCTTGCGGGAGACCGTACTCAACCTGACCGGCTGGCGTGAACGTGGTTTCTATGGCCGCTCCTATCGGGTGAAGCAGGACATTTCCGCCGACGATCTGATGGCCAGGTTGCACAAGACCCTGGATCACGAGGTCGAGGTGCTGGAGCACCAGTTCGCCCGCAACAAGGTCGACACCATCCGCGGCGAAGCCCGGTTTGTCGACACGCATGTGATCGAGGTGCTCGGAGAAGCCGGCGACGTTCAGGCCTTCAAGGCTGCGCGTTACGTCATCACCGTCGGAACCAGGCCTTTTCGCCCGGACTATGTGCCTTTCGACGGTGAATTCGTCGTCGACAGCGACGAGATCCTGGAGCTGAAGGAACTTCCGCGTTCCATCGCCGTGGTCGGCGCCGGCGTTATCGGCGTCGAATATGCCTCGATCTTTTCCGCGCTCGATGTCCACGTCACACTGGTGGAGCCGCGCAATTCCATGCTCGACTTTCTGGACAAGGAACTGGTGGCGGATTTCACGCATCAGCTAAGGGACCGGGGTATCGCGCTGCGGTTTGGCGCCAAGGTCGAAAAGATCGAGAAACACGGCCCAGCCGATTGTGAGATTACATTGGAAGGCGGGCGGTGTGTCCGGTCCAACGTGATCCTGTTTGCCGCCGGGCGCATGGGCGCGACGCCCTCGCTCAATCTCGATGCCTGTGGCCTTGAGGTCGATCACCGGGGGCGCCTGCGGGTCGATCCGGTGACCTTCCAGACCAGTGTCCCGCATATTTATGCCGCCGGCGATGTCATCGGCTTTCCGAGCCTCGCCTCGACCTCCATGGAGCAGGGCCGTATCGCCGCCTGTCAGGCGCTCGGTGAAAAGGCCTACGATCCGCCGGAATATTTCCCCTATGGCATCTACGCGGTGCCGGAAATCTCAACCGTCGGGATGACCGAGGAGGAAATCAAGGAGCGCGGCATTCCCTATGAATGCGGCGTCGCCCGGTTCCGGGAAACCTCGCGCGGGCACATCATGGGGCTGGAAACCGGCATGTTGAAGATGATCTTCTCGCTGAAGACCCGGCGGCTGCTCGGCTGTCACATCGTGGGCGAGGGGCGACCGAACTGGTGCATATCGGCCAGGCGGTCCTGAACCTGCGCGGTACGCTGGAATATTTCGTCGAAAACACCTTCAACTACCCGACGCTGGCGGAAGCCTACAAGATTGCGGCGCTCGACGCCTGGAACCGGATGCCACCAATGGAAACGTGAGGGGCTCTCCGCATGGCGCGGGCAAGGCGCGCGGCTTAACAGAGCCAGCAGTTCTCGGGCAGTGCCGGTTCTTTCACTTCGCCGCCGTTTGCGATCCAATGTGAAATTCCCTTCTCGACATTGACCACATTGGTGAACCCGGCCTGACCGGCCAGATATTCCGACAGGACCTGGCTGCGGTTGCCGCTCCGGCAGAGAATGACGACCTCGTCTGATGGTCCGGATATCAGTTTCTGCAGTTCCGCGCCGAACTGCGGGTTAACGTTGCCGTTCGTGTCGAAGAATGTGACCAGGTGGCTGCCGGGTATGACGCCCGTCTGCTTCCACTCGTCCGGGCGACGGATGTCGATGATGGTGGTACCCGCCGCCAGTTTGGCCTTCAGTTCCTCGTTGCCGATATCGGAGAATTTCTTGCCCCTGACTTCCAGCAACTCGATTTCGAATTTTAACGTCGCATTCGGCGGAATGACGCCGCCCGCTCCCTGCGAACCATAGGCCATTTCCGGGGAAATGATCAGTTCGCGCTTGCCGCCGACCTGCATGCCTTCGACGCCTTTTTCCCATCCGGGAATGACCCGGCGTTCACCGAGCGTGAAGGAAAAGGGGGTGCCCCTGTCAAGGCTGGAATCGAACTTGGTGCCGTCCATCAGCCAGCCGGTGTAGTGCACGATGACGGTTTCCCCGACATTGGCTTCTTCGCCCGTGCCTTTCACAAGGTCCTTGATCTGAAGGCCTTCCTGTGCGGCGGCAGGCAGGATGAGGAAGGTAATGGCAAGAAGGGTTGTTACCCATTTCAACATGATGCGTCTTCCGTTCGTTCGGCAATTGGTCTTGCCACGGAAGATCGGATATCGCCGCAGTTATTGCAATTGCGGTTCCGCTGCTGTGTCAATGGGTAACAGGATTGTGCTTTTGCGCGGTAATGGCGCGGCCGCTCAGGGAGCCGGGACCGCGCCGCCCAGCTCTCAGAAATCCTTGATCTTGTCCGCTCGTAAGGGACATGCGAGGTAGACGCCGAATTCCTTGCCTATGTCGGCGCTCACCCGGGCATGGACCGCGCCCTGCCGGTCGAGGAAGCGCTGGTTGTCTTCCACCGGAAAGATGCCTTCGTGCCAGATGCCGGCATGGATATAGAGCCCTCGGTCGCCCTCGCACCAGAAGGCGACGACCTTGTCCGGCGTCAGATTGTCTCCGGGCAGCGCCACCGGCACGATGAAGGGGCGCTTGTCGAGCGGATAAAACAGCTGGCCGCCATCGGGATGATAGTTCATGTGCCACAGCAGCACCTGATCGCGCGGGGCGCTCTGGCGGTCACTGCAAGCTTTTTGCGGGTCGGCGGCCCAGCCCAGCACGTAGTGGCCGTTGACAGCCTCGTTCTCGCCGTAGAGCACGTCACCCTGCCAGGTGCCCTTGAAAACGCCTTCCACCCAGCCGCCCTCGTCGCCCGTGCCATCGTCGATGGGCCGCCAGCCCTGCTGCGGCCAGCGGGTGATCTCGATCTCGAAACTGTTCGGGTCGTCCACGAGGCAGCCATAGCCCTTGACCGTTTCCTCGGTCGCACGGATCAGCGGCACTTCGTGCCAGGGCAACGAAGGTTTGGAGCTGGCCTCGAAGATATACTGTGGGGCGCTCAAGGTGTTTCTCCGAAATGTTTGTCGACGATCCGCTGAACCATTGGCGCGAAATGCCAGAAATCCGGTGTCTCCATTTCCGGCTGCTTGCCGGCTTCATCGAGATATCGAACCTGGATGATTTTCTTGAGGTTCGGGTTCTTCTCGAACTCGGCGACTTCCTCCGCTGTCATTGGCCCGCCCTGCAGGTTGAGCGAATGCACGGAGGCCTCAGACAGGCGCTTGAAATAGTCCGGCTTCGTCGCGCACAGGTAACGCTTGGCGGCGACGTGATAGCGGACGCAGTCGGTGATGACAGTCGGAAAGAACCGGCTCAGCACTTCGGCACCGGCTTCCTCGTGGTAGCGGTCCTCGGTGTCGTCCATGGAGAACGTGCCGAACTCGGAAGTGAAATGGCCGATGTCATGCAGGAGCGCGCCGACGATGACCTCCTCGTCGAGCCCGTTCTGCTCGGCCAGCGTCGCCCCTTGCAGCATGTGCTGGGCCATGGTGACCGGTTCGCCGAGATATTCCTCGTCACCGCAGCGCTCGAAGATGTCGCCCAGAAAGGCAACGATGTTGTCGCGCGAAAGGTCCGAATAATCCGGTTTGCTCATTCGGCTGCCTCCGGATGGGCGGACTGCAGCGCTGCCAGGGTCGACAGCAGGCCGTCCTTGTCGGCGTAGCAGCCCTGAAGCCACCTGGTGCCGGTGCCCGAATAGGCCTTGCGGGCATGCAGGACGCGGGTGTTGTCGACAAGAAAGCATTCGCCCGGCTCCAGCCGGAAGGTGACTTCCATCGCCGGATCGTCGATGATCTCACCCAGTCTGCGGTAGGCCTCGTAGTAGGTGCCCATGTCCTCGAAGGGGACGTCGGTGATGGCGGCGGCGGAGCGGTTGTTGAAGCGGACCGCGATCAGTTCGCCATCCGGCGCAAGCTCGATCATCGGACGGCGCGAGCGCAGCACCACGCCTTCGCTGCCCGCATATTCGAAGCGGGCGCAGTAGCGGCTCAGAACGTCGAACCAGGCGGGGTTTTCATCACGCAGGCGCAGGGCTGCCCGGAACCCGTCGACCACCATGTTCTCGCCGCCTGCCGCCGAGCTTTCCAGGCAATACAACACCTGAACGGTCGGAACGGGATCGCGGTAGGGATTGTCCGTGTGGGCCTGCAGGCCGAGCCCGGTATAGGCAAGGTTGGTCGGATTGACCTCCGTGCGGACTTCGAAATGACGGCCGTAGTTGGTCTCGCGGACAAAGCCGAAGAGGTCCACCACCTTCATGAGCGCCTGATCCTCGATCGGTCCGCCGGTGAGTTTGCCGAAGCCGTATCTGGCGACATCCGCCAGCCAGGCGTGCTTGACCGCAGGATTTGTCGAAACGGCCTCGAACCCGGCGGAGGGCACACTGTCGTTGAGGGCGCTGTCCCAGGTTTCGATCTCGTCAGCGGTCCAGCCGCGTGCACCGTGATGTGGCTGGTCGTAGGCATTTGCAAGCAGCCAGCCGAGGCCATAGTCCACTGTCTTTCCTTCCGGGCTGAAGGTGACCTGAAGCAAACCGTTGCGCAGTTCAGCCGTCTGAATGCGCGTGTCCGGGGTGATGTCGCGCAGGGCAATCAGGCGTTGGCCGTTGCCGGGATCGCGCGTTTCGGCGTCGCCCGCATTGTCCCTCAGCCAGATCGCGTGAAACCGCAGTGTCCCCTGATCCGTTTCCAGAGCCAGATGGTTTCCGGCCTCGTGGATCGATACGTCAACCATGTCCCAATTCCTTTCTTTTGGGGCAGGACCAAATGATGTTGAACGCAAGGATCGGACGAACTATCCATTAAATCAAATTAGGAATTGATGACCTGAGATAAAGAATAGGTAATGGAACGGTCCCGCTTTGAAAACCTTCCCCTCGAATGGGTCCGCGCATTTGAGGCGGCGGCGCGGTGCGGAAGCTTCACCGCCGCCGCTGAAGAAACCGGCGTGACCCAGTCGGCCGTCAGCCAGCGGATCGACAAGCTGGAGAAATGGCTCGGAACCCGGTTGTTCCTGCGTCAGGCGCGCAGCATCGAGCTGACCGTCGAAGGCGAGGCGTGGCTGCCGCATGTGCGTTCCGCGTTTGAAACGCTTCGCGACAGCTCCGAAGGGTTGTTCGGTGTTGCCCGGAACCGCCTGACGATCTCTGCGAGCGCTTCGATCATCGATCTCTGGATCCTGCCGCGCCTGTCCGCGTTGCTCGGCGGGATCGATGCCCAGTTGTCCTTCCGGACCATGGTCCTGTCGGCGGACCTGCAGCAGGAGGACGACACGATTCGTGTCCGCTACGGCGCCGGTGACTGGCCGGGTGCCTACAAGTTCCCGCTTTACAGCGAGGTAATGGCACCGCTGGCCGCGCCTGGGCTTCTGGCATCCGGGCGGCCCTGGGCAGACCTGCCGCGCATTGCCGTTTCCGGGCCGAGGCCCGGCTGGAAGGAATGGGGTGCACGCTTCGGCACGCCGACCACTCCCTTGCCTGTGCTGCGCTTCGATACCTTCGCACCGGCCCTGTCCGCGGCGCGCGCCGGCCACGGCGTCCTATTCGCTTCCCTTCCGCTTTGCCGTGAAGACCTGGAGAGCGGACGCCTCCAAAGAGTGTCGGAAGACGCTCTGCCGCATCACCGGACCTATTGGCTGATGGCGTCCAGGGAAGCCGTCTCGCGTCAACAGTGGAGCGTGCTGGAAGCTGCGCTGCGGGAGGAAAAGATCTAGCCGATAACGTAGGTGACAATCTAATCGGGCGCGCGTGGCTCTAAAGCGAATTCTATCGTCCCGCCAGCGGGTCGCTTGCGGAGCGCAGAAGTTTTTGCAGGAGGCGGGACAAGGTCTCTTGTTCCTTTCCCGAAAGACCGCTGACCGCCTGATGCTGGGTGTCGATATAGTTCGGCATCATCTGCTTGATCAGGTCGAGCCCTTTCTCGGTAAGGCAGACGGTCAATGCACGCCGGTCTTCCGGATGGGGGCAGCGCTCCACGTAACCGGCCTTTTCGAGCTTGTCCAGGCGGGCCGTCATGCCTCCTGAACTCATCATGGTGGTCCGGTAGAGCTCGGTCGGTGTCAGCTTGTATGGCGGGCCGGTTCTGACCAGGGTGGCCAGCACGTCGAACTCGCCGATCTTCAGGCCGATGTCGGCGTAGGCTGGAGCCAGATAGTCCCGGCTCATGACCTGGGAGGCTTCATTGAGCCGGCCCAGCAGGATCATGGGCAACAGCCTGTCCCTGAACTCCGGCATTTCCTTCTGCCACTGCTTGCAGGCCCGCTCCGCCCTGTCGACCAGGAGGTCATCAGGATCTCCAAACAGGTGATCGGGTTTCTTTGTGGAGCCACTGGATTGCTTGGTCATTGCACAGGTCTCGAATGATCGGCGTTTCAACACTCTACCCTGACTGGGATCGAGTGCGGAAGCCACAGATATTGCTCGGCTTTTTCTGCCAGTTCGGCCTGAACCCTCAATGATTTTCCTGGTTAAGTCAATGCCGGTCAAGAATCTTGAAATAAAGTATCTTGAAATCAAGATAAATGTTGTTATCTATCTCCCTGTCGGTGGCACGAAGGACGGCCGCCCGAAACTGAAAGGGTTTCTCATGACGGACACGGTCAGGTCAGCAGGGCAGGTGGATGGAGAACCGGCCCGGTCCAATGCAGGCAGCTTGGACAGTCGTGGCCTTCTCCAGCAGCCATTGGTGCTGCTGCTTATCGTAGGCGGTTTTCTGGCCGTCTCGACAATTATCGCCAAGGCCGCGCCATCCTTCGGCTGGCACCCACTGGTGCTTCTGCAATGGTCGATCCTTGGGGGCGCGGCCGCCTTGTTCGCGGCAACACGGGTTTCTACCGGCAAGGCTCGCCCGCATTTGGGGCAAGTGAATGAAGTGGCGCGCAGAAAACTCCTGACGTATCTGGTATTCAGCGGTCTGTTGTTCATTGCGCCGAACATGATTGCGGTCGTCGCCGCCTCGAAGGTCGGGGCGGGTTTCGTGTCGCTGAGTTATGCGTTCCCGCTTGTGCTGACCTATGCCCTTGCCGTGGTTTTACGCCTGGAGCGGTTTCGGTTTCTCATGGGAACCGGCGTTCTGTTCGGACTTTTCGGTGGCGTGCTTCTGGCGCTCTCGGGAGCGGAGCTGTCCGTCGAAGCCTCCTGGTGGGCCGTATTCGCTCTGTTCATTCCGGTTTTTCTGGCGACGGGAAACATATACAGGACGCTGCACTGGCCCAAGGGAGCAAAGCCCGTCGATCTCGCGCTCGGCATGATGGCAACCGGCTTTGTGGCTCTCGCGATCTTTACCGCAGCACTGGGACTGCCTCTGGCACCGGCCGACTGGACATGGCAGGCAACCGGGCTCGCGGTTGCCCAAATGGCGATCTTTGCCCTTCAATACGGTCTTTACTTCCGCCTGCAACAGACCGCCGGACCTGTCTATTTGAGCCAGATCGGGTCGGTAGCCGCGGTCATTGGCCTGGGGCTTGGGTTTGCCGTCTTCGGTGAAATTCCGAACCTGGCGAAGCTCGCAGCGGTTGCCGCCGTCGGCATCGGAATTGTCCTGGTGACCGTGGGCCGGAAGTCCACCTGACCGGAACCTTTCCTGAAAATTTCCGGACGCGGATGTGCGTCCGGAAATTCCTCGTTTCGGTCTTTCATCCCCACAGCCACGCAGCGCCGCGCACGCCCGAGCTGTCGCCGTGAGCGGCCTTGCGGATCGGCGTTTCGAAAGTGTCGGAAAAAACATAAGGCTGCATCGCCGGTGGCAGGTCCGCATAAAGCTCGTCGATGTTCGACATGCCGCCGCCAAGCACGAAGACATCCGGATCAAGCAGGTTGGCGGACATCGCCAGTGAGCGGGCGAGCCGGCTGACATAGGCGTCGTAAACGGCATTTGCCGTCCGGTCACCGGAACGTTTCAGCGCCATGATCTCCTGGCCTTTCAGCAGCTTCCCGGTTCGCTCCTTGTAGTCCATCTGAAAACCCGTGCCCGAACACCAGCGGTCGATCACGCCCTTGTGCCCGATCCAGCTGTCCGGACCAGGGTATTCGTCCTGTTTGAGCCAGGGAACGGTGATGGCGCCCCATTCGCCGCCAATTCCGTTGGCGCCGAGATGGGCCTTGCCATTGATGGCGATGCCGGAACCGCTGCCGGTCCCGATGATAATGGCGTGGACGATAGGAGCGCCCGCGCCCGCGCCGTCGGTTGCCTCGGAAACGGCCAGGCAATTGGCATCGTTCTGTATGCGGACCGGCCGCCCAAGGAGGTCTTGCAGATCCTTGTCCAGCGGCTGACCGTTCAGCCAGGTCGAATTGGCGTTTTTGACCAGCCCGGTTTTCGGTGACAGCGATCCGGGAATTCCGAAGCCCACGGTTCCTCGCCGGCCGGTTGCCTCTTCGGCAGCGTCGACCAGCCCCTTGACCGCTTCGAGACAACCCCGGTAGTCGCCTTTGGGCGTGTCGACGCGCTGGCGGAACAACTCCTCGCCTTCGTCGGACAGTGCGACAATCTCGAGCTTGGTGCCGCCCCAGTCAACTCCAAGGCGCATGTCAGTCGAGCCGCCTTGGCAATTCGAAGGCAGCCGTCTGGCCATCTTCAAGTTCATTAGCCTGCTTTCCGTAGGTCCGGAACTTCATCAGAATAACGGCCATTTCTGCTTCATCCAGTATGGCCGGCTCACCGAGCACCAGGGCGGAAAGATATTGGTCAGCCAAGTCCTCGACCCCTTCGGCAACGGCGAGCGCCTTCCTGAGGTCTGGCCCACCGGCAATCTGGCCGTGATTGGCCAGAAGGCAGGCACTGCGCTCCCCAAGGGCCTTGATCATGGCTTCCGACAGGGCCTTCGTACCGAAACTTGCGTAATCCGAACAGTCGATCCGGTCACCCCCGGCAAGGGCCACCATATAGTGAAAGGCGGGGATGCCGCGGCGGTGGCAGGAGAGCGCCGTTGCCCGTGGGCTGTGGCAATGAACGACCGCACCGCAGGCGGGCTTTGCCAGATAAAAATCCAGATGCATGCGCCATTCCGAAGACGGCAGGATGTCGCCCCGGTAACAGCCATCGAAATCAAGCGCGACAATCTTCTCCGTGGTCAGGTCTTTATACGGTGTGCCGGACGGGGTGATCAGAAAACCGGAATTCGTACGGGCGCTCACATTGCCGGAAGTGCCTTTGGTAAGGCCGAGGCGGGGCAGGGCGCGTGCGGTTTCGATAATCTCCAGCCGCAAATCATCGGTATCGTCGGGAAAGGAAGGCGTGGTTGTCATTGTGGCTTTCAGTATCTTGATCGGAGCCCGGAACAAAGGCGACCGGACAGATACCTAAATGACAAGGAACTCTCCACAATTTCAAGCAGCTGACTGGAAAAACGCCGTTTGTGGCGCACGAGCATGCGACCCGAAACGGCACTGGGTTGTCTTTCCAGTGGCGTTCCGGCTCGTGGAGGGGGGGATTATCGGGTGACCGAGACCCTATGGTCCCGTCCGGTCCGGCAGCGGGATGAATTCCTCCGCGTCGCCCGGAACCGTATCGAACCGCCCCTGGCGCCAGTCCTCCTTGGCCTGCTCGATCCGTTCCTTGGACGAGGAAACGAAATTCCACCAGATGTACCGCCGGCCATCCATCGGCTCGCCGCCCAGAACGACAAAGCGGGCGGCATGGGGGGTGTTGTTTTCGATCACCACGTGATCCCCCGGCTTGAACACCAGAAGCTGGGCAGGGTCGAAGTCCTGTCCGGCGATGCTGATCCGGCCGGAGACCGTATAGAGACCGCGTTCTTCCCATCCGGCGTCCAGGGGTACCTTGGCACCCGGTTCAAGCGCGATGTCGGCGTAGAAGAGGTCGGAGGCGGTTTTGACCGGCGCCTTGTGCCCGTAGAGCTCGCCGGCGATCAGTTTGACCGAAGCTCCCTTGTCGGAGAACTCGGGCTGCTCCTCGGTGCCGAAGTGCTGGAAATCCGGCGCGCCTTCCTCCAGGTTCTTCGGCAGGGCAACCCAGCTTTGCAGACCGAAGAGAGGCCGCGTTTCCAGCTTTCTTTCCGGGCGTTCGCGCTCGGAGTGAACGATGCCCTTGCCGGCACTCATCCAGTTAAGCGCGCCGGGTGAAATCGCCATCTCTGTGCCCAGGCTGTCGCGGTGGTACATTTCGCCCTCGAACAGATAGGTGACGGTCGCAAGGCCGATATGCGGGTGAGGGCGCACGTCGATGCCGCCACCGACAAGCAGTTCCGCCGGCCCCATTTGGTCGAAAAAGATGAAAGGTCCGATCATGCGCCGACGGGCGGAAGGCAGGGCACGCCGGACGGAAAATCCGCCGAGGTCCGAAGTGCGCGGGACGATGATGGTGTCGATCGGATCGCAGCTTGCCGCATTACCGGCAATGGGGTCGGGGCAATTCAGCCAGCTCATCGGTCTCTCCTTCGGAATGGGCTCGTGTCTGACAGATAGATAGGGGCTGGCCTGGAAAAGTGTCCATTGAACAGTCCGTTTCCATCTCGCGCGCGACTGCAAATTCCAGGGCGCGCATTCGCGCGCGGAACCTCGAGCCATCCGAAACCAAACCTTGACAAGACGTCCGTGCGGGCTGCAAAAACACCCTTCACCCGGGGTGTCCCGACAAGGGGCTGAGATACTGCTGGGCGCGCCGAAAGACGCGCAGTGCAGGGACCCGACGAACCTGATCCAGGTCATGCTGGCGAAGGGACGGTGCTGCTTTGCGTTCGGCGCTCCGATTGAAGCGCGGGCCAGGCCTCTCCCTCCCGGCTGATTTCGTGCAGCAAGGCTCAGGTGCTTTGCAGGAGACTGTCGCGTGCCGGAACTGCCTCTTTGTCGGACGTCGTCCTTTTCACGGGCTGATACACGTCAGCCGCTTGCGTCTGGCGCAGGAGGGACCCCATGAAGGTCCTGGTCAAGGGAGCGGGGGTTGCCGGGCTGGCATTGGCCTTCGAACTATCCAGGCGCGGTGCCGACGTCATCGTCGTGGAAAAGAACCGGGACCTCGCCGGCAGTGCCTCCTGGTTGGCCGGGGGCATGCTGGCCCCCTGGTGCGAGCGCGAAAACGCGGAAGAAGCGGTACTTACCCTTGGGC
Organism: Roseibium sp.; assembly: GCF_050301095.1. Taxonomy (GTDB): domain Bacteria; phylum Pseudomonadota; class Alphaproteobacteria; order Rhizobiales; family Stappiaceae; genus Roseibium. The sequence continues at coordinate 18,309 of NZ_JBNKYW010000046.1, forward strand.
AAAAATGCATCGGCTGGTGGTCGAACGTTTTGCCGCGGGAGGTGACGCTGAAGGGCACTCTGGTCGTTGCACCGCCCCGTGATACTGGTGAACTTAACCGGTTTGCAGCAAGGACCAGTGGTTTCGATTGGATGAAGGGCGAGGAGATTTCTGCGCTTGAACCCGATCTTGGCGGACGATTTTCAAAGGCGCTCTTCTTTTCCAGGGAAGCGCATCTGGACCCTAGAAAGGCCCTTGAAGGCTTGAAGGCGCGGCTGATCGAAAGTGGCGTCCGGTTTATCTTCGAAACTGAAACCGTTTCCGGGGAAACGGATTTCGTGGCCGACTGCACGGGAATGGCCGCTCGGGACACCGACTTGCGCGGGGTGCGCGGCGAAATGCTGATCCTGCATGCGCCGGATGTCACGCTCTCCCGTCCGGTCAGGATGCTGCATCCTCGTATTCCGGTCTATATCGTGCCGCGCGATGACAAGCGCTTCATGGTGGGGGCGACCATGATCGAGAGCGGGGACGATGGTCCCGTCAGTGTCCGTTCCACCATGGAACTCCTGAACGCCGCCTACAGCCTGCACCCGGGATTTGCCGAAGCGAAGATTGTCGAGACCGGAACCGGCGTGCGCCCGGCCTATTTCGACAATCTGCCGCGCGCCCGTTTGTCCGGCCAACGCCTCACACTCAACGGTTTCTACCGCCACGGCTTCCTGCTGGCGCCGCACTTTGCCGACGAAGCCGCTGACATGATTATTCCCCTTTCGAAGGAGACCGCTCTTGAAGCTCATCATTAATGGCGAGGCTTGCGAGGTCGCCAGCTCGACCCTGGCGGCCTTGCTCGACGAGTTGGACTACGAGCACGAGTTTCTCGCCACGGCCCGGAACAACGACCTTGTCGCTGCCGAGGACCGTCTGGCCTGCCAACTCGAAGAAGGCGACCGGATCGAGATCCTGTCACCGATGCAGGGAGGGTGAGCCGCATGTTTGAAGTCTACGGTGAAAAGATCTCCTCCCGCTTTCTGCTCGGCACGGCGCAATATCCTTCGCCGAAGGTGCTCGCCGACGCGGTCAAGGCGTCTGGCGCGGGTATTCTGACGGTCTCGCTGCGGCGGGAAACGGCCGGAACCGGCACAGGTGGAAAGTTCTGGGATCTGATCCGGGAACTCGAGGTACGCGTGCTGCCAAACACGGCCGGCTGCCACACGGTGAAGGAGGCAGTTACCACGGCGAAGATGGCGCGGGACCTCTTCAAGACCGACTGGGTCAAGCTGGAAGTGATCGGACATCACGACAGTCTCCAGCCCGACGTCTTTGCCCTGGTCGAGGCCGCGCGCACCTTAAACGAAGACGGTTTCAAGGTGTTCCCCTATACGACGGATGACATCATCGTCGGCGAAAAGCTGCTGGAAGCAGGCTGCGAGGTCCTGATGCCCTGGTGCGCGCCGATCGGATCGGCGAAGGGACCGGTCAACCGGGATGCCTTGCGGGCCTATCGGGCGCATTTTCAGGGCATTCCGCTCGTTGTCGATGCGGGACTTGGCCGTCCGTCTCATGCGGCTGAAGTTCTGGAGCTCGGATTTGACGCCGTGTTGCTCAACACCGCCGTTGCCAAGGCCGGCGACCCGGTGGCGATGGCCGCCGCTTTTGCAAAGGCCATTGAAGCGGGGCGGCAGGCCTTCGAAGCAATTCCACTCGAACCGCGCGACATGGCGGTTCCCTCCACCCCGGTCATTGGCATGGCAGTATTCGAATGAAAATCGATCCCTTTTATCTCATCGTCGACAGCTCTGAATGGATTGCCCGGCTTGTCCCGCTCGGAGTCAAGCTGGTGCAGCTTCGTATCAAGGACATGCATGAAGACGAACTGCGCAAGGAGATTGCTGCCTCCAAGGCGACCTGCGCCAAGCACCATTGCCAACTGGTGATCAACGACTATTGGAAGCTTGCCATCGACGAAGGTTGCGACTTCGTTCACCTCGGTCAGGAAGATCTGGCGGAAGCCGATGTCGCCGCGATCCGCAAGGCCGGGCTGCGGCTGGGGGTCTCCACCCATGACGGTGCCGAGCTGGAAACGGCGCTTTCGGTCGATCCCGATTATATCGCGCTCGGCCCGGTTTACCCGACCATCCTGAAAAAGATGAAATGGGCTCCGCAGGGTGTCGAAAAAGTCGGCAGGTGGAAGCGCCAGATCGGTGGTCTGCCGCTGGTTGCCATCGGAGGTCTTAGCCCGGAGCGGCTGCCCGGAGTCTTTGAAAACGGTGCCGACAGCGCTGCGGTGGTCACGGACATCACGCTCAACGCTGACCCGGAAGCCCGGACACGGGAGTGGATCGCCGCCACGCAGGCGTGGCGGTAACCTCGTATCAGCACACTCAGCCTGCGGCTTGCAACGCCAAATCCAGGCAACAAAGCCCGATAGTGTGTTTGCAGGCTACCCGAAGATAGCCTTGTCGTGTGCGACCTGATCGCGCAGGAAGTCTTGCGCGGCCGCGACATGGCGCAGCGGGCGCGAGCTTTCGTGGGTGACCATCCAGTAAGCCCGGCGCAGCTTTATGTCCGGCAGGACGGGTACGAACTCCGGGTCGGATCGGGCGATGAAATCGTGCAGGATGCCGATACCCGCGCCCGAACGCACCGCCTCCGTCTGGCCGAGTGCCGAGGCGATTTCAAAGCGGGCAGTCCAGTCGCCGGTAATTTCCGACCCGTAATTGAGCG
>NZ_JBNKYW010000047.1:0-2937 GCF_050301095.1 Roseibium sp.
CTGACCGGTGTAGATGTTGAAGTTAGAACCGGTGTAACCAGCCGTCAGACCGCCCCACTGGATGTAGGCGTTGTCGAGGGTGACGGAACCACCACCGTTAACGTTGGTTGCGTAGATCGAGGTGTAGGCGCGCAGGGTGCCGAACTCGGTAGCGGTGCGGGCGTCGAGGTACAGGTAACCGCGAGACAGCCAGGAGTAACCGTCGGAATCACGGCTGCCCCAGTTGCCGTCTTCCAGAACGTTGTTCACGACGAACTGGGTACGAACACGGCCGCCAACGCGCAGGCAGGTTTCGGTGCCCGGGATGTAGTAGAATTTCGAGCCGTAAGCGTCGCAGACGCGAACGTAGTCAACCGGCTCCGGAGCAACCGGAAGATCGGCAGCCTGGGCGGTGGTAGCAGCAGCTGCGGAAGCAGCAGCGAGCATCAAGCTCTTGAGTTTCATTCTGACCTCCAAAGTCAATTTCAATTGGAACCGGATCGGACCGTCTGGTCCGGCGGGTTCCGTCCCCGCGATTTCCTTGAAAAACGATCCGGATCAATTTCGCCCAAATCATTTTTACTGGCGATTACTCGCCTTCGCAAAACCGTAAGAACCAAACTTGAGTCCGGTCAGCAACCCCAAAACCGGCAACGCGTTCACAGACGGTCTCCGGTGTGCTGTTTCTGCAACATACTGTTTTTCAAGATTTTTTTACTTCCCCTAGGGAATCTAATCGGGTTTAAAATGTTTATTTTTGCTTCTAAATTTATATTACGCTTCGTTAGTTTTATATAATAATCTTAATTTACCAAACAAAATTTAATGATTAAATTATTTACTGAAAAGATAATTTCCGCACCACGAGCGGTGTTTGATGTTTTATTTAAGTTTCCTACTCGTATTCGAATTGAAATTCATTTCTTATTTCTGCGCTATTTCTTGTCTTACCTGATTTTCAAATCCAATCAATATCTTACGCTACGGAATCTGATTGGATTCGTGAAAGTGCAGCAAACTCCGACTATCAACATCGGCAAATCGTCCCAATCCACAAAACGGATCTTGCAGAGGGTTCCTGACTGGCGGGATTCGCAATGTCGAGAGCGAAAATGAATCGGGGTTCGGCCAACTCGCCGATCGGCTTCATTGGAGATAGACTGTCGTCCCGGCCCGTTCTCCACGGGCATCGAGAATCGTGACATTCGCAAAGCCGGGGCCGTCCGGTTGCCAGAATAGCTGGCGGCGACGCAACTTCTCCGGGATGGGGATGCCATTGACGAGCACGGAATAAGGGGCAACCCCGCCTTTCAACTTGACCACAAGCGGCAGGGTCTTCGCGCCCGGTGCTTCCGAGGTCAGCCCCAGATCCAGTTCGGCTCCGTCAGGAGGGTAAGCTATTCGGAGTGAGTCGCCGTTTCCTGCAATGGGACCGCGCCCTGGCAGACGCGCATATCTCAACGGTGCCGGAAGATCCCGATTCATGGTCAACATCACGTCCGAAGGTGCGTCCGGCAAAGGCGCCCTCTTCGGCCCGATCTTCTGAAAGACCTCGAACAGGATCGGAACGGCGGCGCTTGCGCCGGTTTCTCCCGGAACCGGGGTCCCGTCCGGCCGTCCCAGCCAGACAGCGGCAACATGGCGGCCGTCGAAACCGATGGCCCAGGCATCGCGATAGCCGTAGGCCGTGCCCGTCTTATAGGCGATGCGAGAGGTGTCCGCGCTTTGCGCCTGCGGAAGCCCCGCCAGAATATCGCCAACCAGCCAGGCCGCCTTTTCGGAAAGCACACTGGAGGCAAGCACTCCATCCGAATCGGGTTTGCAACCGGACCGGCAGACGAAAAGGGCGAGCGGCTCTCCCCCGCGCGCGAGACCGGCATAAAGCTGCGTCAGGTCCCGCAGTGTGAGCCCCAGTCCGCCAAGAGCGATCGCCAGCCCCGGTGCCGCGTCCTTTTCCAGCTCGGGCCGCACCCCTGCCCTTTTCAGCCGGGCCAGCAGCCTTGCGGGACCGACGGCTTCGAGCAATTGAACAGCGGGCGTGTTCAGCGACAGCTGGAGCGCCTCGCGCAACGTGACGGTTCCCTGATAGGCCTGATCGAAATTCGTCGGCTGATAACCGCCGATGTTCGTCGGCCGGTCATCGATGAAGCTTTCCGGAAGACCTATCCCCTCCTCGAAGGCCAAGCCATAGATGAACGGCTTGAGCGTCGATCCGGGCGAGCGGACGGCCCGGGTCATGTCGACATGACCCAGCCGGCTGGTATCGAGAAGGTCCGGTGCGCCGATGCTTGCCAGGATCTCCCCGCTTTGGTGGTCGGCAACCACGATCGCCATGGAGACGGGACGGGCGCGGGCTGCAATCTTGCGCCGCGCCAGGGTTTCAAGGGCGGATTGAAGGTCCCGGTCCAGCGTCAGCCGCAGCACTTTGCTTTCAGGAGCTGCCAGACGGGCATGTCGGCTCTCATGTGGCGCGACGATGGGCATGGCGTGCCGTTTGACGCGTATGGGTTCGGCAGCCGCTGACCGTGCCTCTTCCCCGGTCAGCACACCTGCTTCCGCTGCGCGCTTCAGCACCCGGTTGCGGGCCATGCGGGCCGTTTCGGGAAACCGGTCCGGCCGTCGCGCTTCCGGGCTCTGGGGAAGCGCGACTAGCAAGGCGGCTTCCGCCGGTGTCAGCCGTACCGGTTCCTTGCCGAACCAGGACAGACTCGCCGCCCGCACGCCCTCCACGTTGCCGCCGAAAGGAGCGCGCAGCGCATAGATCCTGAGAATGTCTTCCTTGGAGAACGTTTTTTCGAGCTGAACCGCTTTCAGAACCTGCTCATATTTGCGCCTCAGGCTTTTGGTCGGCTGCTCATCCAGCAATCTGGCGACCTGCATCGTCAGGGTTGAACCGCCAGAGACGATTCGCCCCGCCTTTGCGCTTTGCAGGGCTGAACGCAGGAAGGCGCGCGGATC
>NZ_JBNKYW010000048.1:0-11209 GCF_050301095.1 Roseibium sp.
CGGTTCCAGCGCCGCATTGAGCGGTAGCACCCTGACCGTGACCTCGGACTTCAAACTGTCGATCTCGTCGGACAACACCGCCTTCAACTCGAACGCCACACTGACCACGAGCGGCACGGACTCCGGCTTTGCGACCGACAGCTCAATCGATGCTGCGCTCACCAAGTTGAAATCCGCACAGGACACCTTGCGGTCTCAGGCGTCCACCTTCGGTACCAACCTTTCTATTGTTGAAAACCGTCAGGACTTCACGCAGTCCCTGATCAACACCCTGGAAGAAGGTGCCGGCAAGTTGACCCTGGCAGACACCAACGAGGAAGGTGCGAACCTGCTGGCGCTCCAAACCCAGCAGTCCCTCGCCTCCACCTCACTGTCCCTGGCGGCCCAGGCGGACCAGAACGTGCTGCGGCTCTTCTGATCCGGGGACACATCACAGGAATCGAAAGGCGGGCTTCGGCCCGCCTTTTTTGATTCTTGACCGGCCGCCCTGCGGAACCTTTCCCGTTTTCTGGCATTTTTTGCTCGCGCGTTCAAAGGGTTAACCCCTCGTTAACCCTAAAATGCGATGCAATTAACCAATGATTAGGGTTAACAGGAGATGATCCTAATCAACCTGCTCAGGACGAGCAGAAGAATTTGTGACCCAGGAAAGGGATAATCAGATGCAGGACATTACCCTGTCAGCTGCTGTGCGGCAAAACCTCCTCACCCTTCAGTCCACTGCCGACCTCATGTCCGGTGTCCAGAACAAGCTGGCGACCGGCCTCAAGGTCAACTCCGCTCTGGACAATCCGAATTCCTTCTTCACCGCTTCGGGCCTGAACTCCCGCGCCAGTGACCTGAGCAATCTGCTGGACGACATGGGTCAGTCCCTGCAGACCATCAAGGCAGCGGACAAGGGCATTCAGACCATCACCGATCTGGTCGAAACCGCCAAGGCGAAAGCCAACCAGGCCCTGCAGACCCAGAGCCAGTATGAGCGCAAGAAATTCGCCGAGCAGTACAACGACCTGCTGGAACAGGTCGAAGACGTCGCCCGCGACAGCTCCTACAAGGGCAAGAACCTGCTCGCCGGCCAGGGCAACGACCTGACGACCATCTTCAACGAAGATTCCACCTCCAAGCTGACGATCGAAGCGGTCGACTACACCGACACCTCTCTTTCTACCGGTTTGAACCTGTCCGATCTTGCTCAGGGTCAGGGTGGTGCGACGTCCTTCACTTTGCAGGGCGGAAAGTCCGTCATCACGCTGCAACAGTCTTCCACGGGCCCGACGCTGAACTCCAGCTCGACGCTGTCGGACGCGAACCTGATCACCGCCGGCACGACAATTACCGCTTATGACACGACAGCGACTGCTGCGGCAGTCGCAGGCAGCACCCTGGCGGTCGCCGGCGCAACGGTTCAGGACCTGATCGACAACCTGAACGGCCTTGCGGGCGTTCGTGCGGAATTTGACGAAACGAACGGTCAGCTCACCATCTATTCCAATGACGACTTTGCCATTTCCACCAGTACTGCTGGCGCGGCCTTTGGCACTGTTTCCGCGACAGCTTTCTCTGCGGACACCGCGAAACTGGTAGATTCGGGTTCCTTTGCAATTGGCGACACGCTGACTCTGACGGACGGCAATGGATACGAGCTTGGCTCGCTGGAAGTTGAGGCAGACACCACCGCTGACGATCTGGAAAACTTCGTCAATGACTTTAACGGCGTCACGGCGTCCTTCGATGCAGGCTCTGGTCTGCTGTCCATTCAGAGTGAAACCGACCTGTCCTTGAAAAGCGACAATGCGGACTTCGCTGCAACCGGTTATACCGCGAGCACGACAGGAATTGCAGTTGCAGCTCTTTCGGACAGCGGTTTCGCGACGGATACGGATATCAACCGCGTCGTCGATCGCCTGAATACGGCCCTTTCGAACCTCAGGTCCCAGGCCTCCGAGTTCGGGACCAACCTCTCTACCGTTGAGATCCGTCAAGATTACACCAAGACGATGATCAATACTCTCCAGGAAGGTGCCGGGCTTTTGACCTTGGCTGATACCAACGAAGAAGGTGCAAATTTGCTGGCCCTGCAGACCCGTCAGCAGCTTGCTTCGACCTCGCTATCCTTCGCGTCGCAGGCGGACCAGACGGTGCTATCCCTCTTCTAATTCAGCTAGAATCAGTCAGACGCACGACTCACAAGCTGACAACCAGATACGGCGGGCCATTGGTCCGCCGTTTTTGTTCGCGAACGGAATACTGTCGCGAGCCGCCTTGAAAAGCAACGCAATTTCAAGGCATTAAAAGAAAGCTTTTGGTAACTTTTATTTATATCGCGTTAATACGTGCATCAGCGATTAACTTTCCATTTAGATTTACGTCAAAGGTGTGCGCTCCTTCTGGTTCGCATTAAGCGCCACCTTGGCAAGTGCTGAATAGGAAAAGCGGTGAAGTCTGATGCCTGATATTGTTCTTTCCAGTGCGGTCCGGGACAATCTCCTGTCGCTGAAGCAAACAGCAGACCTGCAGTCCATTACCCAGACACGGCTCGCGACCGGTCTTAAGGTCAACACGGCGCTCGACAACCCGAACTCGTATTTTACGGCACAGTCCCTGAACGACCGGGCGAGCGATCTTGCAAACCTGCTGGACAACATGGGCCAGGCCGTTCAGACGATCCGCGCTGCCGACAAGGGCATCACGTCCATCACCAAGCTGGTGGAATCGGCCAAGGCGATCGCCAACCAGGCACTTCAGACTTCCAGTGAATATGAGCGCAAGCTGTTCACCAAGCAGTACAACGACCTGCTCGTGCAGATTGAGGACATGGCTCGGGACTCCGGCTACAAGGGCAAGAACCTCCTGGCGGGCGCGGGCAACGAACTCGAGGTCATCTTCAACGAGGACTCCACGTCGAACCTGACGGTCAACCCCGTCGACTTCACCGATACCTCCCTGGATGACGGTCTGAACCTCGACGATCTCGATCCGGGCGGCACCGGCACCTCCTCCTTCAACCTTTTCGGTGGCACGGCAACTCTGAGCCTGACCGGGTTGCAGGCCTCCTCCAACCTGACAGATCTCGGCGCCTGGTCGAATGGCGACGTTATTTCGATTACCGACAGTTCCGGGACAACGAACCTGACGGTCGGGACAGACATCACCACCGTTCAGGACTACGTGGACGCGCTCAACAACCTGAACGGCGTTCATGCAAACTTCGACGAGGCGACGGACTCGATCAAGATCACATCAGGTCTCGACAACACCATTTCGATTGCAAAGGATGCCTCGGGCGGCGGCACGGCCACCAATGGCGGGGCCTCCGCGACGGGAACGACCACGCTCAGCGTGGCGCCGCTTACCGCCGGTTCAACTCTGATCACGTCCGGCGGTTTCCAGGCCGGCGACACGATCACGATCACGGACGGGACCGGATTCGAACCCGCCTCGCTTGAGATCGACGCCGAGACCACGGTCAGCGATCTGGTCAGTTTCATGAACAACGTCAAAGGCCTGGATGCCACTTTTTCCGGTGGCAGCATCAGCCTCATCGGCGAAGTCTCGTTTGATATCAACAGCAGCAATTCCGACTTCAACCGAATGACGCTCGGCAGCACAACGGGGACCGTGGCGCTTTCCGCGGCTGCATCGGAATTCAAGACCGATACAGATATCGACAGAACGCTTCAGGCGATCAACGCCGCACTCGACGAGCTTCGAAATGCTGCACGGTCGATGGGCACTTCGCTTTCCACGGTTGAGATCAGGACGGATTTCACTCAAAATCTGATCAATACCCTCGAAGTCGGCGCCGGCAACCTGACCATCGCCGACATGAACGAAGAAGGCGCGAACATGCTTGCCCTCCAGACGCGGCAGCAGCTCTCGTCCACCGCCCTTTCCCTGGCGAACCAGGCGGATCAGAGCGTTCTGAGCCTGTTCGGTTAACAGCGAAAGTGAAGATCATTAAAGTACCGGCCTTGCCCGTTAACCAATTGGTTAACGAATCGAGTCGATACTCAAATGTGGAGGTCACGGAATGGCGCTCAAGGTCGAGCTGAAACCGGGCGAACGGATTATCATTGGCGACAGTGTCATCACCAATGACAATCAGCGGACTCGCCTCTTTATCGAAGGCCAGGCTCCCATTCTGAGAGAAAAGGACATTCTCACGCCGGCCACCGCGGATACACCAGCCAAGAGGGTCTATCTGGCCGTCCAGCTGATGTACCTGTCAACGGATTTGGAGAGGATTCAGGAGAGTTACTTCACCCTCGTCAATGACATAGTGAAGGCCGCGCCGAGTACGATCCCGTATGTTACCAGGATTAGTAACGCCATTCTAACCGGCGCCTTCTATAAAGCACTGAAAGAAGCACGAAAGCTCATCGAATACGAAGGGACGCTGATCGGTCATGTACAAACAGGCAGCGCAGGCTTACCAGAAAACAAGCCAGGTGGCGGTGTCACCGAGGGAGCTGGAAGCGAATCTGCTGATGAAAGCCGCAGCCCGGCTTCAGCTGATCAAGGATGAATGGCAGGAGGCGTCGCTTGCCGAGAAGGACGACGCGCTCGTATACAATCGCAAACTGTGGAGCATTCTTGTAACGTCGGCCACCAGCGAAGAAAGCCAGTTGCCGCAGGACATCAAGAACAACATTGCCTCCCTGGGCGTCTTCGTTTTCAAGCAGACCATTTCGGTGATGACCACCGATGACGAAAACAAGCTCAATTCACTGATCAGCATCAACCGGTCCATCGCTCAAGGCCTCAGGGCGCAGCCGGCCGGGGAATAATACCTCCCCGCTTTATCAGAAATTCAAAAGGCCGGTGCGCGACGCGCACCGGCCTTTTCATTTCGTTCGAGTGAACGGAGCACCGGGCATCACCCCGGCCCAACCGCCCTTCCAGAGGTTCAGAGATAATCGGCCAGCGACAGGTTGAAAACGATGGACGAGGCCCGGTATGAGACTTCGATATTGTTCTTAAGAGTAAGAATTTCCGCGGCCAGCTGGTCCTGGTCGACCCCCTCGATTTCCGCGATTGTCCCTTCGTAGCTGTTCTTCATCTGAAGATGGCGGTCGCTCGTCAGCGACACTGTCCGGTGCGTGATCGCAATATCGGTGGCAATGTCGACAATCCCGGACTGGTCGACACCGGGCGGCTGCAAAATCGACCTCAGTTCGCGGGACAAGGCATTGTAATATTCCTCGTCAGTCTGGGTCCCGGCCGAGAAATCCGCAGCGACGAATGTCGCCAGCGACTTCACCAGTTCCATCAAGGGCTCCTCATTCGCCCTCACGCCGTAGTTCACCGTCAGGTTGTTGTCGACGACGGCATTCTTGTCTGTCCTGGGATCCGAAGTCGCGGTGTTGCGGCCGGAATACCAGTCCATTGTCGTTGTCCCGCCTCCGGTCAAGGCGATTGCGGTATCAAATGGCGGCCCGTCCACACGCTGCGGTTCGTTGCCGCCAAAGGTATTGAAGAACTCGGAAGCCGCCCAGGTGTCGGAGGCTGCGCGCAAGGTCGTTGCCGCTTCCTTTCCGATCTCCGCGGCAAGTGCATCGCGAAGGTTCTGCGCTGTCTCTTCCAGATCCGCACCGACCGCGAAGGTTCCGTCCGCCTCAGCGGAGGCGGCTGCCTTCAGTTCGATGGTGACTTTTTGAGTATGCGCCGGCGGCAAGGTCAGTTCGACCTTGATGGTCTCGCCCAGGTTAGGCTGCCCGGTGAACTGGACATCGAAACTGTCAGGATCCGCCCCCAGAGGTCCGGTGATCGCGACATTGCTCAAGGTGGAGGTAACGGCGGAGATGTCGAAACCGAAATCATGGGCACCGTCTTCCGCGATCGTGAACGTCGAGTCCGTTGGAATGGCGCCAGCATAATTGGTCGTGAGGGCGGAAGTCGTTGTCCGGCCCGTATTCGAAGCGCCCAGGTTGGCCTGCGCGAATTCGCTCATGAAGGTTTTCAGTCCATCCTGACCGTCCTTGCCGTTCAGGATGGTATCAATCGACGCAACCGGATCGTTGATGGAATCCGTGCCGCCGAAAATGTAGAAACCTGCCACTTCAGTATTCAGGATATTGAGGGCCTCGTTGAGCAGGAGTTCCGCACGGGACTGTGTCTGCGACTGGCCATCATCCTGAAGAATGAAATCATTGGTATCCAGTGCCGACTTCCCGTCCCGACGAATGTCCTCCAGACGGTCCAGCGACATCGTCATTGTCTGCAGATGCAGATTGGCAATTGAGATCGTCTGCTCGTAGGTTTCGATCATGCTGACTTTTTGCGTCAACTGGATATCGAGCAGTCTGCGGTCTCCGACCTCGCCATAGGTCGTGCCGACCTTGCCCCGCGCAAGTTGCGTGGTCTTCTCAGCCAGCAGGTCGTTCAATTCGCCAAGCTGCCGGGTGAGATAGGTCCGGGAGGTGGTTATCGAAGAAATCGCCATTAATCACCTCACTCGCTAAACGATACTCAGAAGCTCGTCGAAGAGCTCCTTGATGGTTTGCATCACCCTTGCGTTGGCTGCATAGGCGTTTTCGAGCTGAACCATGAAGGCAAGCTCCGCATCGAGGTCGACCGCGTAGGTTTCCTCGTAACGAATGGCCAGGTTCATGGTCATCGTGTCCTTGGATTTCGAGTAGGTCGCAGCGTCATTGGCCTGATTTCCCTGGAAGGCGACCGTATGGTTCACAAAATCCAGAACCGACCCCCGGAAGGGCGTAGAGGAACTGCCGATGCCCGACGCAGGATCAAAATAAGTGCCACTGGCGTTCAATGCGTTGGCAAGGTACTCCGCCCTGGCGGGATCGTTGGTCGTGTTCGGTTCCGGTGTCGTCTGGTAGTTCACGAGCAGCGCGCTGTCGGCGAGGAGGTCCGGGTTGACGCGAATACCGCTTGCATACCCGAGACGCTGGCCGCCACCCTCGAGAGCATCCGTGAACAGATCCGTTCCCGCCCGTTGGTCTACGAAGATCGCAAGGCCGAGCCCCTGGTCGGTATTGGCGGTGACCGTCACATTGGCCGAAAGGCCCTCAACACTGGTCGGCGCGGTGTTGTCGCCGAGGATCCGGAGGTTGCCGGAACCGTCGTTGCTGACTTGCAGGCCGGTGCCGGCGAGTGCTGCCGTGATGTTGGTGATGTAGGTGGCCGTAGAGCCACTGGAGATGTCGACCCCCAATACCGTGTCGTTCGGGTTGGCCGTCGCGGAATTGCCCAGCGGCAGCAGCGAAGGATCGTCGACCGCAACCAGCGTCACTGTCTGAGGTACACCGCTCGTGTCGGTGTATTGCAGTGAAATCGTGTTGCCCGACTGGAGTCCGGAGATATCCAGGTCGAACCCGCTGTCCAGCCCCACCGTCGCGGCGCTGCCTGCAATGGTCACATTCGAAAAGGCCAGCGAAATTTCCGCAGCAATCGTGTCGAGTTGCCGCTGAGCCTCCGGCAGGATGTCGTCCCTGAGTTCCGCGGTCGCCACCATCAGACCGGACTTGGAGGCATCGAGCAGATCATAGGTGGTTCCACCCGGCGTGCGGACGACAACCGTATTCCCCGTTTGTCCCGGCTGGAGGGAATGGCTGGTTTCGAAACTCAGCGTCGAGGCGCGATTGTCGGAATAAAGCTGTTGCCCGTTGGCCGTCTGGATGAACAGCGTGCCATCGCCGGATTTGGAGACCTCGACGTCGAGATAGCCGGAAAGCTGTTCGATCAGGCGATCGCGCTCGTCTTCCATTTCGGCAGTCGAGACCCCGGCCTGAGAGGCGTCCCGGATGGCGCCGTCGATGTCCTCAATGCTCGAAAGCAGCCTGTTCACGCTTTCGGTTTGCTGCGCAAGTGCGTTGTCGGCCTCTTGCCGCAGGTCGGTGATCCGCGCATAGGATCCGTTGAGTTCGCGCGCCAAGGCATCCGCCACGGCCACCACATCGGCCTGCGCCGAGTAGTTGCCCGGATCGTTCATCAGTGTCTGCAGCGACGACGACAGTTGACCGGCAAGAGCAGACAAGCCGTTGCCGCCGATCGTTCCGAACAGGTCGTCAAGCCGGCCAGTGAAGTCGGCGATCTGTTTGGCATAGCTTGTGTCGGCAAGCGAATTGAAATAGTCGGCCTGGATCTGCTCGTTGATGATCCGCCGGACTTCGGTTGCCTCAATCCCTGCGACATTGCCGTTGCCGTCGAAGAAGGCGTTGGCGGAAATCGTCTTTTTTGAATAGCCGGCCGTGTCAGCGTTGGCGATGTTGGACGCGGTCACGTCCAGCTGCCGCTGGTTGTAGGTAATTCCGAAGACCGCGGTGTTCAGGGCACTTGTTAGTCCCATGGCGGTTTCTCCCAGGTTGAACGTTCACTGACCGGTTAAGCCGGCGGAGGCAGCCCCCGCCGGCAGTTTTCAAAAGCGGATTGTTTAGCGGACCATGTTCAGGGCGCTGTCCAGCATTTCGTCCGCGGACGTGACGATCTTCGAGTTCGCCGAGTAGGCCTGCTGCGTGATGATCAGCTTGGAAAACTCGTCCGCGATGTCCGCATTGGAAAGCTCCAGCTTCTTGGCAAGGATCTGCCCGCCGCCGGAAAGGTCGGCTTCACCCGAAGATGACGTGGCAGCAAAGGCGGCCCCGTCGACACGCTTCAGGTTCTGCTCGGCCTCGAAGGTGGCCAGCGGAATTTCGTAAACCGCCCGCTGCTGGTTGTTGGAGTAGCTGGCGATCACACGGCCGGACTCGTCAACGGCGACCGAAGTCAGTTCACCTGCCGGGAAACCGTCCTGATCGAGCGAAACCGAGCTGGCGGTGCCTTCCGGATCGGAATACTGGGTCAGGGAATTGTTGGCGTAGGAGATTTCGACGTTTGTGGCAGTCGTCCCTCCGATCTGCAATGAGGCAAGCGAGAAGCCGTCACCGGTTCCGTTGACCGTGCCGATGGTGCCGGCGGTCAATCCGCTCATCGCGCCACTGCTGTCGAAGGTGATGTCGCCGACATCGTACCAGGAGTTGGTCGCATCGCCGCCCGTACCGATATACATCGTCCAGGTGTCGCTCTGGGGAACACCGGCGTCTTCGTTCAAGATCTTGGCGTAACGCACTTCCACGTTCATCGCCGTACCGTTCTGGTTGTAGATCGTAAGCGATCCGCCGGAGATGGAACTGTCGAGGAAGTCCTGGTTGTTGGCAACCGCAACGTTGCCGGTACCGACCGAGGCATTCAGCAATGCAGTCGCATCGTTCGTGCCATCATAGTCCGTCGTGGCCGGGATGCGCGGCAGGTTGGCCTGATAATCAACGGTTGTCGTCGCGGAAGCCGCCAGCGGTTTGTTCTCGATGCGCACCACGGTCGGATTGTCGCCAATCGGGTTGCCCGTATTCGGATCCAGCGGGAAACCCTGCAGATAGTAGCCGGAGCTGTTGATCAGGTAGCCCTGCTTGTCGCGTTCGAAGTCGCCGCCGCGCGTGTAGAAGGTTTCATCGGCAAAGGTGGTGGACCCATCGACCACATCCGCTGCCTGGGTCACAACGAAGTAGCCTTCGCCGTTGATCGCCATATAGGTGTCCACATCGACCGAGGTGATATCCCCCTGAACCGAGTTCGTGGCGCGCGACGTGGCGAAGGTGGTCCCGGAGACCTGCGAAGCCTGGGTCGAGCCGCCGCCCGAAACCAGATCGGCGAAGGTCGTATCCAGACGTTTGTAGCCGGTCGTCTGCGAGTTTGCGACGTTACCGGAAATATTTTCCAGAGCCGTGGCCTGCGCAGCCAGTCCTGAGACGGCCGAGTTGATAGCCCCATAAATACCCATGTTTGGTCCTCTTGATGAAATGGACACTGCTGACGCGGGCTTGCGCCCATAATCGCCGCTACTCCGCAAAGGGCGTGCCAACTACAAGAGAAGGGAAATAAATATTTAAACTCAACACCTTGCTGAATTGAACAACTTTGCAGCGGAAAAATTCCACCCGGCAAGCCGCGCCGAAACAGGCAAAAACTTCCCCGTCGGACCGGCAAGTCTGTCCCCGTGGCGATGTTACCGCCCCTTCCCCGGATTGGGGACTTGCGCCGCAGGGCCCGGCCTGCCACCTTTCGCTCAACGAAGACAAAACGGACGGCGAAATGCGTTTCGAAGGAACTGAAGACTACATTGCAACGGAAGACCTGCGCGTTGCAGTCAACGCGGCGGTCGCCCTGGAGCGCCCGCTGCTGGTAAAAGGGGAGCCGGGCACCGGCAAGACCGTGCTCGCCGAACAGGTGGCCGCCGCTCTCGGGGCCCCCTTGATCGAGTGGCACGTGAAATCCACCACCAAGGCCCAGCAGGGCCTTTACGAATATGACGCGGTCTCGCGTCTGCGCGACAGCCAGCTGGGAGACGAACGCGTCAAGGACATCAACAACTACATCCGCAAGGGCAAGCTCTGGGAAGCCTTCGACGCTCCGGTCAGGCCGGTGCTGCTGATCGACGAGATCGACAAGGCGGATATCGAGTTTCCCAACGACCTGCTTCTGGAACTCGACCGGATGGAGTTTCACGTCTATGAGACCGGCGAAAGCGTCAAGGCCCGCCAGCGGCCGATCGTGATCATCACGTCCAACAACGAGAAGGATTTGCCCGACGCCTTCCTGCGCCGCTGCTTCTTCCACTTCATCAAGTTCCCGGATGCCGAAACGATGGCGGAAATCGTCGAGGTTCACTTCCCCGGTATCAAGCAGCGACTGCTCAACGAAGCCCTGCGGCTGTTCTTCGATGTCCGCGATGTTCCGGGCTTGAAGAAAAAACCGTCCACATCGGAACTGATCGATTGGATCAAGCTGCTTCTGAACGAGGACATCGACCCGGAAACCCTTCGTCAACAAGATAGTTCCAAACTGATCCCGCCCCTTCATGGTGCCTTGTTGAAAAACGAGCAGGATGTCCATCTCTTCGAGCGGTTGGCCTTCATGGCCCGGCGGGAGCGGACCTGACAGCTTAGGAGATCGTCTTGGCAAGACTGTCGGCAGCCTTGTTTGCCCCTGCACTCGCGGGCCTTGTCCTGTTCGGCCAAACGCCGGTCCCATCGCGGGCGCAGGTTCCGCCTGAAAAAGATGCCGGCTGGCAGAGCGATGTCGGCGGTCTGAGGCATTTTACCGGTCTGCGCTGCCCGGACACGATCGGACCGTTTTTCCGGATCAAGGTCATGAAGGGTGACGCGGTCAGTCTTGCGGGCTGCATCTACACCGGTCGAAACGGCATTACAGCCGT
>NZ_JBNKYW010000049.1:0-8671 GCF_050301095.1 Roseibium sp.
CCGGCGCTTTCGCAGACGGCGGCGATGACAAGTGCAAGCGTGAGGTTGATGACCCGAGCCCCGACCGCAGGACCGACATTATTGGCCACATCGTTGGCGCCGATGTTGAGCGCCATATAACCGCCGATCACGCTGGCCGACACCAGAATGAGCGTAGCGGAAACATCCGTCGAGAAAACCTGCGTGGCTGCAGTTGCAGCGCAAAACGCCAGAAATATGATCGCGAGACCCGGACCGGTCAGCCTTCGCCCCATGGCTTCGGCCGCATCCCCGACAAACCCGATCCGGTCGAGATCCTTGTCCAGGGTCCTGCGTTTCAAGTCCTTTTGCGTCAGCACGCGCACTGTCTCTTTCAGATCGCCGGAACCAGGGCACGCCCTGCCGCAGTCACGGGAAAATGCAGGATGAATGTTCCACGAGTGTTGAACATCTTTCGCCGGCAAAATAAACAGCGATGGTACCGGTCTTCTTCCGGATTCACAGGATTTCGGAAGCGTGCCGGCGCAGGAAACGTTTCAAAGCAGGCTCGTCGACCTTCTCGATGGCCTTGGACACCGGCAGCCAGAGGCGTTTTCGTTGCCCCGTTTCGGGAAAACTCTTCAGCTGCTTTTCGAACCGGACCTTGAAGACGAGGACCTTGGTGCGAATTTTCAATCCGTTCGAAATGCCTTTGTAGGACCGGAAACTTCCGATCGGACGGGGATCGGCCGTGCCGAGCACACCGGCCTCTTCGTAGGCTTCGATCAACGCGGTCTCCGACGCAGGCTTGTCCCTTTCCGGCCAACCCTTTGGCAAAATAAACCGACCGGTGTCGCGAGTGGAAACCAGAAGGATTTCCGGTTCCTGTTCTCCGGGTCGGATACACAGCGCCGCGATTTGCAGCCGGGCCGGTTTGACGAACAAACCACCCAATCCCTGCAACCACGAAAAATCCGGCGCTGCCGATGTCCTTGCGAATCCCATTTCTATACCGAAACCTACCAACTGAGGTGGCGTATATAGTGAGTTCCGTAGCGTCCGTCCAGACAAAAGTGCACTTTGTGCGCAATCACGGGGTAGTGACCTGAATTCTTCAATGAAATCAATCTGCCCTGATCTTCACATGGTCCGCTGTCCAGGCACCCGGCCAAACTTCCGCTTTTCCCGACTTCAACTCCCGCAACTGACCAAGTGGAACGGACGCGATCAGGAAGGGTTCTTCGCCATTTTCACCACCTGTTGGCGGCACCTGCGCACCAACGCCCGTGTACCCGAACTCCTCCTCGCAAGGCAGATAGAGCGCAGCCCCGGAGTAGTTCGTGTCGTTCTGGGTCGTTCCTTTCGATCTGCCCACCACGCCGCAAACACCGACGGCGCACATCATTTCCACCGCCCGCGCCTTGGCGCAACCAAAGACGCGGTGATAACCGGATGGCTTCTCCGTCATGGAGGGCACCAGAAGAAGGTCCAGATCCTGTTTCGCCAAAAGACTGCTGAGCGCCGGCATTTCGACATCAAGACAGATCAGTATGGCCGTTTTCAATCCGTCGAGTTCAAATGTCTTCAACTCGTTGCCGGGCGTCAGATGCCAGGTGTCGGGACTTTGTTCAAATGGCGTCAGACAAAGCTTGTCCTGGCGGATTTCCCGTCCGTCCGCCGTCAACAGGACCGCCGTGTTGGTGATGCCCTGAGCCGTCTTGACGGGCATCGAGCCGGCCAGCAACGAGACCCCGTATTTGCCAGGCAGGGACCGGAGCATAGGGATGAGGTCTGTTCCCACGTCGGCAAGAAACGACATTTCCTCTTCCGGAGGCAGCCCGTCAGGTTTGAAGGCAAGGCAGCATTCGATCAGATATTCCGGCAACACAAGCAGCCGGGCACCCTCAGCCGACGCCCGTTTGAGCCCTTCCTCGATCTGACCCGCAAAAGCCTCGGCAGAATCAGGAGCCCGGCCAAGATTGAAAGACCAAAGAGCGATAGGATAGTCAGACATGGCGCCCCGCACGTGGATTTCGGAAGCGCCAGTCATAAAGGGGATGTTCAAGCCGGATCAAGCCCGGCCTTCGATCTGCCCTGTTCAGTCCAGAAACAAGCCGGCAAAAGCTGCGAGGACAACCAGAAAACCGGTCGCCAGGACCGTTATTCTCGGCTCTTGCGGCAAGGCCTTGAGCTTGGGTGAATTTCGGACTTCGCGGATCCCTTTCAGCGCCCTTTCGGTGCGCAGCTCGATCTCGGCGAAATAGGGCGAAAGCTCATTCTGAGCGCGCATGCCAGTTCCTCACGATTCCTTCGTCCGGAAAAAGGTATGGGCAGAGCGTTAGAGTATGGTTAACAACCGATTACCACAACACTCAGAGACTGGCGAAAAGCCGGCGAATATGATCAAGTCGCGGGCCTGTTCAGCCGATTGGAGCCCCTCGCATGGTCGATGCCGATACTCTCGCGACCTATGTCATGATCGTTCTGGTATTCGTGTTCATTCCCGGTCCTGCCACGCTTCTGACCGTTGCCAGGGCAACCAGTTCAGGCGCAAAAGCAGGCATTGCAACGGGTGTCGGGATCGCTGCCGGCGATATTATTCACACGCTTCTGGCCGTTCTTGGCCTTTCCGCGATCATAGCGACCTCCGCACTGCTCTTCTCCGTGATCAAGTATCTGGGCGCGGCCTACCTGATTTATCTCGGCATCAGGACGCTGACTGGTGGCGGACTTCCGGCCGGGCAAATAAAAACCGCGCGCGTCAGCCCTTCGACCGCCTTCCGGCAGGCCATCTACTCGGAACTGCTCAATCCCAAGACCGGCCTGTTCTACCTGTCGTTCCTGCCCCAGTTCGTCCATGCGGAAAATGGCACCGTCTTCCTTCAACTCATCGAACTCGGACTGGTCTTTGTTTTGCTAGGGCTGTTCAGCACGATCATCTTCGCGCTGAGCGCGGGTGTGCTCGGAAGCTATCTGCGTCGGAACCCGACCGTGGTCAAATGGCAGAACAAGGTGGTCGGCGTCATCCTGTGTTCGCTCGGCGTCCGGCTGGCGCTTCAGGAACAGTAAGTCAAAGTCTGACCTTCTGCGGATCGGCGACATCCAGAATGCGCAGCTGGACCTTCGGCGTTCCCTGCCAGGTATCGATTGACAGCGTCCCGGCAACGTGGAGCGCCTTGCCGCGTCCTTCCAGCAGCATCCTGCCGTACGGCTTGTCCTCGGCCTTGAAGCAGATGCCCTTGAGCGTACTGCCGTCACCTGCGGCCAGCGTGGCGCGGACATGGCCCTTGCCGACCACATCGGCGAAGGAAATCCTGTGCGCGGGAAAGGCGAACACCGGTTCTGAATGCCCCGCCCCGTAAGGACCGGCTTTTTCCAGAAGCTCCATCAGATCCAGGGTTGCACCGGTTGCCGTCAGGGCGGCGTCCACCTTCAACTCCCTGTGAGCGGTCGCAGCCTCGACCTCTTCCTTCAGTACCTCGTTGAAGAAGCTTTCCAGCTCCGCAGCCTTTTCCCGCCGGACCGTCAGACCGGCTGCCATGGCATGGCCACCGCCCTTTTCCAGCAAACCGTCTTCCACCGCCTGCCGGACGGCCTTGCCGAGATCGACGCCGGATATCGACCGGCCGGACCCCGTCCCCTTACCGGTTTCATCGTAGGAAATGGCAAAGGCGGGACGGCGGTAGGTTTCCTTCAGCCGCGAGGCGATCAGGCCGACGATCCCCGGATGCCAATCGTCGGAACCCGTCAGAAGAACAGCCGGTTCTCGCGCTTCAACGGCCAGAGCGGCTTCGGCATCGGCCTGTTCGAGCATGACCGCTTCCATTGCTTGCCGCTCGGTGTTCAGCTGGTCGAGGCGCTCGGCAATTGCCCGTGCTTCGTGAGGATCCTCTGTCGTCAGCAGCCTTGCACCCAGGGCGGCGTCACCAATCCGCCCGCCCGCATTGATCCGTGGGCCGATCAGAAAACCGAGATGATAGGGTGCCGGCTTGCCGCTGACACGAGCCGTATCGGAGAGCGCCGTCAGACCGTAATTCCGCCGCTGATGCATGACGGCAAGGCCGCGCGTGACATAGGCCCGATTCAGGCCCTTCAGAGGCACAACATCGCAAACGGTGCCGAGCGCGACGAGATCCAGCAGAGCCATCAAGTCCGGCTGCCGCCCACCTTCAAAGACGCCTCTCCGGCGCAGCTCCCTGTTCAGTCCCACCAGGAACAGGAAGGTCACACCGACGGCGGCAAGATGGCCCTGCCCCGACAGATCGTCCTGGCGGTTGGGATTGACCAGGGCATGCACCCCGGGCAACGTTTCCCCAACCTGGTGGTGATCGATCACCACGACATCGAGATCGAGTTTACGGGCTGTTTCGAAGGCCTCGAAAGAGGTGCTGCCGCAATCCAGCGTCACAAGCAGTTCGGCGCCACCCTGGCGCAGGTTTTCAATGGCCGGGCCGTTGGGCCCGTAGCCTTCGATGATCCGGTCGGGGATGTGGATGACGGGATCCAGTCCAAGCCACTGAAGATACTTGGCGAAGATGGCCGATGACGTCGCGCCATCAACGTCATAGTCGCCGAAGATGGCGATCTTCTTGTGTGCCTGGACGGCGTCGGCAACCCGGGTGACCGCCGCGTCCATGTCCACCAGAAGGGACGGATCCGGCATCAGGGTCTTGAGGGACGGTTCCAGAAATTCCGGAGCCTGGTCGGGGACCACGCCCCGCGCCGCCATCACGCGGGCCAGCACATCCGGCAAGCCGTGCATCTGGGAAATGGCCATGGCCGCGCGCGCTTCAGACGCGCTCAAGCGCTCGCGCCAGGCATTGTCGTTCGCTGACCGGGCGACGCCGAGAACCAGCCGCCTGTCGTCTTCCCCAGATGTTCCGAGCATTCGGTACCGTCTCAGTCGAGATGGAACTTTTCAAGATCCGTGTGCTGGGCCTTGATGTAACGGACGGTCCCGGTCGACGAGCGCATGACCACGGTATGGGTGGTGATATGGTTGCGGCCGAAGCGGACACCTTGCAGGAAATTGCCATCCGTGACACCGGTGGCCGCAAACAACACGTCCGGTCCAGCCATTTCTTCAAGGGTGTATTTCTTCTTGATGTCCTCGATACCCATGCGGTGAGCCCGTTCGACTTGCTCCTCGCGGGTAATCACCAGACGGGACTGCATCTGGCCGCCGATGCAGCGCAGAGCCGCCGCCGCCAGAACACCTTCCGGTGCGCCGCCGATACCGGCGTAGAGGTCGATACCGGTTTCATCCGGATCGGTGGTGTGAATAACGCCGGCAACGTCACCATCGCCGATCAGGCGGATGGCGGCACCGGTTGCACGAATGTCCTCGATCAGGCGGGCGTGGCGCGGCCGATCCAGGACACAAGCGGTGATTTCATGGATTTCGACACCCTTGGCCTTTGCGACGGCAGCAAGGTTCTCCGCAATCGGTGCATCGAGATCGATCAGTCCTTGCGGGTAGCCTGGCCCGATGGCGATCTTGTCCATGTAGCTGTCGGGTGCATTGAGGAGATCGCCTTCCGGCGCCAGTGCGATCACTGCAAGGGAATTCGGCAGGTTCTTGGCGCAGATGGTCGTCCCTTCAAGCGGATCGAGCGCGATGTCAACTTTCGGGCCCTGCTTGGTGCCGACATTCTCTCCGATATAGAGCATCGGGGCTTCGTCACGCTCGCCCTCGCCAATCACCACCGTACCGTCGATCGGCAGACGGTTGAGTTCCCGCCGCATCGCGTCCACCGCAGCCTGATCCGCCGCCATTTCATCGCCGTGGCCCCGCAGCCGCGCAGCCGACACGGCCGCCCTCTCGCTGACGCGCGCCAGCTCGAGTGTCAGAATGCGGTCCAGTCCGCTCGACGGCTGATTTTCGCTATTGGACATCAACATCTCCAGTCTCCCTCCCCGCAAGTCGCCCCGCGCGGAACTCCCTTATTCAATTCAGTTTCTCAATCCGGATCATCTGCGGCTTCTCGGCCACCACGCCCTTCGACATGACCGCTTCCAGAGCCTCCTTGATCGCGACCTCAGTGGTCTCATACGTGATCAGGATGACAGGCTGAGGCGCGTCGGCGTTGAACCTCGCGGGCCCGTCTTCACCCGCATGCCGTTTTTGAACGATCGATTCCAGCGAGATGCCCGCGTCGCCCATGCAGTGGGCGATCTCGGCGAAAGCCCCCGGCCGGTCGTAGACGGACAGGCGGATGTAGTAACCGCCCTCGTGAAGGCGCATGCGTGCGCGCTGGTAGTCTTTCAGATCAACGGCCGGCATGCCGAGCACGGGCGTTTCGTCGCCGCGTGCGATATCCGCGATATCGGCAACAACTGCGGAAGCCGTCGCGTCGCCGCCGGCACCGGGTCCCGCCAGAACGATTTCACCCACAAAGTCGCCGTCGACGGCAACCGCGTTCAGAACGCCGTCGATGCGGGCAATGGCCGAGGACTTCGGCACCATGGTGGGGTGAACCCGCTGCTCGATGCCGGTATCGGTGCGCTGCGCGACACCCAGCAACTTGATCCGGAAGCCGAGTTCGTCGGCAGCCTGGATGTCATCCGTCGTGATGGAAGTGATGCCTTCCATGAAGATGTCATCCGCCGAAATCTTGGTACCGAAGGCAAGGCTGGTCAGGATTGCAAGTTTGTGGGCAGTGTCATTGCCTTCGATGTCGAAGGTGGGATCGGCTTCGGCATAGCCAAGGCGCTGCGCATCCGCGAGGCAGTCCTCAAAGCTGATGCCATCGGCTTCCATACGCGTCAGTATGTAGTTGCAGGTGCCGTTCAGAATTCCGTAGACGCGGCTGATATCGTTGCCGGACATGGATTCCCGCAAGGTCTTGACAATCGGGATACCACCGGCAACCGCGGCCTCGTAGTTGAGGCAGGCCTTGTTGGCTTCCGCGATTCCGGCAAGGTCGACACCGTGCTTCGCCAGCAGCGCCTTGTTGGCGGTCACGACGTGAACGCCCCGTGCCAACGCAGCCCGGACACTGTCTTCCGCCGCGCCATTGTCGCCGCCGATCAGTTCCACGAAGATATCGATATCGGCCTTTTCGGCCATTTCGACCGGGTCCGTGAACCATTCGAAAGCGGACACATCGAAACCGCGATCCTTGTTGGGATCCCGCGCGCTGACCGCTGTCACCGCCACCGCGCGCCCGGATTTGCGGGCGATCTGTTCGCCATGTTTTGCCAGGAGCCGGGCAACGGACGCGCCGACAGTGCCAAGGCCAGCGACGCCTACTTTCAGTGCTTCTGCCATTCGGAAATCAATCCAGTTCTATTCAGCCAGAGGTCTCGAGCGGGATGACGTTGTGCAGCTTTTGATCCGCAGTTTCAAGAAAGCGGCGGATATTTCTTGCCGCCTGACGCAGCCTTTGTTCGTTTTCCACCAGTCCGATGCGGACATATTCATCGCCATGCTCGCCAAAACCGATCCCCGGCGCGACCGCAACCTCTGCACGCTCCAGGAGGAGCTTGGAATATTCCAGGCTGCCGAGGGAGCGGAACTTTTCCGGAATCGGGGCCCAGCAGAACATGCTCGCCTCCGGTGCCGGAATGTCCCAGCCGGCCCGGCCGAAACTGTCCACGACGACATCCCGGCGCTTCTTGTAGATGGCGCGGGTCTCGTTGATACAGTCTTCCGGACCGTTCAATGCAGCCGCCGCAGCTACCTGGATGGGCGTGAAGGCGCCATAGTCGAGATAGGATTTGACGCGCGAGAGCGCAGCGATCAGCCGTTCGTTACCGACGGCGAAACCCATCCGCCAGCCGGGCATGGAGAAGGTCTTGGAGAGCGAAGTGAACTCCACCGTCACATCCATGGCGCCGGGCACCTGAAGAACCGACGGCGGCGGCGTATCGCCGAAATAAATCTCCGAGTAGGCCAGGTCCGACAGGATGAAGACATTGTGCTTGCGCGCAAAGGCGACCACGTCCTTGTAGAAGTCTAGATCCGCACAATAGGCGGTCGGATTGGCCGGGTAACACAGGATAATGGCGATGGGCTTGGGCACGGAATGAATAACCGCGCGCTCGAGCGCATCGAAGAAGGCCGTTCCCGGCTCTGCCGGAATGTTCCGGATCGAAGCCCCGGCCATCAGAAAACCGAAGGTGTGGATCGGATAGCTAGGGTTCGGACTCAAAATGACGTCCCCGGGCGCGGAAATCGCCTGAGCCATATTGGCGAAGCCTTCCTTCGACCCCAGAGTGGCGATCACCTGGGTGTCCGGATCCAGTTTCACGCCGAAGCGACGGCCATAGTAGGCAGCCTGAGCCTTGCGCAGGCCCGGTATGCCCTTGGAGGCCGAATAGCGGTGCGTGCGCGGGTCCTGCACAACTTCCGTCAGCTTATCGACGATGTGCTTGGGTGTCGGCAGGTCAGGATTGCCCATGCCGAGATCGATAATGTCCGCGCCCGCCGCGCGTGCCTTCGCCTTGAGCCTGTTCACCTGTTCAAAGACATACGGCGGCAGCCGTTTGATCTTATGGAATTCCTCCATGGCGCGGATCCTTGCGAATTGACAGTACCGATCGCGCCCTGCAACCGTGGTAGGCGCGGGCGCGGCGGGGCTCTTTTAGCAGCCCCGGAAAAAATGCGCACCCGTCTTTACGCGACTAGCTATCTAATTTTTGAGCGAAAGTTAGAACGGCTTTCCAGAAGCAGGCCAACCACTGTTCGCGGCGCCAAGTATCCGTGTTCACA
>NZ_JBNKYW010000050.1:0-14282 GCF_050301095.1 Roseibium sp.
CTCCATGGGTGCCTACATCCTTCGCCGTTTGCTTTTGATGATACCGACGCTGGTCGGCATCATGGCCATCAACTTCGCCATCATCCAGTTTGCGCCGGGCGGTCCCGTGGAGCGGATCATCGCCCAGCTGCAGGGAACGGACGTGTCCGCGACCTCGCGGATCGGTGGCGGCAGCGGCGGAGACATGATCGGCGGCGGTAACGACGCCTCCGGCGGCAGCGGCGTGGCCTCGGATGCGGTCACGTCCAAATACCGGGGTGCGCAGGGGCTCGATCCGGAATTCATCAAGGAACTGGAAGCCCAGTTCGGCTTCGACAAGCCGCCGTTGGAACGCTTCCTCAACATGCTCTGGAACTACGCCCGCTTCGATTTTGGCGAGAGCTATTTCCGGGATGTGAAGATCATCGATCTGATCAAGGAGAAGCTGCCCGTTTCGATTTCGCTGGGTATCTGGATGACCCTGATCTCCTACCTGATCTCCATTCCGCTCGGGATCAGGAAGGCCGTCAGCGACGGATCGCGGTTCGACATCTGGACCTCCGGCGTGATCATCGTGGCTTATGCCATTCCCGGTTTCCTCTTTGCCATCCTTTTGATCGTGCTCTTCGCGGGCGGTTCTTTCTGGGACCTCTTTCCGCTACGCGGCCTCGTTTCGGACAACTGGGAGGAGCTTTCCTGGCCTGCCCGGATCCTGGACTATTTCTGGCACCTTGCCCTGCCGCTGACCGCCATGGCGCTCTCCGCCTTCGCCACCCTGACGCTTCTGACCAAGAACTCGTTCCTGGACGAAATCCGCAAGCAGTACGTGGTCACCGCCCGTTCGAAAGGCCTCAGCGAGCGCCAAGTCCTCTACGGCCATGTGTTCCGCAATGCTATGCTGATCGTGGTCGCCGGTTTCCCGGGCGCCTTCATCTCGTCCTTCTTTGCCGGATCGCTCCTGATCGAACAGATCTTCTCGCTCGACGGGCTGGGGCTCCTGAGTTTCGAATCCGTCATCAACCGGGACTATGCGGTCGTCTTCGCAACGCTCTATATCTTCTCGCTGATGGGGCTGCTCGTGAACCTCATTTCCGACCTCACCTACACCTGGATCGATCCGCGGATCGACTTCGAGAGCAGGGAGGTCTGAGCCATGGACACACGGTTGAACAAGGATCTGGAATCCCAAGGCTACGACGTTCTCAATCCGCTTGCCGAGGAAACCGCGCCGCCGCCCCGCAAATCGCGCCTGTCACCGATCAACCAGCGCAGATACGCCAATTTCAAGGCCAACAAGCGCGGGTTCTGGTCGCTCTGGATCTTCCTGGTGCTATTCGTCCTGGCCTTGCTCGCCGAATTCATCACCAATGACCGGCCGATCCTGATTTTCTACAAGGGCGAGCTTCTGACCCCGGTCTTCATCGACTATCCGGAAGAGAAATTCGGCGGCTTCTACGCGGTTACCGATTACCGGGATCCCTATATCCAGCAGACCATCGAGGATGACGGCTGGATACTGTGGCCGCCGGTCCGCTATTCCTACCGGACGGTCAACCTGGATATCCCGGTTCCAGCCCCTGCACCGCCGTCCTGGATGATGGAGAAGGAGACGCGCTGCGCGCGCTACCCGCAAGGCGCCGAAGATCCCAACTGCGTTGTCGGCAACTGGAACTGGCTCGGCACGGACGACCAGGGCAGGGATGTACTTGCGCGCGTGGTCTACGGCTTCCGGATTTCCGTTCTCTTCGGTCTCGCGCTGACGATCGCCTCCTCGATCATCGGCATCGCCGCCGGGGCCGTGCAGGGCTACTACGGCGGCTGGATAGACCTCCTGTTCCAGCGTTTCATCGAGATCTGGACCGCGATCCCGACGCTTTACCTGATCCTGATTGTCTCCTCCTTCCTGGTGCCCGGCTTCTGGACACTGTTCGGCATTCTGCTTGCCTTTTCCTGGGTGGCGCTGGTGGGCGTTGTGCGCGCGGAATTCCTGCGTGGGCGAAACTTTGAATATATTTCCGCTGCCCGGGCGCTCGGCGTCTCCAACCCGGTGATCATGTGGCGGCATCTTCTGCCGAACGCGATGGTGGCAACGCTCACCTTCATGCCCTTCATCCTGAACGGATCGATCTCGACCCTGACCGCACTCGATTTCCTGGGCTTCGGCCTGCCGCCCGGTTCCGCCTCGCTCGGAGAGCTGCTGGCGCAGGGCAAGAACAATCTCCAGGCCCCGTGGCTCGGCATAACCGGCTTTGCCATCGTCGCGCTGATGCTGAGCCTGCTGATCTTCATCGGCGAAGCGGTGCGCGATGCGTTCGATCCGCGCAAGAGCCTGGCATGAGGAGGACATCATGACGAGACAGACCCTCCTTTCCGTCGAAGACCTGTCGGTGGCCTTCACCCAGGGCGGAAAACAGTCCCTTGCCGTCGACAGGATCTCCTTCGACATCAGGAAGGGCGAAACCGTTGCGCTGGTCGGCGAGAGCGGCTCCGGAAAGTCGGTGTCCGCACTGTCGGTCCTGAAGCTGCTGCCTTATCCCGCAGCCTCCCATCCGTCCGGACGGATCCTGCTGGACGGCAAGAACCTGCTGGAAGCAAGCGACAGCGAGATGCGCAAGGTGCGCGGCAACGAGATCTCGATGATCTTCCAGGAGCCGATGACCTCGCTCAATCCGCTGCACACGGTGGAAAAGCAGGTTTCGGAAATCCTGAAAATTCACCGCGGCATGAATGACAGCGAAGCCCGGGAACGGGTGCTGCAGCTACTTAATCAGGTCGGTATCCGTGATCCGGAAAAGCGGTTGAAGTCCTATCCGCACCAGCTTTCGGGGGGGCAGCGCCAGCGCGTGATGATCGCCATGACGCTCGCCAACGAACCAGACCTCCTGATTGCCGACGAGCCGACAACAGCGCTGGATGTGACCGTGCAGGCGCAGATCCTGGAACTTCTGAAGGATCTGCAGCGCCAGCAGGGCATGGCCATGCTGTTCATCACCCATGACCTCGGCATCGTGCGCAAGTTCGCCGACCGGGTCTGCGTGATGACCGACGGCAAGATTGTCGAACAGGGGCCGGTCGCGGAGATCTTCGACAACCCGCAGCACGACTATACCAAACACCTTCTGTCCGCCGAACCCAAGGGTGAGCCTCCGGCGACCGACAAGGGCAAGCCGATCGTCGTCCAGGCGGACGATCTGAAGGTCTGGTTTCCGGTCAAACGCGGGCTGCTGCGCAAGACGGTCGACCACATCAAGGCGGTCGACGGCATCGACATTGCCGTCCGCGAGGGGCAGACCCTCGGCATCGTCGGAGAGAGCGGATCGGGAAAGACGACGCTTGGCCTCGCCATCCTGCGCATGATCTCCTCAACCGGCCGGATCGCCTTCAACGGCCAGGAGATCCAGACCCATTCCTGGAAGGAAATGCGGCCGCTGAGACGCGACATGCAGATCGTTTTCCAGGATCCCTTCGGTGCGCTCAGCCCACGCATGTCTGTCGCCGACATCGTCGGCGAAGGTCTGCAGGTGCACTTCCCGGGCATCTCCGCACAGGAGCGTGACACCAGGGTGGCGAAGGCGCTGGAGGAAGTGGGGCTTGATGCCTCCACCCGTCACCGCTATCCGCACGAATTTTCCGGTGGTCAGCGCCAGCGCATCTCGATCGCGAGAGCCATGGTGCTGGAACCGAAATTCGTCATGCTGGACGAGCCGACCTCGGCACTCGACATGAGTGTGCAGGCCCAGGTTGTCGATCTTCTGCGTGACCTGCAGAAGGCTCATGGCCTCGCCTATCTGTTCATCTCCCATGATCTGAAAGTGGTGCGCGCTCTCGCCAATGAGGTCATCGTGATGCGCCAGGGCAAGGTGGTGGAATCGGGGCCCGCGGAGAAGATCTTCGACGCGCCGCAGACCGACTATACCAGGGCCCTGATGGCGGCTGCCTTCCGTCTGGAAACCGCTCCGGAAGGCGTGGTGAACGTCTGACCTTCAGCCGCTGCTTTCGCAGCGGCCGAGCCCTTCGACGCCGGTGGCTCCATCTTCCGTCATCTGTTCCTCCAGGTCGACGTTGCGCAGAAGCGGAACGAAGCCGCCGAGACCGTCCGCCTTGAGGAACGTGCTGACGAGGATACGGTCCGGTTTTTCTTCGGAAACGAGGCAGCCGTCGACGCCGATTTCCATGCTGCCTTCGATGGCATCGCGCTCCGCCTTGCTCATCGAGGCAATTTCCGCCTGAAAGGCTCTGAAGGCCGGAACTTTTTCCTCCGGCAGCCGGTAGATCTCCAGCCGGTAGCCCGCCTGCAATTCGGACTGCAGTTCAGCTTTTTCCGCCTTGGAATCAAGCTTTTGAAAGGCAAGATCTTCCTGCTGCAGCGGCTTTCCGGTGGTCTTGTCCCTGACGGCGAGCATCATCTTCGCCCCGCCGTCGGGAATGCGGATCCGGTCCGGATACTTGACGGCAATGCGCAGGCTTTCCGGATCTGTCTTCAAAAGATCGAAATCGGCCAGCTTGACCATGGTGGCCAGCGGGACGTGGCTGCAGGCAGGCAACAGCACAAGGGGAAGGGCTGCCAGGCAGGCCAGAACGGAACTTGGAATACGGATGGTCATCGAGTGGTGTGTCTTCAAACGTTTGGGGGCCTGAGAGGATTTGGGAACGTATGATTTCCTAGGTGCAGGGCCGTACCGGGTCCTTCCTGTTTCCGAGAAAGCCTGCGGGAACGTTTCGCAGATCGTATTCGGTCTCCAGAACCACGAAGTCCGGCAGTTCCGAGGATTTCACATAGGTGGAAACAAGCATGCGTCCGGTGTCGGCGGGATCGACCTTGCAGCCGGCAATGTCGATCTGCAAGGACCCTTTCAAGGCGTTGCGCCGGTCCGGAGGCAGGGCATGGAACCGGGCCTGCAGGGCGCGCAATTCCTCTATCTGGCTCTTCGGGATGCGATAGATCGACACGTTTTCATTTGCACCACCCGGAGGCAGATCCTTTGCCGCCTTCCCGGTCTCCTCCAGAACGATTTCCTTCACCTTGAGCACGGCTCCGAAGGTCCGGTCCTTCATCAGAAGGCGCATCTTTGCGCCACCGGGCGGCACCTGCAGCCGGTCGGAGTGGCGCACGGCAATCCGGAAGCGGTCCGGATCGGTCGTCGTCGGATTGAACTTGTCCAGTTCGCTGCCCTGGCAATTGGAAATCGGCAATCCGGCGAGGGTAAAGGCAAGGGCCAGCGAACAGGCACGCACTTGTCGTGCCGCGTGCTTGAGGAAAAATTCAGGCATTCGGAAAAACTTCATGTATGAATGGAGATGAATAATTATCGTAAAACAATAAAAAATGAAAGCGGAGAGTTTTCCATGTACCCGTCCCGGTAGCTGGTTCTCAGGAATGGAACCGGCAAGGCGGGCAGGCGTGGCTGCTTCAGGATGGGAGGTTCCAAGATCGAACATCTACCCATTAAAAATGATGCTTGAGATATCAATATCCATGTGCCTATGATTAATATTGAACAGCTAGGAATGAGTTGGATGATAACTGCCGCACAGATGCGCGCCGCCCGTGCCCTTGCCGGGATCGATCAGAAGACGCTTGCGGAAAAAGCGGGCGTGTCGGTACCGACGATCCAGCGCATGGAGGCCAGCGAAGGCAATGTGCGCGGGGTGATCGAGACGCTGACCAAGGTGGTCGATGCGCTCAATGCCTGCGGGGTCGAGCTGATCGGTGAAAACCAGGCCAGCGCCCGGGGCGGGCGGGGTGTCCGGCTCAAGGAGCCCGCGAACCCTGTCCGGTGATGCGTGGATCCTTTCAGGATCTGGAGCCGCGCGCGCCCGGTATTCGAAGAATGCCGACTTCCGGTTGGGCGAATGCGCAACCGACCAAAAACGAAGGCATCTCGGCGGACTGGTGTGAAATGGACGGATCTGCCTGCTGCAAAACGGACACAGGCCGACCCGCGAGACTGGAAGAGCACGATGCAGGTTTCAGGCGAGGCGCAAGAGACGGGAACGGTCAGCAGAACGCGCACCGGTATCCACGACAAACCGACATTTCTTGAACTCTTCACGCCCAAGTTGGTTACCGTGTTGCGCGAAGGTTATGGTGGCGCACAGTTGCGGGCCGACGCGATTGCCGGACTTACCGTTGCCATCGTGGCCCTGCCGCTTTCCATGGCGATTGCCATAGCCTCGGGCGTTTCGCCCGAACGCGGGCTTTATACAGCCATAGTTGGCGGATTTCTGATTTCGGCACTGGGGGGCAGCCGCTTCCAGATCGGCGGACCGGCGGGTGCTTTCATCGTGCTGGTCGCGGCGACGGCGCATCGCCATGGGCTTGAAGGGCTGTTGCTGGCGACCATGATGTCGGGGGTCTTCATGCTGGCAGGCGGCTACCTGCGGCTCGGCACCTACATCAAGTTCATTCCCTATCCGGTGACGGTCGGTTTCACCGCCGGCATTGCCATCATCATTTTTGCCAGCCAGCTCAAGGACCTGTTCGGACTGACCCTTGCAGGCAACGAACCGGGTGAACTGGTGGAGAGACTGTCCGCGCTGGCCGAAGCCGCGCCGACATTCAACGCGTCCGCAATCGCCGTGGCTGCACTCACTGTCGGGACGATCCTTGCACTGAAGCGCTTGCGGCCGGGCTGGCCGGGCATGCTGATCGCTGTTGTCGCGGTCTCGCTCCTTGCGGGGCTTGTCGCCCTGCCGGTGGAAACGATCGGAACCCGTTTCGGCGGCATTCCGCGCAGCCTCCCTTTGCCCGCGCTGCCGCCGGTCAGCCTGGAGCGTATCGTCGCCGTTCTGCCGGACGCCATTTCCTTCGCCTTGCTGGGAGCCATCGAATCCCTTTTGTCGGCCGTGGTGGCCGACGGCATGACCGGGCGCCGGCACCGCTCAAATTGCGAGCTGGTCGCGCAGGGCCTCGCCAACATTGCTTCCGCGCTTTTCGGCGGTATATGCGCCACCGGCACGATTGCACGCACGGCAACCAATGTCAGGGCCGGGGCGCATGGTCCGGTTTCCGGCATGCTGCATGCGCTGTTCCTGCTCGGCTTCATGTTCGTTGCGGCGCCACTGGCAAGTTACATCCCGCTTGCCGCCCTTGCCGGGGTTCTAGCGGTCGTTGCCTGGAACATGATCGAGAAACACGCCATTTCCGCGCTGCTCCGCTCCTCGCGCGGGGACGCGCTGGTTCTGCTGGCGACCTTCCTGCTGGTGATCTTCCGCGACCTGACCGAGGGCATTGTTGTCGGCTTTGCATTGGGGGCGGTACTCTTCATCGACCGGATGTCGAAGGCGATAGCGGTCGAGGCGCAGGTGCCCCTGCCACTCGACGATATTGCGGACGGGCCGGCAGGCGACCGGGAAGCCTATCATGCCGAAGCCGCCAGCGATCCGCATACGGTAATCTACCGCATTTCCGGAGCCTTCTTCTTCGGGGCGGCCTCCACCGTCGGCTCGGTTCTGGACCGGATTGCCGATCAGCGGCGCAATTTCATACTGGACTGCTCGGCCGTGCCGTTTCTCGATTCCACAGCGGCCAGCGTTATCGAAGGGGCCGTGCGCAAGGCCGGGCGCGCCGGTGTCCGTTTCTTCATCACCGGCACCTCGCAGCAGGCCCGGCGCATGCTGATCGCGAACAACGTCCGCCCGCCGCAGGTGCGCTACAAGGCCTCGACGGATGCGGCCTTGCGCCAGCTCAGAAACGAAGAAGATGCGGGTGAAGCACCGACGCCAGGCTAGTGATTGGTCAGGAACAGGTTGGAACCAAAACGCTGCCGAACGACCAGACCATGTTGCGTTCTGGCGATATCTTCAAAATCCGGATTGCCGAGAACCTCAACGAGCAATCTGACCCTGTTGTTTTTGATCGTCTCCTTCATGCCGTTCAAAGCTTCATTCTCGTGGCCTTCCACGTCCATCTTGATGAAGACGGACTGGCCCGTCACGGGCATGAACGTGTCGATGCGGCGGATGAGACAGTTTTGATTCCCGCAATAGTGCCATTTTCCGGACATGCGCTCCGGAGACAGGCTTGAGACGTCGGTCGCCCGCGGGTCGATCGACAGAACGCCGTTCCGGTCCTGGTTGCTGGCGGCAATGTTCCAGGATCGAATCTGATTGTGGAAACCGTTGAGAGTGATGTTGGCTGCCAAAATGCCGAATACCTTCCTGTTCGGTTCGAACGCCTCAATTCGTGGCGTGCCGGCACGTGCGGCCAACAGGGAGTATCCGCCCCAGTTTGCTCCGATATCGAAAAAGACATCGGCCGGGGTCTCTTTCAGGGAAGCGATGACAAGATCGTATTCATCGAACTCGTATTCATAGCCGGCCCATATCTCCCGGGAGGTCGGCTCGCTCATGTCAAGCAGCATGCGGTTGTGATAGTAGTGCCGGTATAACCGGAAACGCCTGGAACGTTTGGCAACGGATTTCCAAAAGCGCAAATAGCGAGCTTTGAAATAGTTCATTTTTAGCAAGTGATTCGGTAGGCGAAAATATACCGATGAAATACCCGCTACAGTCCAAAATGCAAATAGGTTCCGGTCCTGGAATGTCGCGATTTCACCCCACCCAGCAGGTGGCAAAAAAGCCGTTCTTTTCCTGGTCCCTGCCGATGGAGCGCCGGGTCTTGAACCCGATGAGGCCGTCGGCGCCGCCGACGTCGTGGCCAAGTCCTTCAAGACGCTGCTGGAGGTTGCGAACGGCGCCGCGCGTGGTCTCCTTCATCGGCTTCCATTTCCCGGCAAAGCCCTTGTTGCTGCCGTAACGGTCCGCCAGGTGGCCGACGAAGAGCGCATAGGCGTCGCTCTCGTTGTAGTCCTTGATGACATAGAAATTTTCGGTGGCGATGAAGGCTGGTCCATAGCGGCCGGCCGGCAGGAGAATGTTGCCCGGCTGGTTCACTTCGTTTGCCGGGAAGGGCTTGCCGCTGACCCGTCTGACGCCCTCCCGCACGAAGGCGGAAATCGCCTGCCGGTTGTCGGGCCCCTCGCGCGTGCAGGAAACGTTCTCGGGCAGAAAGACTTCGTAGCCCCAATCACGGCCCTTCACCCAGCCATGGGCAGAGAGATAGTGCGCGATTGAAGCCATGGTATCGACGTCCGAGGACCAGATGTTGCGCTTGCCGTCGCCGTCGAAGTCGACGGCGTATTTCAGGAAGGAGGATGGCAGGAACTGGGGCTGGCCCATGGCGCCCCCCCAGGAACTTTTCATGCCCGTACGGGAGACGTCACCGTTCTGCAGGATCTTCAGGCCGGCGATCAGCTCGCCTTTGAAGAACTCCGGCCGCTGCCCCATGAAAGCCTGCGTCGCCAGAACGCGGATGGCGTCATAGGGTATCTTGGCGCTGCCGTATCCCGATTCCCGAGCCCAGATGGCCAATATGATGCGCCGGGGCACGCCGTATTTCGCTTCGATCCTTGAAAGCGCCGATGCATGCTGCTTCATCAGGCTGCGGCCGCGCGGCACCAGTGCATTGAACTGGCTGTCCCGGAAATAGCGGGCAGGTGATTTGAACTCGGCCTGGAAGTTGATTTTCGGCGGCTTGCCCTTGCCGCCCGGACCGACGAGGCCCGGCAGGGAGGTATCCGGCGTGAGGCCCTTGAGTTCGCGGTCGAGCGTGGCCTGGCTCACCCCTGCCTGCCGCGCCGCCGGCGCAACGTCCGATTTCAGAAACTGCCGGAACTGGGCATCATATTGTCCGGCCGATGCCGGCAGGCAGAAGAGAGCGATGACGGGAACGGCAACGAGAAATCTGAAAAACACGAGTTGGCTCCGGACACTGAACAATGAAGCAGCCTAACACGATCCCATGCCGGGGCCGACCATGGTCAGAGTTCTGTCCAACCCAAATTTCGGCCCGTCTGGTCCATCAACCAGCGTTTTTCGAACCGGTACCAGCTGCCGCCGCGCGCCTGGTCGTGCTGTCTTGAAATGGGCGTCGCCATCAGATGGCACTTGAGCAGCGTGCCGACGGCGCCATGTCCGACAAAAAGAACCGGATGATCCTCCGGGATGTGGCGCAGGGCGCTCCTGACGCCATTGACCACCCGGTCCTGCGCATCGATGGCCCGCTCCCAGCCACGGATGGAAACGAAAGGTTGCTCGAAGAACGCGTCGGCGGTTTTCTCGAAGTCTTCCGGCGGCAGAAAACCGGTGGCACTGCGGTCGTTCTCGTTCAGGAAGGCCAGCGCCCGTTGAAAGACGTTCAGCCGGGCGGCGAAGATCCGGGCGGTTTCGATGGCCTTCTGCTCGCTGCTTGAGATCACCTGCCGGATCTCCCTGGCGAAGGGCAGAAAAGCTGCTTTGGCGGCCCGTTCCCGGCCAAGGTCGGACAGTGTCCACTCCGGTACGGGAACATCCGGGTCGATCCTGACTTCAGGATGCGTCAGGTATATGCACCAGGTCATCGGATTTTGTCTTCCAGCCAGCCGGTTATGAGCTCATAGGCGATGGAAATGGACGGCGGTATCCTGTGACCTTGCGGGTGCGTGCCGGCCACCATCTGCCGGACTTCGTCCCTGTCGCACCACTTGCAGTCTTCCAGTTCGTCGTCCTCGATGTCTATCCTGGAGGAGGTCGCCGTGCCGACGCAACCGAGCATCAGATTGGCGGGGAAGGGCCAGGGCTGGTTCGAAATCAGGCGAACCTCGCCGACCTCGATGCCTGATTCTTCCAGCGTCTCCCGCCGGACGGCTTGCTCGATGGTTTCCCCCGGTTCCATGAAACCGGCAAGGGTCGTGTAGATGCCTTCCGCAAGCCGCGCCGGCCGGCCGAGCAGCGCGCGCTCACCGTCGGTGATCAGCATGATCACGCAAGGGTCGGTGCGCGGGAAGTGCTGGCCGCCGCAGGACGGGCAGTCGCGCCGGTATCCGGCTTCCGCCATCTTCGTTTCCTCGCCGCAGCGTGAGCAAAACCGGTGCGTCCGGTGCCAATGGATCAGCGCGCGTGCCTGTGCCAGCGGTCCGAGGTCTTCCTCAGGCAGCATGTTCTGCATGGCCACGGCACGCAGATCGATCGTTTGCAGATCTTCCCGTGCCGACAGTTCCTCGTCGCCCTGCGGCAGCAGGGCCGCAAACAGTGCCTGCCCGGTCCCGGGCCGCACACCCAGGAAGATCAGCTCGTCCGGATCTGCTCCAAGGTCCCTTGCCAAGGCGGTCGTGTGGCCGGGCGTGAAACCGCCTCCGGCAGAAAACACCAGGGATCTGTCCGTCGACAGAACGACTTGCGTGTCGGGCCTGTTCAAAAGGGCTTGAAGGTGCATCTTGTCGCCGCGCCGTGTCGATTGCCGGTCGAGGGAATTGCCGAGAAAGCTCATCTCCATGGCCTGGAGACCGGCACCAGAGGCATGCATATTGTAATCCTTGGAATGCGATTGGCGGGCAATGAATTGGCCGTGACCCTAAAACAACCGGCTTTTGAGGGAAACCGTCCGGACCGATCAAATCTCGATGCAGAATAATTCAGTCTGCCGAAAAGGCGTCCCGCAACTGTTCGATCAGGTGTTCGGCCTTTTCATGGTCATAGGCTTTGGCGGGGACGGCACCCCAGACCGGACCGGGCCAGGCAGCATCGTCACGGAACCGGCCGATGACATGAACATGCAGTTGGGAGACCTGATTGCCGAGCGCGCCGACATTCAGTTTCTCGCAATCGGAAACTTCCCTGAGGATGCTGCTCGCCTGCACGATTTCCCGCATCAGTTGCTGCTGGTCGGCCTCATCGAGGTCGATAACCTCGACAAGATCCGATTTGCGCGGAACCAGCAGGAGCCATGGATAATTGGCGTCCTTCATCAGCCGGACTGTCGACAGCGGAAGATCGGTCACGAAATGGCTGTCGCCTTCCAGCCGGGGATTGAGCGCAAAGGATGACATGGACTGGCTCCAAACAATTCTTGCGCCAAGGCTACACGCTTCGCCGGGGTCTTGGCGAGCGCGATTTCCCGGCCAGTAAAAAACCTTGCGCGCCCCCTTGCCAACCCCCTGGGGGCTTCTGATATAAGGCCCTCGGGAGGTTGGTGGTGGACGAGCCACTCGCCAACCGGGTCAGGTCCGGAAGGAAGCAGCCCTAACGAGCCTCGGCACGGGTCGCCGTGCCAGCCTCCCACCCTCAACAGTCTGCACTGTCTTGATCAGCACCGATGGATTTCCTCGGTGCTTTTTTCGTTGTGTTGCGCGTTTGTCATGCCGCCAATTTGACATTTTGGTACATTGTTACCAATATAATAGAATGAAAAAGTCTATTGAACGTGTGCAAACGGGCGTGCGCCTGGAAAAGCGGCTTCTCAAGGTCATGAAAGGCCTTGCCGAACATCTGGACCTTTCCCTCGGAGACCTGATCGAAGGCATGACGCTGCATGCCTTTGAAAACAAACCGCCGTTTTCACAAGAAACACTGGAAAAGATCCGGAAGCTCAAGAGCGTCTATGACCTCGACCTGGAGGCATCCGACAGCCACAGGCTGAAGGAGGGCGGCCATGACGTTGACTGAGAAATACGGTGAGATGACGGAGCGGTTCGAGGCCCGGAGCCTCGACGCGCGCGGCTTCAGCCATGTCGACCACATCGGCGTTGCCTGCCAGATGCTGCAGCGCTACGAGTTTCTGGAGGCGGCCTTCCGGTTCGGTTCCGCCTTGCGCGCCATCGCCGCGAAGGCGGGCGCGGCTGACAAGTTCAACGCGACGGTGACCCTGGCCTTTCTCAGTCTCCTCTCAGAGCGCATGGCGGCGACGCCCCATGAAAGTTTTGACGAATTCCTGGAGAAGAACCCGGATCTCACCTCCCGGTCGTTGATGGAAACCTGGTATTCGCCGGGCCGGCTCGGCTCGGACAGGGCGCGTAAAAGCTTCCTGATGCCGGACAAGTTTTCGAGCTAGGCAAGGCACCGCACGCCGCTTCCGGCGGCATCTCGAACCACACACAGAAAAACTTTCAAAAGCCCGTCCCACTTTCCGAAAAAATCGGTATGGTGCAGCTCATGGACGAGACAGGTTTTTCCGATAATGGCGACGGCGGAGCGCCCGGGTTGATGGTGGATCAGGGTGCGGTCAAACCGGCTGCCGACGACGGGGCGTACCGCGTTCTTGCGCGTAAATACCGCCCCAGGACCTTTGAGGACCTGGTTGGCCAGGAGCCGATGGTGCAGACGCTGGAAAACGCGTTCGACACCGGACGCATCGCCCAGGCCTGGATGCTGACCGGGGTGCGCGGGGTCGGCAAGACCACCACCGCCCGCATCCTGGCCCGTGGCCTCAATTACGAAGTGCCCGGCGTTGCCGACAAGCCGACGGTGAAACTTACCGAGGAAGGCACGCACTGCAGGGCGATCATGGAAGGCCGCCATGTCGATGTCATCGAGATGGACGCCGCCTCCCACACCGGCATTGGCGATATTCGCGAGATCATCGACGCCGCCCGCTACCGCCCGGCAACGGCGCGCTACAAGGTCTACATCATCGACGAAGTGCACATGCTGTCGAACGCCGCCTTCAACGGTCTTCTGAAGACCCTGGAAGAGCCGCCGGAACATGTGAAATTCATCTTCGCGACCACGGAAATCCGCAAGGTTCCGATCACCGTTCTGTCCCGCTGCCAGCGCTTCGACCTGCGCCGCATCGAGCAATCCAAGCTTATCGGCCTGCTGCGGCGGATCTCGGATGCCGAAAACATTCAGATTTCCGACGAAGCGCTGATGCTGATCGCCCGCGCAGGCGAGGGCTCGGCGCGCGATTCGCTCTCCCTGCTCGACCAGGCCATGGCCCACGGAGCCGGGGCCATCGAGGCGGACGACCTGCGCCAGATGCTGGGACTGGCCGACCGGGCCCGGGTGATCGATCTCTTCGGCCACATCATGGCCGGACGCATAGAGGAGGCGCTTGGCGAACTGCAGGCACAATATGAAGTCGGCGCCGACCCGGCGGTCGTGCTGACCGATCTGGCCGATTTCACCCACCTGGTCACCCGCATCAAGGTTGCGCCCAAGTCGGCGGACGAAGCGTCCGTCACCGAGGCGGAACGGAGCCGGGGGCGGGAGTTCGCCGAAAAGATTTCCGTCCGCCTGCTATCACGCGCCTGGCAGATCCTTCTGGCGGGTGTCCAGGAAGTCCATGCGTCCTCCAAACCTCTGGCGGCCGCCGACATGGTGCTCGTACGTCTTGCCTATGCCGCCGACCTGCCCGATCCGGGCGAACTGATGGACAAGATCCGCAGCGGTCAGAATCCTCTCGGTGGCGGTGTTTCTTCTGGTGGCGGTGCAGGTCCTTCCGGCGGCGGGGCGCAGGCCATGGCCGTCGGCATGCCGATGTCCTCCGG